>MNJC01000117.1 GCA_001920085.1 Actinobacteria bacterium 13_1_20CM_4_69_9
ACTTGGCGCGGCTTATGCGCCGGCTGCGGGCGCCGGAGCGATCTCCGGCACCGACTGCTTCGGCTCGTGCTCCAGCCGGGGCAGCCAGTCGAGCCAATTCGGCAGGTACCAGTTCAGTCGCCGAGCAGCTTCATCGTCGCCGGCAGCAGCACCGCCCGGACGATGGTGGCGTCGATCAGGGCGGCCGCGGCCAGGCCGACGCCCATCTCCTTCATGTCCAGGATCGGCATGAGCGCGAAGACCACGTAAGCCGACGCGAAGTCTGGCTTACGCGGAGGCGACCTGATGCGAGTCGGCCACGCGCAGCATGGCCGAGCCGCACGGCAGAGAACAGTCGCCAATCACCAGAGAGCGTGCGAGCTCTGCTCGCGCGCGTTTTCCGCGAAGCGGCGTCCACAGCTGGGTCTGACCCGCAGGGTCAGACCCCCAAGGGCGAAGACCGCCGGGGGAGCGGCGGTCTTCAGGAGGAGGGAGGAGTGGTTCGGGCTTAGTGCTTCGACAGTTGCCACAGCACATGAACCGGCGAGTCCATGGCGGCTCCGCTGCGGGCGAAGCTCTCCGTCAACGTGTCGAATGCCATGGCTGCAGCATCGCTTCCCGGCCCGTGCCGAGGAAGGGGGGTGGCTGGCGTCTTGGAGGTGCGGTTTACCCTACGACCGGAGGTATGTCAGCACCGCCAGCACGCGCCGGTGATCCTCCGACGTGGCCGACAGCCGGAGCTTCCCGAAGATGCTGGTCACGTGCTTCTCCACCGCACGGAGCGTGATCACGAGCCGCTCGGCGATAGCCTGGTTCGAGCGGCCCTCCGCCATCAGCTCGAGCACCTCGCGCTCGCGGGGCGTCAGCCCCTCGAGGGGGTCGTCGCGCCGCCGGCGGCCGACCAACTGCGAGACGACGGCGGGATCGAGAGCCGACCCGCCCTCCGCCACGCGCCGCACGGCCGCGGCGAACTCGTCCACGTCGGAGACCCGGTCCTTCAAGAGATACCCGACGCCTTCGGCGTTCTCTCCGAGCAGCTCCATCGCGTATGCGGGCTCGACGTACTGCGACAGGACCAGGACGCCGGTCTCCGGCCAGCGCTCCCGGATCTGCTGTGCAGCGCGCAACCCCTCGTCCGTCTGCGTCGGCGGCATCCGAATGTCGATCAACGCGACGTCCGGCTTGTGCATGCCGACGTGCCGCAACAGGTCGTCTGCCGTTCCGCTCTGCGCGACGATCTCGAAGCCGGCGTCCTCGAGCAGCCGCGCGATGCCTTCGCGCAGCAGGACGGAGTCGTCTGCAAGCACTACACGCACGCCGCGGAACCCTCTTCGTGCGGTGCTGAGCGGGGGGAAGCGAGTCGGGAGCCCGGTCGCATTGAGCTGGTACAGCCGTTCCGGCTGGTCGATGCCGGGTAGCTGGTGGTCGCCGAGATCTTCAACGGCGTGCCCGGCCTCGAGCTGCTCGCGCGTTCGCGCCGAGAGGAGGATCTGGCCGCCGCTCCCCGCCTGGCAGATGCGTGCGGCGCGGTGCACGTCGAGCCCGAAATAGGTCCCGTCGCGGACGTTCGGCTCGCCGGTGTGCAGCCCCATTCGGACGCGGAGGTCGGCGCCCGAGGGCCAGTCGTGCTCGGCGAAGGCCCGCTGCGCGGCAACGACGGCATCGGCCGCCGCGCGCGCATCGGGGAAGACCACGAAGAACTCGTCGCCGCGCTGGTCGACGACGACGCCGCTGCGCGCCTCGACGGCGTCGCGAAAGAGCCGGCGGTGGTCGTCGAGGATGTGGGCGTAGTGGTCACCGAGCCGCTGCAGCAGCTGCGTCGACCCCTCGACGTCGGTGAAGACAAGCGTGACTGTTCCATGGGGAAGTTTCGGCATCGGAGCCTACTCCAGTGGGATCTCGGCGCGAACACGGGTTCCGGAGCCGGGCGGGCTCTCGACGTCCAGCTTGCCACTCAGGGAGGCGACCCGGTCGGCCAGGCCTCGCAGGCCGGAGCCGCGCAGCGGGTCGGCGCCGCCGATCCCGTCATCCGCGACCTCGACCACCGCTGTCCCGTTCCTCCGCTCGACCGTCACTTCCACCGCTGAAGCCTGGGCGTACTTCGTCACGTTTGCAAGGGCCTCCGACACCACGTAGTAGGCCGCGGCCTCGACCTGCGCCGGCAGGTCGCACGAGGCACCCCTGATCTCTACCGGCAACGGCGACCGCGCCGCAAGCGCCTCCAGGGCAGCTTCGAGGCCTCGGTCGGTCAAAACGGCGGGGTGGATGCCCCTCGCGAGCTCGCGGAGCTCCTCGAGCGCCTGCGCCAGCTCCTCGCGCGATCCTTCGAGCAGCTCCTCGGCGCCGTCGGGATCGCTCCTGACCCGACGTTGTGCGAGCCGCAGAGAGAGCGACAGCGAGACGAGCCGCTGCTGCGCCCCGTCGTGGAGGTTCCGCTCGAGCTTGCGGCGTTCGTCGTCGCCGGCCGCGACGATGCGCGCACGCGACGCCTCGAGCTCAGCCTGCTGGCGCTTTCGGTCGGTGATCTCGCGGACGATCATCAGGAACTCGTCCTCACCGCTCGCAGCGAACCGGGCTTCGTAGTTGCGCGTCTCGCCGGAGAACTCGAGCTCGTACTCGATCATCTGCGGCGTGCCGCGATCGACGGCCGCCTGGCCGGCCTCCAGCACCCGGTCGGCGAGCTCCTTCGGCAGGCGGTCGTGCACCTTGCGCCCGACGACGACGTCGCTGAGCAGGTCGCGCGGGTTCGGCGCGTTATAGCCGCTGTAAACGCCGCCCCGCGAGATCCGGAACATCAGGTCGGGCATCGCCTGGAGCACCGCGCGGTACCGCTCTGCCCTGGCCTTTACCTCGACGAGCAGCTTGTCGCGCTCGAGCGCGATCCGCGCAGCGCCCGTGATCGCCTCGAGCAGCTCCGGCTCGTCGCGCAGCGCGGCGTCGTGGACGATCGCGGCAACGGGCGAGTCGGCGTAATCGAGGCGCGTGACGACGCGGTGGCGCGTGTCGGGAGGAAGCTCGTACCGGTTGCCGTCGACGTCGACGTAATGGCCGCCCTCCTCGTACCAGTAGGCGACCTCTGCAGTCGGGTCGCGCAGCGCCGCGCGCAGTCCCTCCTGGACCTCGCCCGGGCTGGCGCGTTCCGGGACTGCGCTGAAGATGGTGCCGACGCCTGCGCTGCGAGCCAACGTCGTTCCGAGCAGGCCCGCGAGAAAGAGGAAGGGGACCGCCGTGAACGTGACGATCAGCGCCACGCTCACGATCGTGTTCCCGACGCCCGAGAAGGGCGTGACGATGAAGCCGATTGCGAGCAGCACGACGCTGAGCCCGCCGGCCAGGTACACCGGTCGCAGCTGCCGGCGCATCGCGGGCGTCGCGCGCCGCCAGCGCCCGACCAGGAGCCAGAACGCGCCGGCGAACAGGATGACGGCCGCAACCGTCGAGAGCGCGGTCGTGGCGACGTGCGCGGCGTGATCCCTCGAGAGGAGGACGAGGTCGTCGGGACACGCGTGCGGCTTGCACGTTTGGTCCTGCGGGAACATCGCGTCGGCGAGGGGCGCCACCACGGCCGCTGCGTACGCCGCGACGACGAGCGTGCGCCCCGATCCACTGAGCAGCCTTCCGCTCGGATAGGCGAGCATCAGATGGAGGAAGACCGCGATGAAGACGCTGCCGACGATCGTGCCGATCGTGTACGGCACCGCGTAGTTCGCCTCGTACAGGCTCGTGGCGAGGACCCCGTAGCCGACCGCGACCATCAGCATCCCGGTGCGATTGGACGGCCGCCGCATCCACCCGATCAGCCCCGCGATGACGAACGACATGCTCACGAACAGCAGGAGCACCGTCGTGAGGGCCGGGTGCTCTTCGTGGTCGCTCGTCAGCGTGAGCGCGACCGCGGCCGCGCCGGCGAACACTGCCGCAGGCCCGAAGAAGAGCCAGGGCCGTCTCGCGAAGATCACGCCACGAGAAACGCCGCAATCGCGGCGCCGGACAGATCTGCCTTCGGGACGAAGCCGTGGGCACCGCACTCACCGATGCAGCGCCCGTAGTCGGCCCGGTCACGGCTCGAGGTGAGGATCACGATCGGCGGATCCTCGAGCTTCCGGAGTTGGTCGGCGACGGCGAAGCCGTCGATCCCCGGAAGCTGCACGTCGAGCAGAACGAGGTCGGGATGCAGCTCCCGGGCGGCCTCGACAGCCGTCTCCCCGTTCTCGGCCTCGCCGACGATGTTGTACCCCTCCGCCTCCAGGAGCGTCCTGGCGCTCGCCCGAAAGCTGGGGTGGTCGTCGACGATCAGAACTGTCATGCCCACAGTCTCGTCCCTCGAATCCGCTGTCCGAATACGGTTAGCCACACTCTTTACCGGCGTGCTGCCGCTTTTTGACCCATATGGGTCAGCCGGTTGTCGCCCGTTGCCGGGATCTCGACATAGAAGATCGATCCCTCGGAGTCGTTCGGCTCGACCCAGATCCGCCCGCCGACCCGCCGGACGAGCTCGCGGGCGATGTAGAGGCCGAGCCCCGTGCCGCCGATGCCGCCGGTCATGTCGGGGTCGAGGCGGTAGAACTTCTCGAAGATCCGGTCGCGCTCCGAGGCGGGGATGCCCAGGCCGGCGTCGGCAACGGAGAATCGCACCGTGCCGTCCGCGGCCTCGACGCCGAGGCGGACGTCGCCGCCCGCCGGCGAGTACTTGATCGCGTTCTCTAGCAAGTTGTCGAGCACCTGGCGAAGCTGTGCCTCGTCGGCGGCGACGGGCGGAACGCCGTCGTCCATCGGATCCAGCGCGACCCGGATGCCGTCGGGGAGGTGTGTGCGCGCCGCTTCGGCGACGCTTTCCGTCAGCGCACGTGCGTCGCAGCTCTCGATGTGGACGTCGAGCCGGCCGGCATCGAGCTGGCTCGCCAGCAGGAGGTCGTTGACGATCCCGGTGAGCCGCGTCGACTCGTCGACGATCACGCTCAGCAGCCTCGTCGTGAGATCCTCGCCGAGCTCGAGGTCGTCACGGTTCAGCGTCATCGCCGAGCCGTAGATCGCGGCGAGGGGCGTGCGCAGCTCGTGCGACACCGTGGCGACGAGATCTTGGCGGATCTGCTCGAGCGCGCGCTCCTCGGTGATGTCCTGGAATGCGTAGACGACGCCCTCGTCGAACTCGACGCCCGAGATCGACACCCAGCGCTCGCGGCCGTCGCGCTCGAACGGCATCGTCTCGGCACCCGTCGAGACGCGCTCCCAGCCGGGCAGGAGCTCGTCGAAGCGGTGCCCGACGATGTCGTCTCGGGAGATTCCCGAGATCGACTCGGCACCGCGGTTCCAGAGTCTGACCACGCCGTTCGTGTCGACGACGAACACGCCGTCGCCGACGGTCTCGAGCACGCGTGCCGCCTGTGCGCGCTCCTCGACCTCGCGATAGAGCTGGGCATTCTCGACGGCGGTCCCGACACGGCGCGCGAGCTCCTCCGCGAGCGCGAGGTCGTCCGGACCGTATCGCCGGCCCGACTCGGCGGATACCAGCGAGATGACGCCGAGCATCTCTCCGTGGGCGACCAGCGGGACGCACATGTAGCTCTGCAGTCCGAGCTCGCGCACGAGGCCGAGATGGAAGTCGTCCTGCGCGAGCTCGGCGAGCCGCTCCTCGCCGATCTCCGTCGCGAGCTCGCTCTTTCCCGTGCGCAGGACGAGCGGCGGACCTTGCTCGGCTTCGGGCCTCTCGGGATACCGCCGCGCCAGCTCGAACGCGAGCTCGATCTTCTTGGGGTCGACGTGCTCGACCGCGAGGGTGCGCAAGGCCCCGTCCTCGACCACGTCGACGCGAGCCCAGTCGGCGATGCGCGGGACCGCGAGCCTCGCAACCGCTGCGAGCGTGCTGTGGTAGTTCAGCGACGCGGCCAGGACGGCTCCGGCCTCGACGAGGAAGCGCTGCGCCTCTTCGGCGCGCTTCTGGTCGTGGATGTCGATGTTCGAGCCGAACCACTTGACGACGGCACCGTTCTTGTCCGTCATCGCGATGGCACGGGTGAGGTGCCAGCGATACGCACCGTCGGACGCTCGGCGGAACCTCAGCTCGTTCTCGTAGGACTCGCCGGTCGCGAGCGCGATCTGCCAGCGGTCGAGCATCCGGCCGAGGTCCTCGGGGTGGACGACCTGCGTCCAGCCGGCCTCGACGAGCTCCGGGAACGAGGTCGCGAAGTAGTCGAGCGCGCGCTGGTTGACGTAGTCGAGCTCTCCCTTCGGCAGTGCCGTCCAGATCTGGTCCGGCTGTGCTTCCGCGAGGAAGCGGTAGCGCTCCTCGCTCTCGCGCCGCAGCTCGGCGAGCTCCTGCTCCTTGAGCTGCTCGGCCTGCTCTCGCAGCTGCTCGTTCTTCTCGTGCAGCTCGATGAAGACCGACACCTTGGACCGCAGCACCTCCGGGTTGAACGGCTTGAAGACGTAGTCGACGGCGCCCGCGGAGTACCCGCGGTACACCTGCTCCTCGTCCTTCGAGATGGCCGTGACGAAGATGATCGGAACGTGGCGCGTCCGCTCGCGCTGCTTGATCAACTGCGCCGTCTCGAAGCCGTCGAGGTCCGGCATCTGCACGTCGAGCAGGATCACCGCGATGTCGTGTCGCAACAGTTGCCGCAGGGCGTCTTCGCCCGAGTGTGCGTAGACGAGCGTCTGCGCCAGCGGCTCGAGGATCGCCTCCAGCGCGAGCAGGTTCTCCGGCCGATCGTCGACCATGAGCACGTTCGCCATCAGGAGACCTCTCGCTCGAGGCACAGCCCGTACAGGAAGCGGCCGATCTCCTCGAGCGGCAGCACGGCGTCGGCGGCGGTCGCGGCGATCGCGGCGTCCGGCATCGTGCGCCGCTCGGCGCCGTGGGGATCCTGGACGAGCGCCACGCCGCCGCGCCGTTTCACGGCGGCGAGCCCGGCGGCGCCGTCCTCGTTCGCGCCGGTGAGGATGATCCCGATCACGCCGCGCCCGTAGGCGTAAGACGCCGACTCGAACAGGACGTCGATCGAGGGGCGCGCATACTGAACGCGCTCGTCGACGGAGAGCGCGAAGGAGCCTCGCTCGACGAGCAGATGGTAGTCCGGCGGCGCGATGTAGACATGGCCGCGCTCGATCGGCATCTTGTCCTCGACGTCTTGCACGGGGCGTTTGACCCGCAGCCGCAGCAGGTCCGCGAGGCCGGTCGGCGCCGACGTCGAGTGACGGTGCTGCGCGACGACGACGGGCTGGTCGACCTGGATCGGCAGGTCGGCGAGCAGCCGGCCGACGGCGTCGAGCCCGCCCCACGAAGCGCCGACGCAGATCAGCTCGTACACCGGAGCACGACCTAACTCACTTTCTTGTAGAGCCGCTCGTTGGCGTCGAGGTCCTCGTAGCGGTCCTCGAACGGGCTGAACCTGATCGACTCCTTCGCGCCGAGCGCGAGGACGCCGAACATCGCCAGGCTGTCGTAGAACAGCCGGTGGACGCGGTCCTGCAACGCCCGGTCGAAGTAGATCATCACGTTGCGGCAGACGATGACGTTGAACTCGTTGAACGAGCGATCGGAGACGAGGTTGTGCTGGGCGAAGACGACGTTCTCGACGAGGGAACGTTGGAACTGGGCACCGTCGTACTTCGCGAGGTAGTACTCCGAGAACGCGCGCTGCCCGCCCGCCTTGATGTAGTTCTGCGTGTACTCGCGCATCTTGTCGAGTGGGAAGACGCCCGCTCGTGCGCGGTCGAGGACCGATTCGTTGATGTCCGTCGCATAGATGCGGGCCCGCTCGTAGACCCCCTCCTCGAGGAGGAGAATCGCGAGGGAATACACCTCCTCACCCGTCGAGCAGCCGGCGACCCAGATGCGGGTGAAGGGATACGTGCGGAGCAGCGGGACGACCTTCTCGCGAACCGCGACGTAAAAGGTCGGATCGCGGAACATCGCCGTGACGTTGATCGAGAGGTCGAGCAGCAGCCGCTCCATGCAAGCCGGGTCGTGCAGGAGCCTGTCCTGGAGCGCCGAGATCGTCGACACGCCCTCGGCGTGGGCACGCCGCCACACGCGCCGGCGCAGGGAGGCCGGAGCGTACTCGCGGAAGTCGAATCCGTAGCGGCGGTACACACCCTCGAGCAGGAGCCCCAGCTCGATCTCGTCGACGTCGTCGCGCTCGGCGGCCTGCTCGTCGGCCTTCGCTGCCATGTTCTCTACTTGTACAACCAGACCCGCATCAGCGATAGGAGCTGATCGGTGTCGACCGGTTTCGTGATGTAGTCGGAGGCCCCGGCGGCGATCGCCTTCTCCCGGTCGCCCTTCATCGCCTTCGCCGTGAGGGAGATGATCGGGAGCTGCGTGAAGCTCTCGTCGGCGCGGATCAGGCGCGTCGTCGCGTAGCCGTCGAGCTCCGGCATCATGATGTCCATCAGGACGAGGTCAACGTCCGGCCTCTGCCGCAGCAGCTCGACCCCGTCCTTCCCGTTCTCGGCGTAGAGCACGTCCATGCCGTGCGCTTCGAGGACGCTCGTCAGCGCGAAGACGTTCCGGACGTCGTCGTCGACGATGAGGATCTTCTTGTCCTTGAAGACCTCCTCGGCAGAGTGCAGCTGCTCGAGCAGGCGCTGCTTCTCCCGCGGAAGCTTCCGCTCGACGCGGTGCAGGAAGAGCGCCGTCTCGTCGAGCAGCCGCTCGGGCGAGCTGGCGTCCTTGACGACGATCGTGTCGGCTAGCTTGCGAAGCTCGGTCGTCTCGCGCTCCGTCAGCTCCTTCCCGGTGTAGACGATCACCGGCGTCGAGGCGAAGCGCTCGTCCCGGCGGATCTGGTCGAGCAGATCGAAGCCGCTGCGCTTCGGGAGCTTGAGGTCGACGACCATGCAGTCGTAGCGCTGCAGCTGGAGCGCCTCGAGCGCCTCGTCCCCGGAGCCGACCGCCGTCACCTCGACGTCGTCTCCGCCGCCGATCAGCTCGACGAGGGCGTTTCGCTCGGCCTCGTTGTCCTCGACGACGAGCAGGTGCTTGACCTCGCGGTCGATGAACGTCCGGATCGCGCCGAACGTCTCCGCGAGCCCTTCCTTCGACACCGGCTTCTCGACGAACGCGACCGCGCCTGCGCGCAGCGCGTTCTGGCGGCCGTCGCCGGCCGACACGATGTGCACGGGGATGTGCCGCGTGTCGGGATGCTGCTTGAGCCGCTCGAGAAGGGTCCAGCCGTCCATCACCGGCAGCTCCATGTCGAGGATGATCGCGTCGGGCTTGTACTCGTGCGCGAGCGCGAGCCCGGAGTCGCCGCGCAGCGCGACGATGCCCTTGAAGCCGCGCTCCCGGGCGACGTCGAGCTCCGTTCGGGCCATCTCGGGGTCGTCCTCGACGATCAGCACGACACGGTCGCCCTGCTGGATCTCGTCGCGGTCGTCGCGGACCTCGCTGGGGAGGAGGAGCGCCGGGTCGAGCTCCTGCTCCTCGGCGATCCGCGCGGGCCGGCCGCCGTTGTCCTCGGACGCCATCGGTACCGCGACTTCGTCGTCCACCGCCAGCTCGTCGCGCGGCGTGGGGTCGTGCGGCTGGAACGACGACGGCAGGAAGAGCGTGAAGGTGCTGCCCTCGCCGGGCGTGCTCTCGAC
>MNJC01000135.1:0-10906 GCA_001920085.1 Actinobacteria bacterium 13_1_20CM_4_69_9
GTGCTCCGCTCGCCGCGGCACGAGCGGCTCGAGCTGCAGGCGTGCCATCCCCGCTTCTTCGCGACCCACCGCTACATCGCGTACGCGCGGTTGATCCGCGTCGAGCCGCGCGGCGCCGCACCGTTCGACGTCGGCACCGTCGCTCAGGCGAGCGGCAAGTAGCGCACGCGCGCGCCGGCCTCGAGCCGGCCGTCTCCGCGCGGCGCGTAGACGAGCGCGTCCGCTCCGGCCGCGCGGACGATCATGTGGGACTCCTGCCCCGTCACCGGCTCGAGCACGACCCCGTCGTCGGAGACCTGCGTGCGTGCACGAAGGAACTCGTCGCGTTTCGAGTTTCGGCGCACGGCGCGCGCAAGACGCCCCTCCGCGTAGACCGGTCCAGGCTGCGCCGAGCCCTGCAGGGCAAGCACCGCAGGGCGCACGAACAGCTCGCAGCCCACGAGCGACGAGACCGGGTTCCCCGGCAGGCCGAACACGAGCGTCCGGCCGCGCACGCCGAACGCAACCGGCTTGCCCGGCTTCACCGCGACGCCCCAGAACACCTCCTCGACGCCGAGCTCGCGCAGCAACCCTCGCACGAGATCGTGCGGACCGACGGATACCCCGCCGGACGTGACCAGGACGTCGGCCATCAGCCCGACCTCCAGCGCCGCCCGGTGTGCGGCGTCGTCGTCGGGGACGGCCGGAAGAACGTCGATGTCGGCGCCGGCGGCGGCGAGGGCTGACGCGAGCAGCACGCCGTTCGCCTCATACAGCTCGCCCGGGCCTAGTGTCTCGCCGGGTCGCCGCAGCTCCGTGCCGGTCGCAAGGACGGCGACGCGCGGGCGACGCGCACAGACGACCGTGCCGACGCCGGCAGCAGCGAGCGCACCGATCTGCGCCGCGCGCAGGCGCGCGCCGCGCGCGACCACGACCTCGCCGGCCGCGACGTCGCCCGCACGAGGCCGGACGTTGTCACCATGGCTAACAGGATTCGGGACCTGCAGTTCGTTGTCGTCTTCGACAACGTGCTCGATGGGGACGACGGAGTCGGCTCCGTCCGGGACGACGCCGCCGGTCGCGATTGCCATCGCCTCGCCCGACTCGAGCGCGCGCGGTGCAGGAACGCCGGCGGCGATGCGTCCGACGACCGGCAGGCGCCCAGGCGTGTCGGCCGACTGGACCGCGAACCCGTCCATCGCCGAGCTCGGGAACGGCGGCAGGTCGACGACGGCATGCGCGTCCTCGACGAGCACGCGACCTGCCGCCCGAGCGACCGGCACCGGCTCGCCGGCGAGCGGCTCCACCCGCTCGAGCACGCGCGCCTGCGCCTCCGCGAGCGAGAGCAGCTCCGCCATCCCGCGAGGAGCGTAGCGCCGCGGTAACCTCGCAGCCGTGATCTCCGTGGTCGTGCCGGTGCACAACGAGGAGCGCAGCGTCGCGCTCCTCTACGACGAGCTCCGCTCGGCACTCGAGCCGCTCGACACGCAGTGGGAGACGATCTTCGTCGACGACGGCTCGACCGACGGGACGTTCGCGGCGCTGACGCGCCTCCACTCGAGCGCGGACAACGTGCGCGTCGTCCGCCTGCGCCGCAACTTCGGGAAAGCGGCCGCGCTCCGTGCCGGCTTCGACCAGGCGCGCGGCGACACGGTGGTGACGATCGACGGCGATCTGCAGGACGACCCGGCCGAGATCCCGCGTCTGCTCGCCAAGCTCGAGGAGGGCTTCGACCTCGTCTCCGGCTGGAAGACCCACCGGCGCGATCCACTCACGCGGCGCGTGCTCTCGCGCATCTTCAACCGCGTCACCGGTGCGTTCTCCGGGGTGCACCTCCACGACATGAACTGCGGGCTCAAGGCGTACCGCTCGGAGGTCGTCCACGGCCTCCGTCTCTACGGCGAGCTGCATCGCTTCATCCCGGTGCTCGCGCATTACCGCGGGTTCCGCATCGCCGAGCTGCCCGTCAATCACCGCCCGCGCGAGCACGGCCGGTCGCGCTACGGGGTCGAGCGTTATCTGCGGGGCTTCCTCGACCTGCTCACCGTCTCGTTCATCGGGCGCTACCGCCACCGGCCGCTGCACCTCTTCGGCGGGCTCGGCTTGATCCTCGGAGCCTTCGGGACGGCGATCCTCGTGTACCTGACCGTCCTGAAGGCGCTCGGCAACGCCATCGGCCACCGTCCCCTGCTGATGCTCGGAGTCCTGCTGGTCGTGATCGGCATGCAGTTCTTCTCGCTCGGGCTGATCAGCGAGATGATCACGAGCCACCACGAGGAACGTGCCGGCGAACGTGATCGCGCCGAGCTGCTCGTCGACGAAGTCCTGTCCTGAAACTCTCGTATTTCGGAACATACGAGCGCGCGTATCCGCGGAACGCGCAGGTGATCTCGTGCCTCCGCGCGGCCGGCGTCGAGGTCGAGGAGGAGCACGTGGCGGTCTGGGACGACCTGCGTGACGGCTGGTCGGCCGGGCCGGGACGGGCGCTGCGTCTCGCCGCGGCCGAAGCGCGACTCTTCACACGCCGCCCGCGCGGCTTCGACGCGTTCGTCGTCGGCTACCCCGGGCATCTCGATCTGCCGGCCGCGCGCCGCGCGGCGCGCGGACGCCCCGTTGTCTTCAACCCGCTCGTTTCGCTCGCGGACACCCTCGTCGGCGATCGCGGGCGGTTCGCCCCGGGGTCGCTCGCCGCACGCGCACTCGAGCGCGTCGACCGCAGCGCATTCCGCTCCGCCGATCTCGTCGTCGCCGACACCGCGGCGCACGCACGCTTCCTCGGCCAGCTGACCGGCCGTGACGATCTCGCCGTGTGCTTCGTCGGGGCGGAGGACCGCCTCTTCACGCCCGGTTGGGAGCCGAGCACCCCGTTCACCGCGCTCTTCGTCGGCAAGCTCATCCCGCTGCAGGGCGTCGAGACGATCCTCGCCGCCGCGCGCGCAGCGCCCGACATTGCCTTCCGCGTCGTCGGCAGCGGCCAGCTCGACGGCCTGCTCGGCGACCGCCCGCCGAATGTCGATCATGTTCCCTGGGTCGAGTACGAGCGACTGCCCGGCGAGATCCGCGGCGCGGGCTGCGCGCTCGGCATCTTCGGCACGACGGCGAAGGCACAGCGCGTGATCCCGAACAAGGCCTTCCAGGCCATCGCCTGCGGCGCGCCGCTGATCACTGCCGACACACCTGCCGCGAGCGAGCTGCTGGTGGACGGCGAAAGCGCGCTGCTCGTTCCGCCGGGAGACGGCGGCGCGCTCGCGACGGCGATCCGCAGCCTCGCGGAAGACGCCGAACTGGCACGGAGGATCGCGGCCGGCGGCCGCGCGGCCTACGAACGCTCGTCGAGCGAGGCCGTCCTCGGCCGGCGCTGGCGCTCGCTGATCGAGGGCGTGCTGTGAGGCGCATGCCCACGGTCGCCGTGACGCTGATCGCGGCGACCGTCGCGTACGGCGCCGGGTATGCGGCGCTGTCCGTGCTGCGTCACCGCGCCTTCGCGACGGGACGCTTCGACCTCGGGAACATGGTGCAGGCGGTCTGGTGGACGGCGCACGGCCATCCGCTGCGCATGACGAACCTCCACGGGGACCAGATCTCGCGCCTTGCGGCGCACGTCGACCCGCTGCTGGCCGTCTTCGGACCGCTCTGGTGGATCTGGCCGAGCCCCGACCTGCTGCTCGTCGTCCAGGCGCTGGCGATCGCCGCCGGCGCCTTCCCCGTCTACTGGCTCGCGCGGAAGCATCTCCGCTCGGCGCGCGCCGGCCTCGGCTTCGCGCTCGCGTATCTCCTGTACCCCGCGACTGGTTGGCTCACGCTCAACGAGTTCCATCCGGTCGCACTCGCGACGCCGTTGCTCCTGTTCGCGTTCTGGTTCCTGGACAACGACCGTCTGCTGCCGTTCGCGCTTTGCGCGGTCGCCGCCGCAGCGTCGAAGGAGGAGATCGGCCTCGTCGTCGCGGGCTTCGGTCTCTGGTACGCGATCGCGCGCCGGCGCACCGCTGCGGGCCTCGTCATCGCGGCGCTCGGCTTTGCGTGGTCGGCGATCGCGATCGCCGTCGTCATCCCGCACTTCCACACGGCGGGCGAGTCCGACTTCTACGGCCGCTACAGCGAGGTAGGCGGCTCGGCAGCCGGGATCGTGAAGACTGCGTTCACGCACCCGGGACGGATCGCGGACGCGGCCTTCAGCGGCCGCGACCTGCACTACCTGCTCACACTCGTCGCGCCGCTCGCCGGGCTCTGCCTGCTCGCGCCGCTCGTGCTCATCGCTGCGCTGCCCGAGCTCGCGATCAACCTGCTCTCGGCAACGCCGACGCAGACCTCGATCCACTTCCACTACACGGCCGGTCTGATCCCCCCGCTCGTGATCGCGGCGGTGCTCGGCGCGAAGCGGCTCTCGCGCGGGACGCTGGCCGTCGCGATGGTCGCCGTGACCGCAGCTCTCGTCGGCAACTACTTGCTCGGCCCGATCCCCGGCTGGCGCCACGTGCCCGGCGGCTCGACATATCAGGCGACGGCGGCGCGAGTGACCGACCACGACCGCATCGCGGCCCGAGCGCTGACGCTGATCCCGAAGTCGGCGGTCGTCAGCGCGACGAACACGCTCGGCGCACACCTGTCGGCCCGGCGACGCATCCTCAGCTTCCCGTACGTCCAGGACGCGACCTGGATCGCGGCTGACGAGACCCAACCCGGCTACGCCGACCGCTATGCGCCGCTGCCGACTGCGCTCGCGCTCGCCGCCTTACGTCGGGACCCGGACTGGCGCCTCGTCTTCGAGCAGGACGGCGTTCTCGTCTTCAACCGTACGCCGGCATAGGACCGCGAACAGCGCGACGACGAGCAGGTCGCGCAGCGCGACGAGCCAGATGTAGCCGCCGAGCGCGAACACGTCCCGGTAGTGGAAGAACCACACCTGTGCAAGGACGAGCGCTGCCGCCGTCAGGCCCCACTCGAGCGGTTGCATGAGCACGACGAACGGGACGAGCCAGACGAGATACTGAGGTGAGAAGAAACGGGTGAAAGCGAGGAACCCCGCCACCGCGGCCGCGAATGCAGCCGCGAGCCGCTGCGGGTCGTCGCGGCCGCGGCGGTAGAGCCACACGACGAGCAGCACCGCGAGCAGCTGCAGGAAGGAGCTGAGCCCCGCGACCACGCGGGGCAGCGTGCCGGTCAGGTCATACGAGATCGCGTGGCCGGTGCGATGGACGACGTGCGCTCCATACCACCCGACGCGATCGGCGACCCCGAGCAGGGCGCCGCCGAGGCTCTCGACCTGCAACGCACGGGCGGCCTGCGCACGGAAGCTCTGTGCGAGCCCGTGGGGCGACAGCGCGAGGAACGGCAGGATCACGATCCCCGCCACCGCGGCGAATGCGGCGAGCGACCGAAGCGCGGCGCGACGACCGGCCGTCCGCCAGGCGTAGACGAGCGCGGGTGGCACGAGCACGACCGGATACACCTTCGCGGCGAACGCGAGCCCGAGCACCGCGAATGCCGCGCCGGGCGAGGCCGCAACGAGCAGTGCGAGTGCGGCGACAGTCAGCAGGGCCGGCCACGCGTCGTACGTGTTCAGCGAGATCGGCCCGAGCGCGACGGGCGAGACCGCGAACAGCAGCAGCGCCGTCCAGAGCCGTGCGCGCGGGGCGCCGAAGCGAACCAGCAGCAACGCGAGCACGATGATCGTCGCCGCGCCGCACAGCGTCATGAGCGCCTTGAAGGCGGCGTTGTAGTGGCTCGTCCCGAAGATCTGCGGCGGCAGGAACACCGCGAGCGCACCGGGCGGGTACTCCATGAAGAAGTCCCGGTAGGGCACACGGCCGTCGAACACCGCGTGTGCGAAGCCACCGTAGAGATGCACGTCGCGGAAGCGCGCTGCGCGAAACAGCCCGCCGTCGGGCACCGCACAGGCGGCAACGTAGACGGGGACCGCGGCCGCGGCCGCGAGCCACGCGTCGCGGCGGCTAGTGACCGTTGTTGGGGGGAACTTGGACGAAGCCCTGGTTGCCCTGGTTGCCGTCGTTCTGCGGCGTCGTCTGCGGCGCCGGAGGCGTGTAGGTGCCGGACGAGCCCGACGAGCTCGAGCTGGAGTAGCCGCCGCTCATCGCGTACTGCAGCGTGTGCGACGTCCAGACCGGCTCGTGAGTGGCGACGGGGAACTCCGTCGGGAACGGTGCGTACTTCACGGCCGGCTCCATGAACAGCCGCCAGATCGAGGCCGGGAAGGTGGGCCCGGACACCTCGATGCCGTGAACGGAGAGCATCGGGATCTCACCCCGCGGATAGCCGAGCCAGATCGTCGCCTCGAGGCTCGGCGTGAAGCCGCAGAACCACGCGTCGGCGAAGTTGTCCGTCGTCCCGGTCTTCCCGGCGGACGTCACGCCGAAGTAGGCGCCCGTGCCCGTGCCGCTCGTCATGTTCTCCTCAAGGATCCGCGTGACCTCCGAGGCGACCCAGTCCGGGATGACGCGCTTGCGCTGCGCGACGCCCCAGCCGGCCTCGCGATCGACCTTGCCGCCGGGGAGGATGACCTTCCGGATCGCCATCGGCTTCGAGTAGATCCCGCCCGCGGCAATCGTCGAGTAGGAGGAAGCGAGGTCGAGCGGCGTGACGACGCGCGAGCCGAGGCCCATCGACGGGACGTAGGCGCCGTCGCTCGTGCGCAGGTCGGTCCGCACGCCGAGCGCGTGCGCCATCTTCGCGACGTTCTCCGGGCCGACGTCGAGTGTGAGGCGTGCGTAGACGGTGTTGTCCGAGCGCAGCGTCCCGTTCTCGATCGACGTCGCCCCGACGTACGTGTGGTCGTACGTCTCCGGGCACCACGCGGTCGGCGGGTCCGTGTCGCACGAGCCCGTCTCGGACGGGTCGTACTTGAAGGGCGCGGAGAGGTACTCCGTCGACGGGCTGATCCCCTCCGAGATCGCGGTGGTGAGCACGAACATCTTGAACGTGGAGCCGGGCTGTCGCCGTGCGGACGACGCGAAGTTCACCTGGTTCTTCGGATCACCCGGGCTGACCTCGGTCATCGCCCGGATCGCCCCGTTTGCGGGGTTGATCGCCACGATCGCCGCCGCCGGGTCGGTCGTATACGGCAGCGTCCGCTTGATCGCGTCGAGCGCCAGCTTCTGCAGGCGCGGATCGATCGTCGTGTAGACGCGCAGCCCGCCGCTCCGCACCGTGTTCGACCCGTACTGCTTTTGCAGCTCGTCGCGCACGTAGCTGAAGAAGTACGGCTCGCGGATGCGCGTGTAGAGCCTGCCCGGCTTCAGCTTCAGGTTCCGCTGCGAGACCTGCGGCAGTCCCGCGAGCAGGGCCGCCTGCGGCAGCGTCAGATGGCGCGCCCGCTTGGAGAAGTACGTCTGGGCAGCCGCCTCGACCCCGTACGCACGGTTGCCGTAGAAAACTTGGTTGATGTAGGAGTTGAGGATCCAGCGCTTCGACTTCTCGCGCGCGAGCTTGATCGCAAGGCATGCCTCCGTCGCCTTGCGGCCGAACGTCTGCGAGGGCTTCTTGATGTACAGGTTGCGCGCGAGCTGCTGCGTGATCGTCGAGCCGCCCTGCACGACGTGGCCCGCCCGGACGTTCGCGAACAGCGCGCGCGCGATGCCGGCGTAGTCGAGCGCGCCGTGTTGCCAGAAGCGGCGGTCCTCGATCGCCACCGTCGCGCGCGGCACCCATTTGCTCATGTCGGTGAGATCGACCGGCTGGCGGTTCTTCTCGGCCGGGATCGAGCCGAGCAGCGAGCCGTCGGCGGCGTACACGAAGGAGTTCTGGCCGACGTCGACCGGCTTGAGGTCGTTGAGCTTGCAGCTGGACATCCAGACGGCGGCGCCCGTGAAGCCGGTCACGACGAGGACGAGGAGCACCGCCAGCGCCGTGCCTGCGACGAAGTGGGCGACGCGCCGGCGATGCTTGCGCACGCGCTCGCGGCGCTTGCGCCGGATGTGCGCGAGCAGCTGGTCGGGCTCGCGGCCGCGTCCGCGCCCTCGGGGCGGAGGGGTCACGCGTACACGCCTTCGGCGCGCAGCACGTCGTAGGCCCCGAGGCGAAGCTCGCGCTCGAGCCGCTCCGCGGCGGGCTCGTCCTCGGCCTCGGCCCGGACGACGACCGTGGCCTTGTCGGACAGATCGCTGACGAACACGTCCGCGCCTTCCCTGAGTCGCCGCAGGCGGTCGACCACGGCGCCGACATCGCGCCCAAGTGGAACCTGAATGGTGATCTCGGCGACCTTTTCTCGACTGCGGATCGTGGAGTTGCGGATGGTATCCGAGGCCAGCTTCTCGTTCGGGATCACGAGCCGGTCGCCGCTCCGCGTGCGCACGAAGGTGTAGATCAGCCCGATCTCCTCGACGATGCCCTGGGTCTGTTCGACGACGACGTCGTCACCGAGGCGCACCGGCTGCGTGAACGCGATCAGCAGCCCCGCGATGAAGTTCCCGAGCGTGCGCTGGGAAGCGAAGCCGATGATGATCCCGAGCACGGCGGAAGAGGCGAGGAGGCCGCCGGCGACCGCGCGCACCTGTGGGATGACGAGCAGCGCCGAGAGCAGGGCGATGAAGATGATCACCGTCGTCACGCTGCGACGGACAGACGATGCCAGAACGGCATGGGCCTCTATTCGACGGCCCAGCGAAAGCCCTTGCCGGCGGGCTCGAAGCGGCCGATCCCGCGGAAGTGGCCGGCGATGACGCGCGTGCCGTCGGCCGCCAGCTCGGCTACCACCCTGCGACGGGTCGCAGCGGCGACGCCGGCATCCATGTCGTTGACGAAGAAGAGGCTCGGATCGGCGACCTGCAGCTCGTGCGCGACGAGGTCGCCGATCGCGGCGACGCCTTCGGCGCGGACGATCACGTGGCCGGGCGTGTGGCCGGGCGCGGGCTGCATGTGGATGCGGGGAGCTATCTCCGTCTCGGCGGTCACGCATTCGACGCGCTCGAGCGGCAGGACCTTCTCCCGCAGGTGCGGCCGGTCCGCGAGCGAGCGCTCGCTCATGAAGTACGCCCAGTCCTGCTCGTGGACGACGTAGCGCGCGTTCGGGAACGAGCCCGTCCAACCGACGTGGTCGACATGGAGGTGCGTGTGCACGACGACGTCCACGTCCTCCGGTGACACACCTCGGCGCGCGAGCTCGTCGAGCAACCGCGCCTCGCCGTCCGGCATGAAGGGACGCGGCTTCGGCCCGGCACCGGTGTCGACGAGCACCGACGTGTCGCCGCTCCGCAGCAGTGCGCAGTTGACGGGAATCCACCAGTCGACGTCGGAGTGAATGGCAGGAAACGCCTGCCGAAGGGTGGCGAAAGTGCCCTCGCAGTCGACCAGGGCGTCGGCGGTCACAGCGGCTTTCTCCCGGCGAATCCTTCGTCGGCGCCGTGCCAGTACCGGATGTCGTCCTCGCCGAGCTTCCAGCAGAGCAGGATCTCCTCGCCCTCGCGCCGCGACGGGAAGTCGAGCAGGCCCTCCTCGAGGGACTTGATCTGCGCTCCGGCTGCGTCGATCTCCTGCGCGCACGCGGCGATCGCGTCGGCCTCGTGCTGAATCGCCTCGGCGAGCTCGCGAAGGTCGCTCGGCTGCATGTCGCCGCCGTTGCCCGCGATCCGCGTCACGAGCCGGCGCTGGTCGCGTTGCGCGGCCGCGAGCCTGCGGCCGTGCTCGACCATGCGCTCGACGACCGGACGCAGCTCCGCCACTGCTGCATTCGCCTCCTCCAGGCTGAACTCACGATCCACGCGCCTATCATCCCGGTTCGTGCTCGGCATCTACGTGTGGAGCCGAGCGCTGATCTGGCTCGGAGCGGTGTTCGCGTTCTACTGGTTCGAGCCGAATCGCAACCCGCGCGCCGGACGCTGGGACTCACCGCTGATCCACGATCTCGGGTCCTTCACCGACATCTGGGCGCGTTGGGACAGCGTCTTCTTCGTGCGCATCGCCGAGCACGGCTACGACCACGCGTCGGCCGCGTTCTACCCGCTGTATCCCGCTCTCGTCGCAGCCCTCGGGCGGGTCTTCTTCGGCCATTACGTGCTCGCCGGCATCGTCATCTCGCTCGCGGCCTGCCTCGGCGCCTTCGCCCTGCTCTACCGGCTCGCGGAGGAGCGGCTCGGTCCCGACGGCGCCTGGCGAGCCGTTCTGTACCTCGCGATCTTTCCGACGGCGCTCTTCCTCCAGGCCGTCTACAGCGAGTCGCTGTACCTGCTGCTCGTCCTCGCCGCCTTCGTCGCCGCCGAGCGCAGCCGCTTCGCACTCGCGGGTGTCGCTTCCGGGTTGGCCATCCTCACGCGCGTCACCGGCGTTGCGCTGCTGCCGGCGCTCGCGGTGGTCGCATGGCGTGCGCCGGACCGCAAGCGCGCGCTCGGCGGGCTCGCGCTGTCGATACCGATTGCGGCGTTGTACCCGCTGCTGCTCTGGCAGCAGGTCGGCGATCCCTGGGCGTTCTGGAACGCCCAGGACGAGTGGCACCGCCACCTCTCGCGCGCCGGGCCCCTCGGCGGCATCTGGTCGGCGCTCGTCCACTGGACACCCGCACACGCCGACTTCCAGCATGCGGTCGCCGTCAATGCGGAAGCGCTCGTCGCCTTGCTGCTGTTCATCCCGCTGACGGTCGTGGCGTGGCGGCGCTTCGGCGCGCCGTACGGGCTGTTCGCGGCCGTCAGCCTCGCGATTCCGCTCAGCTACCCGAGCTCGCGCTGGCCGTTGCTCTCGCTGCCGCGCTTCGGGCTGGTGATCTTCCCGTTCTTTCTCGCGCTGGCCGCGCTGACGACGGGGCGGCCGCGCGCGCACACGATCCTCGCCGCGACGAGCGCGCTCTTGCTCGGCATCGCGGTCGTCCAGTGGGCGCTCTGGCAATGGGTGGCCTGACCGCCGCCAGCCTCGACGGCGTCACCGTCGACGCCTACGGCACGCTCGTGACGCTCGTCGATCCCGTGCCGGCGCTGACGGCTGC
>MNJC01000135.1:10969-13541 GCA_001920085.1 Actinobacteria bacterium 13_1_20CM_4_69_9
CGCCGACGAGTTTGCACCGGCGTATGCAGGCGCGATGCACTTCGAACTCCTTCCCGGCACCTTGCCGGCGCTCGAGCGGCTGCGCGGCCTCGGGCTCGAGCTCGCCGTCGTCGCCAATTGGGACCTGACGCTGCGAAGCATGCTCGAAGAGGTCGGGCTCGGCGAGCACTTCCGCGTCGTGATCCACGCGGCGGGGAAGCCGGCGGCGGAGGGCCTGGTACGTGCGCTCGACGCACTCGGCGTGACCGCGAGCCGTGCACTTCACATCGGCGACGACGAGGTCGACGAGCTCGCGGCGCGGTCGGCGGGAATGCACTTCGCCGCCGCTCCTTTGCCCGATGCCGTCGCCGCGCTGACATGAGCCCGCTCGCAGCCTGGACGAGCTTCGTCGTCGTCTTCGCGTCGCTCAGCTATGCCGTCCGCTTCACCGAGGGCAAGCCCAACAAGGACGTTCTCTACGAGTGGTCGACGGTTGCGAACAGCCTCGTGCAGTTCGCGATCATCGGCCTGATCGTCTACGGCATCGCCGGCCTCGGGAACCGGCGCCAGCTGCTCGCCATGCGACGGCCGACATCGTGGTGGGTCGCGCTCGGCATCGGCGTCGGCATCGGCGTCGGCATGGCGATCCTCACGGTGGCGCTCGGGCCGCTCCTCCACCCGGGTCGCGAGCAGGGCGTGACGCCGGATGTCTGGGAGCCGAAGCATGCGGCCGCGTACGTCGCGAACGGCGTCGTCATCTGCATCGTCGCACCCTTCGTCGAGGAGCTCGCCTTCCGCGGCCTCGGCTACTCCTTGCTCGTGCGGTTCGGACGGTGGACGGCAATCGTGCTCGTCGGCGTCGCCTTCGGGCTCGCGCACGGGCTGGTCGAGGCGTTCCCGTTCCTCGCCGCCTTCGGCGCCGGGCTCGCGTACCTGCGCAGCAAGGTCGACAGCGTCTACCCGGGGATGATCGTGCACGGCCTCTTCAACGCGACAGCGCTTGCCGTTGCCGTTTCGGGCAAACCGCAGCAGGAAAATATCCTGCACGCATGCGTTGGGGTTTGGTCGTCACTGCTCTTCTGAGCGTCACCGTTCAGGCGTCGCCGACGTCGGGCCCGGCGCCGCTCCGCGTCACGTTCAGCGCGAACGGCGCCGTCTCGGCGCATTGGGACTTCGGGGACGGGACCGCCGCCGACGGCGTCGCGGTGGAGCACGACTATGCGGCCGGACGCTGGAACGCGATGGTCACGGCGCAGGCGCCCGACGGCACGACGTCGACCCAGAGCGTCCCGATCACCGCGTACGGCCTCTCGCTCAGGGGCCCCGGCGCGGCGCGCTACGGCCGAAGGGCGATGTTCGGGGGCGCCGTCACTCCCGCCGAGCGCGGGCTGAAGGTGCGGCTCAGCGGTCCCGGCGGAGGCAGGCTCGGCTCGGCGAAGACGAACGCGCAGGGCGCATACGCGATCAAGGCGCGCGTGCGAGCACCCGGGACGTACACCGTGACGACCGACCGCGGCTCCTCTGCGCCGGCCTCGCTACGAGTCGTCCCGCGGCTCACCGCGAGGGTCGTCGGCAGCGGAGCGCGCGGCAGCGGGTACTTCCTCACCGCCCGCGTCGTGCCCGCGGCGGCAGGAGCTCTCTCGGTGAGGATCTCGCGTGGCGGCGAGCCGCTCGTCGAGCGCACGTTCCACGGCCCGGTGCGCATCAAGCTCGACACCCGCCGGCTGACGAACTACGTGATCCGCGTCGCGGTCGTCCCGAGCGAGGGCTATCTCACGACCGCACGCGCGCTGCGGGCGAACGTCGTTCTCCCGCGGCTCGCCGTCGGGTCCCACACCACCGCCGTCGCGCAGCTCGGGGGCCAGCTGCGGCGGCTCCATTACGCCGCGCCCTTCGGCGCGAGCTTCGACGGGCGCATGCTCGATGCCGTCTACGCGTTCGAGAAGGTCCAGGGCCTGCCGCGCACCGGCGTCGTCGACGCCCGCTTCTGGCGCTCGCTCGCGAACGCGCCCACACCGTCGCCGCGGTACGCCCAGCCGGCCGCTCATCTGGAGGTGAACAAGGGCCTGCAGGTGCTCTACGTCGTCCGCGGCTCGCGCGTCGCGCTGATCGTGCCCGTCTCGACGGCGGGGTTGCCCGGGAAGTTCACCCCCGTCGGCCGCTTCTCGATCTACCGCAAGGTGGTGGGCTTCGACCCCAGCCCCCTCGGCACCCTCTACGACCCTATGTACTTCACGGGTGGCTATGCGATTCACGGCAACCCGTCCGTTCCGCCGTACCCCGCCAGCCACGGTTGCGTTCGCGTCCCCATGTGGGTCGCGGCGCATCTCTATGCGACGAATCCGTACGGCGAGACGGTGTACGTGTACTAGCGTCGCACTGCTCCTCGTGGCCGGCTGCGGCGCCGCGAAGCGAGCGCTCCCCTACGAGGACCTGACGGCGAAGGTCGGCGGCCTCGAGTTCACGCACCTCACGGTGGACACGTCGCATTCGCGTGCGGAACTGCTCGAGGTGCTCCGGCGCAACAACCCCGGCGTGAAGATCGTCGTGCCGCCGATCGACTACGCGAACCAGGAGACGTTCGTCGTCGCGG
>MNJC01000077.1 GCA_001920085.1 Actinobacteria bacterium 13_1_20CM_4_69_9
AGAGGACGCCGAGCCCCGGGTTCGCTCCGTACGCCCCGCTCTCGAGCACGCCGGAGATCAGGAGCACACCGAAGCCGACGAACGGGATCGCCGCGAGCGACGAGCGTTGCGGCCGCTCGCCGAGCATCGCCCACGCAAGCAACCCGACGAGGACGACCTGTGTATTGCCGAGAACCGTCGCCAGGCCTGCGCCCACCTGCTCGATCCCGTTGTGCCACAGGATCAGGTCGGCGGCGAAGAACGCGCCCGCGAGGCAGGCGAGCCGCACCGCGCGACGCGGCGGCTTGCCGTAACGGCGTGTCTCACGGCGCGCGAGCAGCCAGAGCGGCGGCAGGGCAAACAGGCAGCGGTAGAACGCGCCCGTCGACGGCGACACGTGCGAAAGCCGGAACAGGATGCCGGAGAACGCGATCGCAACCGCGCCGACGAGCACGGCCAACACAGGCCTCTGGCCGACGCCGCGCAGCACGGCGACACGCTACCGCTATGGGCCGTAGCCACCTCCATAGCCACCGGTCGACGTCGGTGGCGGCGCGCCCGAGCCGGCGGAGACGGTCGCTACGCGCCAGATGCCGACGTCCTTGAAGCCGTTGCCCGTCACGTCGCCGGGCGCCTTGTCCCGGACGAACGCGTACAGCGGGCCGCCGCGATACGCAACGTGCCGGCGGCCGTCGCGACGCTTCACGACACCGAGGTGGGCGACGCCGGTGGCGACTAAGCCCCTGGCGATCGTCAGCGGCTTCCAGAGGGACAGACACGTCTTCGTGGTGCAGACGAACCTGCCGTTCCGCTCGACGCTCAGGCTGTACAGCGACATGCCTTTGCGGTTGACGAGGATCTTCTTGCCGAGCGTTTTGTTCGTTGCCGTCATGACGACGCGAACGTGCTCCGCACCGCTCGCGCGGATCGCGTAGAACGCGGCGACGGCGCCGAGCAATGCGACGAGTGCAACTGCTGCCCCGAGACGAGTTGCGGCTCTTTCCATGAGAGCCTCCCGGGTTGGAGTGAACGTCTATGTAGGTCTACGGCTGAGGCACTCCAACGGATTCCGTCGGGTGGCGAACTAGACGAGCGCCGCCGCGATCGCCTTGCCGAGCGTCTCGGTCCCGGCCGGCGTGATCACGTGCTTGATCCCCAGCTTCGCGCACTCCTCGAGGCGCCGCTCCGCCTGCGCAGCCTGCCGAAGTCGTCCCGTCAGCCCGATCTCCCCGAAGGCGGCGAGGCCGTCCTTCGTCGGCGTCCCCTTCGCAGCCGAGGCGATTGCCAGCGCAACCGCGAGGTCGGCGCCGGGCTCGTCGATCCGCACGCCGCCGGCGACGTTGACGAACACGTCGGCGTTCCCGAGCGCGACGCGAGCGTGCCGGCCGAGCACGGCGACGATCATTGCGAGCCGTTTCGGATCGACACCGGTCGCAACGCGCCGTGGCATGGCGAGGTCGCTCGGTGCGACGAGCGCCTGGATCTCGAGCAGGATCGGACGCGTTCCTTCGAGCGCGCACGCTACCGCCGAGCCGATCTCGCTTCCGGCGGAGCGGCCGAAGACCTCCGACGGATCGGGCACCCCGACCAGCCCCGTGCCCGTCATCTCGAATACGCCGAGCTCGTTCGTGGAGCCAAACCGGTTCTTCGTCGCGCGCAAGATGCGGTGCGCGTGGTAGCGGTCGCCTTCGAACTGCAGCACGCAGTCCACGAGATGCTCGAGCACGCGCGGGCCTGCGACCGAGCCGTCCTTCGTCACGTGGCCGACGAGGATGGTCGCGACGCCGAGCTCCTTGGCCGTGCGCATCAGGCGCGACGCCGCCTCCCGCACCTGCGCGACAGAACCCGGGGCCGAGCCGATCTCAGCGGCATGGAGGGTCTGCACCGAGTCGATCACGCACACGTCGGGACGCTCCGCCTCGAGCGTGGCGCACACGGTCTCGAGGTCAGTCTCGGCGAGGATCTCGACGCGCGCGGCGCCGCCCAGCCGCTCGGCGCGAAGCTTGACCTGGGCGACCGATTCCTCGCCGGTGACGAGCAGCGCGCGGCGCTGCTCCGACATCTCCGCGAGCGCGGTGAGCAGGAGCGTCGACTTGCCGACGCCGGGCTCACCCCCGACCAGCACGAGTGAAGCGGGAACGAGGCCGCCGCCAAGGACGCGGTCGAGCTCCGCAACGCCCGTCGAGATCCGCTCGGCCTCGGTCGCCTCGACGTCGACGAGGCGGAGCAGCGGCTGCGGCGGCGCTTTCGCGCCGGGCGCGCCGACGACGTCCTCGATCAGCGTTCCGAAGGCGTTGCAGCCCGGGCATTTCCCGAACCACCGGCCGGCGGAATAGCCGCAGTCGGTGCAGGCGTAAGTGACGGCAGGCTTGGCGATTTAGCCATCCTAGGAGCGGGTCCTGACGACGGTAGTGTCGGGTCTGTGTCGATACGCGAACGAATCTTCGCCGCCGTCTACGACCCGCTCAGCGCGCGCACGGAGGAAAAGTTCGGCGCGGAGCTGAAGCGCAAGCTGCTCGTGAATGCGCACGGCCGGGTGCTCGAGATCGGCGTCGGAACGGGCCTCAGCTTCGCGCACTATCCGCCGGATGTCGAGCTCGTCGGCGTCGACGCGTCGGCGCCGATGCTGCGGCGGGCGCGGGCCCGAGCCGCGCAGCTCGGCCGCGCTGTCACGCTGATGGAGGCACCGGCCGAGGAGCTGCCGTTCGAGGAGAGCTCGTTCGACACGGTCGTGAGCCTCGCCGTCCTCTGCTCGGTGCGCGACCCGGCGCAAGCTCTCCGAGAGCTGCGGCGCGTGCTGCGTCCGGACGGCCGCTTCATCTTCCTGGAGCACGTGCGGTCGGAGGACGCGAAGCTCGCAGGCTGGCAGGACCGCCTCGAGCATCCATGGGGATGGGTCGCCGGCGGCTGCCACCCGAACCGGCGCACGCTCGAGGCGATCGAGTCGGCGGGCTTCGAGCTCGTCGAGGTCGAGCACAGGGATCTGCCCGAGATCCCGCGGCTCGTGCGACCGAACGTCATGGGGTGGGGACGCGTCTAGCGCTCGTCGAAGCCGACGTGCCCGGACACGCCGTCCTGCAGGTGGTCCATCGACGGGAGTGTCAGCGTCGCGAGGGCGACCCCGGCGACGATCGACAGCGTCGCGGCGGCAAGCCTCATGGAGATCCCCGGCACGCGTGGCCGCAGTGCGCGCCACAGCAACCCGACGCGCGTGAGGAAGTGCAGGCCGAACGCGCCGACCCAGACGACGAAGCTCGCCTTGTGCAGGCCGACGAGGCTGCCCTGCGTCTGGCCGAGCGCCAGCAGCGCCACGCCCGTCCCGAACAGGACGATCGTCGAAGCGACGAGCACCGGCGCGACGACAAGCCGAATCGCGAGCTGAGGCGGTCCGCGGCGGACGTACTCCTCGCTGCCGGCGTAGTAGCGGACCATCCGCCAGCCCGCGCTCGCGAGCTTCACGGCTACGACCGGCACGAGCAGCATGCCGATGAACGCGTGCACGGTCAGCAGGGAGCGAACGTTCAGCAGCGTCGCGGCCTCGGCCAGGAGCAGCGGCACCAGCAGCGCAGCGACGATCGCCGTCAGCTGCTCGTTTCCCCTACTACCGCCGAAGCGGCGCACGCCGTTACTCGGGCGCGAGCTCTTCGTCCGTCTCGTCGGAGGGCTGCACCGGCGGGACGGTGACCTTCTCCGGCGTGACCTCGCCCGGAATGACGGTCATGTCGACTTCCTCCGTGTCGCCCTTGCGCGCGACGAGGATCGTCGAGCCCGGTTCGAGCGAGCGGCCGAGGACGAAGTCGGCGAGCGGATCTTCGATCACGCGCTGGATCGCACGGCGCAGCGGCCGGGCGCCCATCGCGGGGTCGTAGCCCTTCTCGACCAGCAGCTCCTTGGCCTCGTCCGTCAGCTCGATCACAACCTCGTGAGTCGCCATCTGCTCGCGGACGCGCTTCATCTGGATGTCGACGATGGTGAGGATCTCTTCCTTCGTGAGCTTGTGGAAGACGATGACCTCGTCGATGCGGTTGAGCAGCTCGGGCCGGAAGACCTTCTTCAGCTCACCCATGACGCGGTTCTTCATGTCGTCGTAGGACATGCCCGTGTCGTCGCCCATCGTGAAGCCGAGTGATTGGTTCTTCGAGATCTGGCCCGCGCCGATGTTCGAGGTCATGACGATGATCGTGTTGCGGAAGTCGACGCGGCGTCCCTGGGCATCGGTGAGCTTCCCCTCCTCCAGGATCTGGAGCAGGATGTTGAACACGTCCGGATGCGCCTTCTCGATCTCGTCGAGGAGCAGCACCGAGTACGGCTTCCGGCGCACGGCCTCGGTGAGCTGGCCGCCTTCGTCGTACCCGATGTAGCCGGGGGGCGAGCCGACGAGCCGGGACACGGAGTGCTTCTCCATGTACTCGGACATGTCGACCTGGATCATCGCGTCCTCGTCGCCGAACAGGAACTCGGCGAGCGTGCGCGCCAGCTCGGTCTTCCCCACGCCCGACGGGCCGAGGAAGATGAACGAGCCGGTCGGCCGCTTCGGGTCCTTGATGCCTGCGCGCGCGCGGCGGATCGAGCGCGAGACGGCGACGATCGCCTCTTCCTGCCCGATCACGCGCTTGTGCAGCTCGTCCTCCATGCGCGTCAGGCGCGCGGACTCCGCCTCGGTCAGCTTGAAGACCGGGATGCCCGTCCACATCGAGACGATGTCCGCGATCTCGTCCTCGCCGACCTCGGGTTGCTCGGTCTCGGCCTCGTTCTGGCGCCAGTTCTCCTCGAGCTCGCGCTTCTTCTGCGTCAGCTTGCGCTCCTTGTCGCGCAGCGACGCGGCCTTCTCGAACTCCTGGTTCTCGATCGCGTCTTCCTTGTCCTTGCGGACCTTCTCGATCTCCTCCTCGAGCTCCCGGTAGCGCGGCGGGGCGCTCATCGTGCGGATGCGCATGCGCGAGCCGGCCTCGTCGATCAGATCGATCGCCTTGTCGGGGAGGTGGCGGTCCTGGATGTAGCGGTCCGCGAGTGACGCCGCGGCGTGCAGCGCCTCGTCGGAGATCTTGCAGCGGTGGTGCGCCTCGTAGCGGTCGCGCAGCCCGCGCAGGATCTGCACGGTGTCGTCGACGGACGGCTCGTCGACGCGGATCTGCTGGAAGCGCCGCTCCAGCGCCGCGTCGCGCTCGAGGTACTTGCGGTACTCGTCGAGCGTCGTCGCGCCGATCGTCTGCAATTCACCGCGGGCCAGAGCCGGCTTGAGGATCGACGCTGCGTCGATCGCACCTTCCGCCGCGCCGGCGCCGACGAGATTATGCAGCTCGTCGATGAACAGGATGATGTCGCCGCGCTGCTGGATCTCCTTCATGACCTTCTTCAGCCGCTCTTCGAACTCGCCGCGGTACTTCGAGCCGGCGACGAGCGCGGCGAGGTCGAGCGAGTAGATCTGCTTGCCCTTCAGGAGCTCGGGCACCTGGCCGTTGGCGATGCGCTGCGCGAGACCTTCGACGACGGCGGTCTTGCCGACGCCGGGCTCGCCGATCAGCACGGGATTGTTCTTCTGGCGGCGCGAGAGGATCTGCATGATCCGCTCGATCTCGGTCTGGCGACCGACGACCGGATCCAGCTTCCCCTCGCCCGCCTGCTTCGTGAAGTTGCGGCCGAACTGGTCGAGCAGCTTCGAGCTCTTCGCCTTCTCGCCAGGCGCGGCGGCGCCGCCCTGCTGGCGCCGGCCGGGACCGGAGAGCATGCGGATGATCTCGTTGCGAATCTTGTCTGCGTCGGCGTCGAAGTCGAGCAGGATGCGCGCGGCGACGCCTTCGTTCTCGCGCACGAGGCCGAGCAGGATGTGCTCGGTGCCGATGTAGTTGTGGCCGAGGCTCAGCGCTTCGCGCAGCGCGAGCTCCAGCACCTTCTTCGCGCGCGGCGTGAACGGGATCTGCCCCGTCGTGACCTCGTCGCCCTGGCCGACGATGCGTGCGACCTGCGCGCGCACCTCCTCGACCGTGATGTCGAGCGACTCGAGCACACGCGCGGCGAGCCCTTCCTCTTCGCGCAACAGCCCGAGCAGGATGTGCTCCGTGCCGATGTAGTTGTGCTTGAGCGCCCTCGCCTCGTCCTGGGCGAGGACGACGACCTGCCGTGCCCGTTCGGTGAAGCGTTCGAACAACTGCGTCCTTCCTTCCTAGCCGGGACGGTCATCGTAGCCCAGCTAGCGGCGGCTATGCCCCGCGGCTTTACGGGATCCTTACTCGGTTATCGGCACGAGCGCTGTAGGCCTTACCCTGGCTTTTCAGCGTCCAGCGCGGCGCGTGATTCTGGTAGTTCGGCGACCGGGGTGCCGGTTATACTCGCCGCTCTGCGGTAGCTAGGGAGTAGGGGACATTTGACTGCGGCAAGGAAGCGCCTCTGGGCGCCTGTCACGATTGCGCTGCTAATCGCCGGGATCGGCTTCGCCGGGTACGCAACTGCTGCCACTTTTTCGCTGCAGGACCCGAAGCATCACGTGATCATCTGCCATGCCACGGGCTCGGCCAATCACCCCTACGTGGCGATCAACGTCGCGTACCAGGGCGGCTGGGTCGACGGTCACGACCAGCATTCCGGGGACTTCATCCTCACAGACCCGGCCGATCCCGGCGAGCACCTGCCCGATTCCGACTGCGGCGGCCTGACGACCTCCACGAGCACGAGCACCAGCACGTCCACGTCCACGTCCACGTCCACGTCGACGTCCACGTCCACCTCGACTTCGACGTCCAACTCGACGTCGACCTCGACGTCGACGAACCGCACGACGAGCACCTCGGGCGTCGCCGGCACGACGACGACGTCCGGATCCGGCGGCACGACGACCACGGGTCCGCTGACGCCGCCGACCGTCCCGTGCCCGGCGGGCGCGATCCGCATCTCGCAGAGCGTCGTGATGGTCGGACGTGACACGGTCGTCGTGATCCGCGTCCTCGCCGACGGCCACCCGCTCGCCCGTGCGACCGTGGACATCCTCGGAGCCGGCATCTCGACGACCCGCGTGACCGACGCGAACGGCGTCGTCAGGCTCAGGCTCAGTCCGCGATCGGCCGGCGTCGTCCGGCTCCAGGTCGTCGTGCGGAGGAGTTGCCCCGCGACGTCCCGCCTGCTGCGTGCAGTCGCGTCCTTCCGGCCGCCGACGCCGAACTTCACCGGCTAGCCGTGCGCCAAATCGTCCTGCTCGGCTGCGCGAGTGTCGCGCTGCTCGCGTCTGCTTCGCCCGCACACGCGGCCGAGACGTCGCGCTGGGGCTACGTGCTCGAGGCGACGGAGGCGCGAAGCGCGCCGATCGGGTCGGCTCGAGCGGTCGCTCGCATCGCGACCGCCACGCCGCCCCGCAATCCGAACACCGCAACTGCAGGCCACGCTGTACAGGAATGACGACGAGATCTTCTCGGCGCCGATCGGCGCCGGCCAGGGGCGCTGGCCGACCCCGGCCGGGGAGTTCTACGTCCGCGAGCGGACGAGAGGCTTCGGCAATCCGTTCTACGGACCTGTCGCGTTCGGGCTCAACGCGCGCTCGCGCGTGCTGACGGACTGGCCGGGCGGCGGCTTCGTGGGCATCCACGGGACCAACGAGCCGGACCTCATCCCCGGTCGCATCTCGCACGGATGCATCCGGATGCGAAACGATGCGATTCTGCGGCTCGCGAGGCTGATGCCGCTCGGAACGCCCGTGACGATCCGCTAGCAGCAGCTAGAAGTCGGTGCGCGCGATGAACGAAGCGCGCGCGACCCGAATCACGCGGTAGCCGCGGTCCTGAAACCGGTAGCCGGTGCTGAACCGCTTCCAGCCGCCTCCGGCGGCGCTCGCGCTCCGAACGCGCCCGAAGCGGTACGCGAACGAGTTGCACGACGGGGTGCCGCCGTTCCAGCTCTCGGCGGTCGCTATCGGATGCCAGCGGCCGTGACTCGCCGGCAGATGAATCGGATCCGTCACCGGGCGGTGGTCGACGAAGACGCGCCACCAGTTCGGCTGCCGCTGCATCTCCAGCACCGTCACGCGATGCGACTCGCCGGGCGCGACGGCCGGCAGCACCTCGACGTACCTGGGCGCAGCTCCGGGCTCCGCGAGCTCGTAGTACAGGGCGCTGTGGTCGGAGAACCCGCTGATCCCGACCTGCAGCCACTCGTCCGCGCCTTTCGGCCCCTGGCCCGGGCCGCCGACGCCGACCCAAGCTGCGACGTGCCCGTTCGCGACCGCAGGGGCGGCGAGGGGCGTGAGCACCGCGGAGGCGCCGTGGGCCCGGCCCGACGCCGCGTAGCCCGCATACGTGTACGCGCGGTCACCGCACGAGGCGGCGCTCCCCGCTCCGGCCGGGCTGGCTGAGGAGGCGACGAGGGCAAGGACGGCGGTGGCGGCGGCGAGGAGTCGCATGGGCCTCGCTCCAGCGATCGTCCATGCGTTGACGTTGGTCCGTCCCTCGTTCGAGGGATCGGTGGACGGCTAAACCGGCGTCAGTCGTCGCGCGGCAGCGGCCCGAAGACGTCGTTGACGAGCTGGTCGAAGGCCGGCGGGAGCGCTCCGTCGGCATCGGCGTGCTCGCGCAGGAAGAAGAGGTACGTCGACCACTCATCCTGCTGCTCGGACGATGTGCGGGCGCCCGAGCGCTCGCGCGTGAGGGCCTCGAGCGCCTGGAGCGTCCACCGGCCCGCGGGTCGGGTCGGTTGGGGCACCGGCTCCGGCTCCGGCTGCGGTTCGGGTTCGGGCTCCGGCGCGGGCTCCGGCTCCGCGGCCGCAGCCGCCTCCGCTTCGGCTGCGCGGCGCTCGACGTCTTCCTCGCGCCGCGCGAGATCCTGCTCGCGCGCGGCGAGCTGCCCTGCCCGCCGCGCGAGCGCGCGCTCGCGCTGCGTCACCTGCTCGATGCGCGCGTTCAGGCGCTGCTCGACGCGGGGGTCGGCTGCAGCAGGAGAGGGCTCGGCAGGCCGGGTCGAGGACACCCCGAGTGCCACTGCGATCCCGACGACCAACCCCGCCAGGCCGGTGACGAGCAGGTCGCGTCCCGGCGTCGGGCTCCTCTGCTCGCCGACGGCTGCCTGCCTTGGCCGACACCGTCAGCACGCCGCCGGCTCCGCGCTTCGCCGTGATCTCCGGCGACGACGAGAGACGCAGCGTCTGCGCGACGTTGGCGTCGACCAGGCTGCTCTCGGCCAGCGCCTCGACCGCCGGGACGATCCGTGCGCTCGTCGGCCGCACCAGCACGCGGGCATCGGCGCGGTAACGATCCGGCTGCAGCAACGTCCAGATCGCACCGGCGGCCAGACCCGCCAGGACGAAGAGCAGGACGACGACTGCGAGGCGCTTCACTCGTGCTGGCGCAGCGCCGGGAAGAGAATCACGTCGCGCAGCGTGTCGCGCCCGGTGAGCACGAGAGCGAGCCGGTCCATGCCGATGCCGCAGCCGCCCGTCGGCGGCATGCCGTACGACATCGCCTCGACGAAGTCCGGATCGCCCTCCTCTGCATCGGCCGCCCCGGCTACGCGCTCCGCCGCCTGCATCTCGAAGCGCTCCGCTTGCTCCTCGCTGTCATTCAGCTCACTGAATGCATTGGCGAACTCCATGCCGCCGACCACGCATTCGAAGCGCTCGACGAGCGTCGGATCGTCATCGGTCTTGCGTGCAAACGGTGACGTCTCGATCGGCCAGTCGTAGACGAACGTCGGCTGGATCAGCTTCGGCTCGACGAAGTGAGAGTACGCATGGTCGACGAGCTGCGCCCACGTCTTGTCCGCGCTCGTGTCGACCCCGTCGGCGTCGAGCCTCGCGCGCACCTCGTCGGGCTCGCGCGACCACGCTCCTTCCGCCGCGAGAGCGTCGACGAAGCGCACGCGTTGCCAGGGCGGCGCGAGATCGACGTCGTGCCCGCGGAACGTCGCCTTCGTGCCGCCGATCGCCGTCTCCGCAGCGCGCGAGACGAGCGTCTCGGTGCGCTCCATCGTGTCGCGGTAATCCGCGTACGCCTCGTACCACTCCAGCTGCGTGAACTCGGGCGAATGCTTGTACGACACGCCCTCGTTGCGGAAGTCCTTCGCGAGCTCGTACACCCTTTCCAGCCCTCCGACGATCAGGCGCTTGAGATAGAGCTCGTCGGCGATGCGGAGGTAGACATCCCGGTCGAGGTAGTTCGAATGAGTGACGAACGGCTCCGCGAACGCGCCCCCGTAACGGGGCTGAAGGACGGGCGTCTCGACCTCGATGAAGCCTTCGCCGTCGAGGTAGGCGCGGATCGCCGTGATCATCCGCGCGCGGACCGTCGCGTCGCGTCGCGACTCCTCGTTCATCAGCAGGTCGAGGTAGCGCTTGCGGTATCTGACCTCGGGGTCCGTGATGCCGTGGAACGTGTCGGGCAGCGGGCTACGGATCTTGCCGAGGAGGACGAGCTCGTCCACGGCGATCGACGGCTCGCCGCGGCGCGCCTTCGCCGGCCGGCCGGTCACCCCGACGATGTCACCCAGGTCGACATCGACCGGGCCGCTTCGCGACGTGTCGCAGAGGAGCTGGATCCGGCCGCTGCGGTCGACGAGGTCGAGGAAGACGAGCTTCCCCAGCTCGCGCCGGCCGAGCACACGGCCGGCGACACATACCTCGTTGTCCGCCTCCTGCCCCGCTTCGAGCCGTTCCGCCTGCGTGCGCACGTCGGCGACCGGAACGGTGCCGGGGAACCGCTTCGGCGTCATGCGTAGAGCCTAAGCAGAGCTCCGAACGGAGCGTGCCGCCTGTAGAGATCGACGCGGCGTAGCGCGTACGCATCGTGCCCGCGCTCGCGCAGGCCGTATGCGCGCTCGTAGCCGGCGGCCCGCGCGGCCGCGCGGACGCGCTCGTCGTGCTCGCCGTACGGATACGCGAGGTCCGGGCAGCGGCGGCCCAGCACGTCCTCGATCTCGGCCTTCGACTCGCCGAGCTCGCGATGCAGGTCGGCGTCGGACAGTCGCGTCAGGTGCGCGTGAGCAATCCCGTGCGAGCCGATCTCCACTCCGCGCTCGGCATGGGCGCGAAGCTCCTCCCAGGTCATCGTTGCGAGTTGCTCCGGGTCGTCGCCCTCGAACTCGGGGATCGTGAGCGGCGACCCGTCGCGCGCATAGCCGGTGCAAACGAAGATCTGCACCGGCACGCCCCGGCGCTCGAGCGCCGGGAACACCGCAGCGGCACTGCGGAAGGCGTCGTCGAAGCTCGCGCGGACGCGCGCGAACCGCGTCAGCAGGCGCACCTGGCGCAGCAAGAGCTGAGGCGAGATCGACAGCCGGTGCTCGTACGTCGCCGAGACCATGTGGTAACAGAGCACGACCGTCCGCCGCATGAGCCGGAACTAAAACAGCCGCCGCCGAGGCGAGCTCAGCTCGCCTCGGCCGCAGTCGAGTGAACGAAGGAGCACCAGCCTGAAATCATCAGGGCGCGCGCAGCGCGCCGGATTTCAGGCTGCCTTGATCTCGAGGATCTTGAACTTGAGCGTGCCGCGCGGGGCCGTGACCTCGACGGTCTCGCCCTTCTTGTGGCCGATGATCGCCTTGCCGACCGGCGACTCGTTCGACAGCTTGTTGGCGGCCGGATCGGCCTCGGCGGAGCCGACGATGTGGTACTCGATAGTCTCCTTCGCGGACACGTCCCGCAGCTTGACCTTCGAGCCGACGGACACGACGTCTTTGGCGATGTCCTTCTTCGAGATGACGCGCGCGTCGCGGAGCCGCTCCTCGAGCGTGGCGATGCGGTGCTCGAGCAGCATCTGCTCGTTCTTGGCGTCGTCGTACTCGGCGTTCTCCGCGATGTCCCCGAACTCCCGGGCGACGCGGATCCTCTCAGCAACCTCGCGGCGCTTGACGGTCGAGAGCTCCTCGATCTCGTGCTTGAGCTTCTCGTAGCCCTCGGGTGTGAGGATGACTTCCTTCACGATGAGTCCCCTTCTTACGAAAAAACGCGGCGCTCCAGGCGCCGTCGCGGGCGCGAATAGTAGCTATACGGTCGGGGACCGTCAACAGGGTCCGCGGCTACCATTTCCCGCTCTATGCAGGTAGATCTTCGCGAATCCTGGTGGATTCGGGACGTCGAGATCCCGTCCCGGCTGGTGCTCGCCCCGATGGCAGGTGTGAGCGTCCAGGCCTTTCGCCGCCAGGGGCGCCGCTACGGGGCCGGGCTCGTCTGCTCGGAGATGGTCAGCTGTGCCGGGCTCGAGCACCGGAACGAGCGGACGTTGGGCTACCTGAGGGTCGCGCGCGACGAGCATCCGCTGGCGATCCAGATCTTCGGCTCGCAGCCGGCCGTGATGGCCGAGGCCGCCCGGATGGTCGTCGCCGCCGGGGCCGACATCGTGGACATCAACTTCGGCTGTCCCGTGCGCAAGGTGACGAAGACGGGCGCCGGCGCCACGCTGCTCGAGGATCCCGACCGGGCCTGCGCGATCGTCGCCGCGGTCGCGACCGCGGCCGGCGTCCCGGTGTCCGTGAAGATGCGGCGCGGCCTCGAGAACGGCTCGCGGGTCTGCCTCGAGATCGGCCAGCGTCTCGTCGACGCCGGAGCCGCCACGCTGACCCTGCACCCACGTTCCGCACGCCAGATGTACACCGGCGAGGCCGACCACTCGCTCACGGCCGAGCTCGTGGAGCTCGTCGACGTCCCCGTGATCGCCTCCGGCGACGTCACGTCGCGTGCGCGCGCTCAGTCCGTCCTTGCAACGACCGGCGCTGCGGCCGTCATGGTCGGCCGCGCCGCTCAGGGCAACCCGTGGGCGCTGAGCGAGATCGTGGACGGCGATGCGGGGGAGCCGTCACGCGACGACGTCGCCGCCGAGCTGATCGTCTTCGTCCGCGAGACGGTGCGCGAGCTCGGTGAACGCCGCGCGAGCGGCTTTCTGAAGAAGTTCTACGGCTGGTACCTCGGCCGGGGGCGGTTCCCGAGGCCGTTCAAGCAAGAGCTCGTGCAGCTCGAGTCGACGGAGGAGGTCGTCACGCGCCTGCTCGCGGCGTCACCTGGTGCGGCGGCGCTCGTGGAGCGTCTCGAGGCCGAGCTACCGGACCCTGCCGACGAGATCCTGCTCGACTCGATGCCGATCTCGATCTACGGCGGCGGCTGACCCACTCGTCACTTGCCCTTGTCCTTGCCTTTTCCCTTGTCGCCGTCATCGCCGCCCGGACCCGTGTGGTCGTGGTTGTCGTCGCCCTTCCCCCAGCCCGGCCGTGACTCGTCGTCCGGCGCCTGCGTCGGCGGGGGCGGCGCCGTCGTCGGCGTGCTGGCCGGGGGCTGCGCAACCGTCTGCTGAACCGGTTCGCTGACGGGCGGAGACGCCGCGGTCGTCGTGTTCGACGATGGGGGTGGTGACGTTGCCGGCGCCGGCGACGGCGCGGGTGACGGCGAAGGGGACGGCTGCGCGGGCTTCGTGGTCGGGCCCGACGCCGACGGCTGTGACTCGGGAGCGCCGCGCGGCGACGGCGGCGCGGCCCGGACATGCGCGGAGATCAGCGCCGCCGGCGACCGCGTCGTCCTGACGGCCTGCCGGACCGCGCGTGACACGACCGCCGGGTGCTTCGTCGTCGTCAGGTGATGCGGTGCGATCCGGACGACCGGCGGCGCCGGGGCCTTCTCGATGACACGCGGCGGCGCGGCGATGCGCTGTTCGGCCGGCGAGCTCGACTCGAACGCGGCACGCCAGAGATACCCTGAGGTCACGCCGGCCGCGACGAGCAGGCAAAGCCGCAGCGCATCGAATGAGATCCGCACGCGCATAAGTATCGGCGTTCCGCCTGACAGCATAGGTGCGGATTTCGCCCTTAGCTAGGCCACTACGCGGTTTTTCCCCGCGTCCTTGGCCCGGTAGAGCGCCGCGTCGGCGGCGCGGAGGAGGTCGTCTCCGGACTGGTCCGGACCGAGCTCCGCGACGCCGAAGCTGGAGGCGACGTGGATCGCGGCGCCCTCCGAGAGCGGGATCGCGACCTCGTTCAGGGAGCGGCGCATGCGTTCCGCGACGCGGGACGCTCCGCCCGCGTCGGTGTCCGGCAGGAGGATCGCAAACTCCTCCCCGCCGATCCGGCCGGACACGTCCACGTCGCGCACGTGCGAGCGGATCAGGTCGGCGAACGCGCGCAGGACGACGTCGCCGCCGTGATGCCCGAACTCGTCGTTGACCTGCTTGAAGTTGTCGAGGTCGGCGAGCACGATCGTCAGCGCAGACCCGAACTGGCGCGCGCGCTCGATCTCCGCGTCGAGCGCCTCGATGAACCGCCGCCTGTTCACGAGACCGGTGAGGTCGTCGGTGATCGCCTGTCGCTGCACGATGTCGTGCAGCCGCGCATTGTCGAGCGCGACCGCCGCCTGCGACGCGAGCCACTCGGCGAGCGTCCGCGTCTCCTTGCCGAAGCCCGCGTCGGGCGGGAAGAGCAACAGCCGCGTCGTCGCGTCGAGCTCGAGCGTCAGCGGCTTGCGTCCCCCGCCCACCTCTCCGCTCCACGCGACCTCGTCCGCGCCCGAGAAGATCTGTCCGCCGAGCGCATCCGTCGCCTCGGTGATCACCTCCAGGATCACCGGCAGCAGCACGCGCGGGTTGTGCGTCGCCGCGAGCGCGTCGCCTACGAGCGCCAGCGCCTCGCGCGGGTCGCCGTGCGCCGTCGTCTGGCGTCGGCGGTCGCTGCGCGGCAGCTCCGGGCTCGCACGGCGGCCACGCATGCTCCAGAGGAGCAGGACGAGTGTCGCCACCGTTGCCGCAACGGCTAGAGCCAGGAACGTCCAGCGGACGGTCCCCACCAGGGTCATGAGGGAATCCTGCCGCTTCTAGCGGTTGCGGTCCCAAACGAGGCGCAGCCCCTCCAGCGTGAGGAAGGGGTCGACGCGCTCGATCGTGCGAGCGTGGGGGGCGATCAGGTCGGCGAGGCCGCCCGTGGCCACGGTGCCTGCCTCCGTGCCGAGCTCCTCCCGGATGTGGTCGACGATGCCGTCGACCTGGCCGGCGAACCCGAAGACCACACCGGACTGCAGCGCCGCGACGGTGGTCTTGCCGATGACGGTCTCCGGCTGGACGAAGTCGATCTTGCGCAGCCGGGCGGCGCGGGCGAAGAGCGCGTCCATCGAGATCTCGATTCCGGGGGCGAGGACGCCGCCGACGTACTCGCGCTCGGCGGACACGACGTCGAAGTTCGTCGACGTCCCGAAGTCGACCACGATGCACGGAGCGCCGTACCGCTCGGCTGCCGCTACGGCATTCGCGATTCGGTCAGGGCCGACCTCACGCGGGTCGTCATATCGAATGGGGATGCCCGTCTTGACGCCCGGGCCGACCTCGAGCACCTCGGCGGACGTGTACCGCTCGGCGAACTCGCCGTACGACCGGATGAGCTGGGGAACGGTCGACGCGAGCGCGATGCCGCGCACCTCCGAAAGGTCGACGAAGCTGCGGTAGAGCGCGCCCAGCTCGTCGCCGCTCTTCTGCCGCTCGGTGGCGATACGCCAGTGGTCGGCCAGCTCGACGCCGTCGAACAGCCCGAATACCGTCGACGTGTTGCCGACGTCGATGGCGAGGAGCATTGCCCGCTACAGGTCGTCGTCGGCGGAGAGCGACTCGCCGATCTTCTCGGCGAGCGACTCGGCGGTGAGGTGCGAGTCCTCGCCCTCCCCGCGCAGCTCCTCGACCGTGACGTCGCTCGACGTCCAGACCTCGGCGCGCGGGATGATCCGGGTCGGACGGTTCTTGTCCCACACCCAGACGTCCTCCATCCGCAGGTGGAAGAAGGGGTAGTTGGGCTGCGAGACCTGCGCCAGGTCCAGGCGGTTGCAGAGGTACGTGGCGTCCTGCGTGAGGACGCAATAGCGAAAGAGCCCGAAGACCGCCGTGTATTCCTTCTTGAGGCGGAGCTCGAGCTCGGCCTCGAACTCGTCGAGCTCGTCGAGGTGGCTCATGGCCCTGATGAGTCTAGCCTCGCGAGCAAGGTCTCCACCGACCCCTTTCCTACGCGGCCCCTGCGGCGCGACGGCCGCCCTGTTTCGCCCGAAGGCCTGCTCCAGCTCGAGCAGCACGTCGAGCAGCCCTCGCGCCGACAGCCCGGTCTCGAGCTCGACGGCGCCGTTCAGGAAGCGAGGCTGGTCGACGTAGCCGACGGGTTCGGTGTTGCGAAGCGTCGAGAGCCGCAGCACCTTCGTCTCCGGGACATTCCGCAGCCGCCCGACGGCGGCTCGCAGCGTTCCCTCGCGGTCGCCGAGGTTCGAGCCGAGACCGACATACGCATGAATCATCGCCCCCAGGGTAGTCCCCGTTTAGGCTGAGACCTTGGCGCGGCGCCTGATCATCGTGACGGCCGTCCTGCTCGCGAGCGCGGCGCCGGGACGAGCCGAGCTGGTCCAGCTCAAGCACGCAAGCGGGAATGCGCTCGCCCGGCGGGCGGGCGGCACCGAGCTCGTCCCGGAGCTGCGGATCTGGCGTGTCGACGCGGCGGCGGTCGCGCGCCTGCGACGCGCCGGCGTCGTCGCCGTCGCCGAGCCTGAGCGCCTGCTGCCGAGGACCGCGCGCTCGGCGGCGGCGACGGATCCCCTGGTCCCAACCGAGTGGTGGCGGGCCGCGATCGGCGCGGCCACGCTGGACGCGCCGGGTCCCGGCAAGCCGATCACCGTCGTCGACTCCGGCCTCGACATCACGCACCCCGAGTTCGCCGGCCGGCCGAACACGATCTTGATGAACAAGCAGACGACGACGGCCGACGAGGAGGATCACGGCACCGAGGTCGCGTCGGTGATCGGCGCACCGAACAACGGCGTCGGGATCGTGGGCGTCTACCCGGACGCGGTCCTGCGTGCGTGGGATGCGAGCCCGTTCGGGATCCTCAACGAGGGGGCAGCCATCCAGGGCATCGCCGAGGCCGCGCGCGAGGGCCCCGGCGTGATCAACCTGAGCTTCGGCGGCGAGGACGCGGACCCCCTGCTCGAAGACGCCGTGATGTTTGCGTTCAGGTCCGGCTCGCTGGTCGTCGCCGCGGCCGGCAACGAGGGCCTCGAGGGGAGCCCGAAGGGATACCCGGCGGCATATCCCCACGTGCTGACCGTGGGCGCGTCGACCCAGAGCGGGCGCGTCGCGTCGTTCTCGACGCTCGCGCCGACGGTCGACCTCGTCGCGCCCGGCGTGGGCATTCCGGTTGCCGAGCCACTGGCGCAAGAGCCGTCCGGCTACCTCGAGGTACCCGGCACGAGCTTCTCGTCGCCGCTCGTGGCAGGTGCGGCCGCGTGGGTCTGGACCGAGCGCCCCGACCTCGACAACACGCAGCTGTTCGAGCTCATGCGGCGCTCCGCGGTCGACATCGGCGCGCGGGGGTTCGACAACGCATCGGGCTACGGCATTCTCGATTTGCCGAACGCGCTCGCGTCTCGCACGCCGCGGAGCGACGTGCAGGAACCGAACGAGCATCCGGCCGAGATCGAGCCGCACGGGTTGTTCCCGGCCGGCACGGCGCCGCTGACGCGCCCCGGCCATCTCAGCGCGTTCCTGCAGGCACACCTCGATCGCAGCGAGGATCCGGTCGACCTCTACCGCACCTGGGCCCCGGCTCACGAGGTTCTACGAATACGCGCGCTGGGCGCCGTGCGGATGCAACTCCTGCCACGCTTCCAAAGGACGCGCGCGCCGAAGCCGCTCGCAGTGGGGAAGCGCGGCGTGGTCGCCTATCGCAACGCCGCGAGCCACGGCGCATACGTCTACATCGAGCTGCGACCCGCGAACCGTACGGTCGAATACACGCTCCGCATCACGGCCGCTCGACGGTAGCCGCCGTCCATTCCGCCCACGCGATGCCCGGCTTGCGCACGCGCACCCGCACCAGCTCCGGCAGGAGCTCCTCGTGCACGGAGTCCGCGATGGCACGCGTAAAGGTCTCCAGCAGCTGGAAGCTGCCGGACTCGTTCACGGCGTGGACGATGTCGCGGACGCGGCGGTAGTCGATCGTCGCCGTCAGGGCGTCGCCGCTCGGCTCGGGGATCTGAAGCGTCACGTCGACCAGGAACGTCTGGCCCTGCCGGCGCTCCTGCTCGCCGACGCCGTGGTGGCCGAAGACCTCGACACCGTGTATCTCGACGATCATCCGGCCACCGCTGCGGCCACCGTCAGCGCCTCGACGTGGGAGCGCACGTCGTGGACGCGCAGGATCGTCGCGCCGCGCTCGTACGCGGTGACCGCGGCGGCCAGGCTCGCCGACAGCGGGCCCGTCTTCGCGTCCGCGTCGCCGAGGATGCGTCCGAGCGAGCTCTTGCGCGAGAAGCCGACGAGCACGGGGCGGCCGAGCGCAACCAGCTCGGGCAGGCGTCGCACGAGCTCGAAGTTCTGCTCCACCGTCTTCCCGAAGCCGATTCCGGGGTCGAGCACGATGCGCTCCTCGTCGATGCCGGCGTCGACGGCGAACCGAAGCCGCTCCTCGAGGAAGGCGACGACGTCGGACACGACGTCCGTGTAGTCCGGCTGTTTCCCCCAGTGCATCATGCAGACCCGGGCGCCGGACTCCGCTACGAGCTCGGCCATCGCCGGGTCGGCTCGCAGAGCAGTCACGTCGTTGACGAGCTCCGCGCCGACCGCGAGCGCGCGTTGCGCGACCTCCGCCTGCCGCGACAGCGTCGTCCGGGTCGAGGTGCACGCCGCCATCGGAGAACGAGTCCGGGGTCACGTTGACGATGCCCATCACCGACGGGCGCGGGAAGCGACTTGACATGTCCGGATACTTTCTCCG
>MNJC01000112.1 GCA_001920085.1 Actinobacteria bacterium 13_1_20CM_4_69_9
GATCGCACGCACTCCGGGAAACGCAGGGAGCAGCGACGGGTGGACGTTCACGACGCGATCGGGGAAGCGGTCGAGGAACGAGGGGGTGAGGAGGTGCATGTACCCGGCGAGGACGACGAGCTCGACCCCGCGGAGCTGGAGCCAGTCGGCCATCTCCCGGTCTCGTGCATCGCGGTCGGCGTAGCGGTCGAGCTCGAAGACGCGCGCGGGGATCGCCGCTTCCTGCGCACGCTGCAGCGCGCGGGCACCCGCGCGGTTCGAAGCCACGGCCGCGATCGGCGCGGCGGCGTCGATCAGGGCCTGGAGGTTCGTTCCCTCGCCGGAGACGAGGACGCCGATCATGCGAGCGTCCCGATGACGAGCGCTCCGCGCGGCGCCTCGGGGACGACCGCGCACATGCCGATGCCGAGGTTGAACACGCGCCTCAGCTCGTCCTCCTCGACGCCCCGTTCGGCCAGCCAGCCGAACACGGGTGGCCGCCGCCAGCTGTTCCAGTCGATCTCCGCCTGCACGCCCTGGGGCAAAACCCGTGACAGGTTTCCGACGATGCCGCCGCCGGTGACGTGGGCGAGGGCGCGAACGTCGGCCTGCGCGCGCAGCTCGCGCACCTCGCGCAGGTAGAGACGGTGCGGGGTGAGCAGGAGCTCGGCGTCGATCTCGTCGTCGCCGAGCAGCTCGCGCACGAGCGTGAAGCCGTTCGTGTGCAGGCCGCTCGACGGGAAGCCGATCACGACGTCGCCCGGCTCGCAGCGCGAGCCGTCGATCACGCGGTCGCGCTCGACAATGCCGACGCACGTGCCCGCGAAGTCGAGCTCGCCCGGTTGGTAGATCCCCGGCAGCTCCGCAGTCTCGCCGCCGATCAGAGCACACCCGGCCTCGCGGCAGACCTCGGCCGCGCCCTCGACGAGCTGAGCGACCTGCTCCTCGTCGATGCGGTTCGCGGCGACATAGTCGAGCAGGAAGAGCGGCTCGGCGCCGCTGCAGAGCACGTCGTCGATGCAGTGCGCGGCGAGGTCCATGCCGGCCCAGCGGAGCTTGCCGGCGCGCCGCGCGAGCATCAGCTTCGAGCCGACACCGTCGGTCGAGGCGGCGAGCAGGCGGCCGTCGTCGAGCGGGTGGAGGCCGGCGAACGCGCCGAACGCCTCCGCACCCGTCGACTCGACGGCGGCACGGAGGCGCCCGACGATGGATTCTGCTGTCGCGAGCGAGACGCCCGCTCGTTCGTACGTCTTCGCGACGTTCCCGGACACCGGGACGGTCAAGGCAATCGCGCCGTTGGGGCGGAAGAACTGAACCGCCGCCACGCCGTCGGCGGCGATCCCCTCGATGCGGAAGAGCGAGAGCTCCTTCACGTCGTGACGCGTGCCCTCGTACACGGAGAAGTCCAGCACCGGGCTCCCGCCGCTCGGAAACCCGCCGCGCGGACAGTCGACCGAGCCTGGGCTGCCGGCGTCGCTCGCGAAGCCGACGCCGAAGCACGGGTCTCCGCTGACCGTGCTCAGACGGTAGAAGGCGCGACCGTGCCGCACCGCGAGGACGTGCCCTTGCCGGATCGGGGCCGCCTTCAGGCGCAGCCCGCGGATGCCGATCGCAGGCCCGCCGGTATTCGAGAGCGTCGCGTGGTCGCGAGAGGCATCGCCCCGCGCGACGAGCACGCCTGCGACCACGGCACCGCCGATGACCATCACGGCGACGGCGAGCTTCAGCCTCGTGCTCATCCGATCGCCCCCGCATTGACCTGCGACGCCGGCCCGCCGTACCACGTGACCTGCGCGCGCAGCATGCCGCTCATGCTCAGCTCCCCCGGCTGGAGATACACCGTGTTCGCGGCCTTCGAGGTGAATCGGCCGCGGATGCGATCGTGGTTCTCGAAGCCGTACAGCACGACGCCCGTCGTGTTGTAGTTCCAGTCGCAACCGGGGTGGCACGTCTTCGCCATCCCGACGTTGAACCAGGTGTTGTAGTAGCTGCACACCTCGCCGTTCGCGTACCAGCAGCCGGTGTACGTCGACGTCGACGGTCCGAGCAATGCGTAGCTCGAGCAATTCGGCCAGCACCAGCCCGCCGACGCCGACGAGGGTTGCGCGAGTGCGGCGACGGCTGCAACGCACGCACACGCGATCACGCAGAACAGGATTCGTGTCATGCGCACGAGGATGCAGTGCGTCACGTGCACCGTCAATTCGCACTTTTGGACAGTGTCGCGCGCGGAGAGCGCTCAAACGAACAGCTCTGCGTGCAGCTGCGGACGGCCCTGCGGGCCCTCCGGGACGAACCGCACGACCGTGTCGCCGATCGTCACCGTGTCTGCCGTGTACGGCGCGGCCAGCAGCTCCCCGAGCGTGGCCGCCTTCAGGCCGGGATCGTCCGCGCGCAGGTGCAGCTCGGCGAGTTGCAGCTCCGACGACGAGGAGAGCAGGTCGTCGAGCCAGTCCCGCGGCGGATGCAGCTCCAGGCGGTAGCCCGCATTCGTCGACACGAATGTCCGTCGCCCTCCGTGCTCCTGCACGCGCAGCTCGCGAACCTCCGCACGCGCGAGCGTCGCGACGAAGTCGTCCTCGTCGAGCGCGAAGCCGAGATGGTCCACGCGGGGAAGCTCCCACTGGCCCGGCTGGACGACGACGTTGACCGCGCCGCGCTCGAGCTCCGTCAGCCGCAGCTTGAACCCCATGCCGTCGAGGTCGTCCCAGCCGTGGCCCGCCTCGAAGGACGTCGTGTCCTCGCCGATGCGGCCGTGGCGGGCGACCAGCGTGAAACCGAGCTTCCCGACGTAGCGCGCTTCGACCTCGCGCACCTTGCTCGTGACGAGGTGGTAATGAAAGAGGTGCACGGCCGACATGATCGCTCACCTCGCGCCCAACACGAGCTGGACCCTGGATCCCCTCCAGATCGTGCCGACCCTCGTCGCGGCCGCGCTCTACGCGCGCCGCGTCCTGACGCTGCGCGACCGCGGCACGCCTGTGCCCGGTTGGCGCGTGGCGCTCTTCGCGACGGGGATCCTGACGCTGCTGGTGGCGTTCGTCTCCCCGGTGCACGCGCTCGGCGAGCGCATGTTCTCGTTCCACATGCTGCAGCACGTCCTGATCGGCGACCTCGCGCCGCTGGCGCTGCTTGCCGGTCTGACCGGCCCGATCCTCCGTCCCGCGCTGCGTTGGCTGCACCGGCTCAGCTTTCTCGCGAACCCCCTCGTCGCCCTCCCGATCTGGGCCGTGAACCTCATTCTCTGGCACCTGCCCTTCCTTTTCGACGCAGCCGTCCGCCACGACGCCGTGCACGCGCTGGAGCACTTCTGCTTCTTCACCGGCGGAGTGATCATGTGGATGCCCGTGCTGGAGACGCTGCCGGCGCCCGAATGGTTCGGCACGGGCGCGAAGCTCGGCTACATCGCCGTCGTGCGCGTCGTGGAGACCATCCTCGGCAACGTCTTCTTCTGGTCGGGCAGCGTCTTCTACGTCGTCTACGCGCACCAGAACCGGCTCTTCGGACTGTCGGCGCTCGCGGATCAGGGAATGGCCGGCGCGGTGATGATGATCGAAGGATCGATCGTCACGCTCGTTGCGCTGGCGTGGCTCTTCCTGCGCATGGCGAGCGAAGGTGAGCTGCGTCAACAGCTGCTGGAGCGCGGCCTCGACCCGCGCACGGTCCGGCGCGCCGTCCGCTACGGCAGGGCGGAGGAACTGAGCCGCTCGCGCTGAAACCGGGAGGTCAACGTGCGCTCGACAGGCATTCACCACGTCGACCTCGTCGTCTCCTCGATCGAGCGCAGCCTGCCCTTCTACACGGAGCTGCTCGGGCCGCTCGGCTACCACACCGTCTCGGAGGTCGAGGGCGAGCGCGGCGAGACGATCTGGTACCTCGGCGGCCCCGGGACGGCGGTCGGGCTCCGCGAGGCGCAGTCGCAGAGCGACGGCCCGTACGACCGTTACGGCCTCGGCCTGCACCACCTCGCTTTCGAGGCGTCGTCGCGCGCCGACGTCGACGAGCGTGCGGGGTGGCTGCGCGCGCAGGGCGCGGAGCTCGAAAGCGAGCCGCAGGAGTACACGTACATCCCCGGTTACTACGCCGTCTTCTTTTTCGATCCCGACGGCCTTAAGCTCGAGATCGTCCACGTCCCAGGCCTCACTGCGGCCTAGCGAAAGGAGCAGGATGTCAACCACACCCCCGGAGCAGCCCTCGACGCCGCCCGGCGCCGGCTACGACCGCCCGAACGTCAACTTCAACCTCAGCGCTCTGCCCGTCACGCCCGGGAATGCCGAGCTCGTCGTCTACATCCTCGCGACGATCGTCATCGCGATCATCGCACTCGCCGCGGACCAGGTGGACTCCGGCGCGTTCGTGACCGCGTTCACGGCGCTGACGTTCGCGTACCTCATCTCGCGCGGCATCGCGAAGGCGTCGCGCGTGCTGGAGCAGTAACTAGCCAGCCCTTTGACGACATGTCCCGGGACTGTCCCGGGACATGTCTCGCTACACGGCTTCGAACTGGAGCTTGCGTGCCTCGCGCGGGATCGCCGTCGGGTAGTCCCGTGTGAGGCACGCGCGGCAGAACTGCGACGCCGGCCGCCGCGTCGAGGCCTGGAGGCCGTCCAGCGACAGGTACGCGAGCGAGGTGGCGCCGATGTGCTCGCGCACTTCCTCGACCGTCTTTTTCGCCGCGATCAGCTCGTCCGGATCGGCGAAGTCGATGCCGTAGTAGCACTGCGAGATCACCGGCGGCGCCGACACGCGCACGTGCACCTCGGCCGCACCCGCGTCGAACAGCATCTGCACGATCTGCCGCGTCGTGTTCCCGCGCACGATCGAGTCGTCGACCGCGACGATTCGCTTCCCCGACACTTCGGCGAGCGGGTTGAACTTCAGCCTGATCCCCTGCTCGCGCAGGCCCTGATCCGGCTGGATGAACGTGCGCCCGACGTAGCGGTTCTTGATCAGGCCCTCGCTGAAGGGGATGTTCGACGCCCGCGAGAAGCCGATCGCCGCGGGCGTCCCCGAGTCGGGGATCGGCATGACCAGGTCCGCTTCGACGGGCGCCTCCTCGGCGAGGCGCTCGCCCATCCGCACGCGCGCGCCGTGCACCTCGACGCCCGACAGGCGGGAGTCCGGGCGCGCCAGATAGAAGAACTCGAAGATGCAGAGGGCGCCGCCGTCGTCTTCCGGCACGACCTGACGCGTCACGACGTCCTCGTCGACGAGGAGCAGCTCGCCCGGGCGGACCTCGCGCTCCACCTCGGCGCCCACGAGGTCGAGCGCGCACGTCTCGGAGGCGACGACCCAGTCGCCGTCGAGCCGGCCGAGCGACAACGGCCGCATTCCGCGCGGGTCGCGGAACGCGATCAGCCTCCCCTCGCTCAGTGCGACGACGGAGAAGGCGCCGTCGAGGCGCCGCATCGTGTTCGCGACCGCCTCGCCGAGCGGCGCCGGGTCGTTCGCGATCAGCGCCGCGATCACCTCGGTGTCCGCGGTCGTCGCCAGGCGGTGCCCGTCGGCGGCGAGCTCGTCCCGCAGTTCCGCCGCGTTCGTGAGATTCCCGTTGTGGCCGAGCGCGATCGTGCGCGCGCCGCCGTGCTGTACGAGCGGCTGCGCGTTCCACCACTGCGACGATCCGGTAGTGGAGTAGCGCGTGTGGCCGATCGCGAGCTGGCCGTGCAGCCCGCGGAGCTTCTGCTCGTCGAACACCTGCGTCACGAGCCCCATGTCGCGCAGGGTCGTGAGGCGCCCGTTGTCGGACACCGCGATGCCGGCGGACTCCTGGCCCCGATGCTGCAGCGCGAACAGGCCGAAGTACGTCAGCCGGGCGACGTCGCGCTCCGGCGAACGGATGCCGAACAGGCCGCACATCAGCCGACCGTCCCGATCCGCTGCAGGCCCTTGTGGCCGAGCCGCTCGACGTTCTCCGGCGCGCAGGCGAGCAGCACCTGCCCGCCCGGCGCGGTCGGCGGCGGCTCCACCTCGGCCGCGATGCCGCTGTGCTCCTCCGCCTCGCGCAGCGCCTGCTCGATGCCGCCGTCCGACACGTCGTGCGCCAGCGTCAGCACCGGTGCAGCCTTCCACACATAGCGGACGAGGGCCGCCTCGGCCGCGAGGTCGAGGTCGCCGGGCGCCGTGGCGACGAGCACGACGTCGCCGGGCTGCCAGCGGTCGGGGACGAACCTCACGTCGGGCACGAGGCCGACGCAGCCCGCCACGGGCGTCGGCGGGATCGAGCGGCCGTCCGTGTCGTTGTAGAGGGAGACGTTGCCCGAGACCACGGGAATGCCGAGCGCCTCGGCCGCCGCGGCGAGCCCCGCGACCGCCTGTTCGAGCTCCCAGCCGATCTCCGGCTTCTCCGGATTGCCGAAGTTGAGGCAGTCGGTCAGCGCCAGGGGCTCCCCGCCGGCGCACGCGACGTTCCGCGCGGCGCCGAGGACGGCGAGGACGCCGGCGCGGTACGGGTCGCGCTCGCCCGGCGGCGGGCCCTGCAGCGAGACCGCGAGCCCGCGCAACGACGGTCGCAGGCGGAGCACGGCCCCGTCGAGTCCCGGGCGGCGCACCGTGCGCGCGCCCACCAGCTGGTCGTACTGCTCGTAGATCCATGTCTTCGGCGCGGCGTTCGCCGGTGACACGTCGACGTGCGCGAGGTCATGCGCCTCGCCTTCCAGCTCGTAGCGCGGGCACTCGTCCGTCAGCAGGTGCGCGGGAATCTCACCGACCGCCTCGCCGTCGTAGAACGGCCGCAGGTCGCCGGTGTCGGTCACGTCGCCGATCGGAGTGCACGGCAGCTCCCACTGCGCGCACACGCGGCGCACGGCGTCGAGCATCTGCGGGCGGACGACGGCGACCATCCGCTCCTGCGACTCCGAGATCATGATCTCCCACGGTTCCATGCCGCTCTCGCGGAGCGGCACCCGGTCGAGGTGGACGTCGATGCCCGCGCCGTCGCGCGCCATCTCGGCGAGCGCGGACGCGAGGCCCGCCGCGCCGCAGTCCTGCAGCGATTCGACGAGCCCACCCTCGACGAGCTCCAGCGACGCCTCGATCAGCTTCTTGCCGGTGAACGGGTCGCCGATCTGCACCGACGGCCGCTTGTCGGGGTCGTCCTCGCCGAGCTCCGCGCTTGCGAGGACGGACGCGCCGCCGATGCCGTCGCGGCCGGTCGTCGCGCCGAACAGGACGACGTGCGCGCCGATCGCCGTCGCGCGCGCCCGTGTGACCCGGTCCGCCTGCAGCAGGCCGACGCACATCGCGTTGACCAGGCAGTTGTCGCGGTACGCCTCGTCGAAGACGGCCTCGCCTCCGACCGTCGCGACGCCGACCGAGTTCCCGTAGTGGCCGATCCCGGCGACCGCGCGCGCGAAGTGGTGGTCCGGCTCGGCGAAGCGCAGCCCGTCGAGTAGCGCGATCGGGCGGGCGCCCATCGCGACGATGTCGCGCAGGATCCCCCCGACGCCGGTCGCGGCTCCCTGGAACGGCTCCACGGCCGAGGGGTGGTTGTGAGACTCGACCTTGAAGGCGACGGCGTCACCTTCCCCGAGGTCGATCACTCCCGCGTTCTCACCGGGGCCCTGCAGCACGCGTTCGCCCGTCGAGGGGAGTCGTTTGAGCAGGAGGGCCGAGTGCTTGTAGCCGCAGTGCTCCGACCAGAGCAGTGAGAAGACTGCGAGCTCGAAGTCGTTCGGGTCGCGCCCGAGCAGCTCGCGGATTCGGTCGAGCTCCCCGTCGGTCAGCCCCAGCGCGCGGTGGAGCGGCTGTTCCGGCGCGACCTGCGTCAAGGGGTCGAGTCTAGCCGGGAGGCCAGACAGGCCCAGGGGTACGTTTCGGAGGCCGTGAGTCGCCGCCCGTTGCCCATGCTGCTCGCCCTCGCCGCGATCTGGGGGTCGTCGTTCATGTTCATCAAGGTCGCCGTGCGGGAGGTGACGCCCGGCGAGGTCGTCTTCGGCCGGGTTCTGGTCGGGACGATCGCGCTGCTCCCGGCCGTGCCGTTCCTCGGCGGCTGGGGGCCGACCTGGCGCGGCCTGCGGCGCTGGGCGGGGCCGCTGCTCCTGCTCGGGATCTTCAACGCCGCGCTGCCGTTCTGGCTGCTGGCCTGGAGCGAGAAGCGGCTCGACTCGGGACTGGCGGCCGTGCTGCAGGCCTCGATGCCGCTGTTCACTGCGCTCTTCGCCTACTGGTTCACGCGCAGCCAGCGGGTCACGGGCGCCAAGCTCGTGGGTGTCGTGGTCGGCTTC
>MNJC01000092.1 GCA_001920085.1 Actinobacteria bacterium 13_1_20CM_4_69_9
CGCCGGAGCTCGCCCTTGCCCCGGGCGGCGAGGCGGAGCTCGTCGCAGTCGCGCGCGCGAGCGCCGCTGCACCCGCGGGGGAGGACTACGGCTTCGTCCTGCTCCGGCGCGGCGACGAGACGCGCAAGATCCCGTACGAGTTCTACGTCGGCCGGCCGCAGGTCGAGCTGACGCCGGCAAGGCAGCTGAAGAAGCTGCAGCTCGGCAGCACGCTGACCGGCACGAGCCGCGTGGCGACGTATTGCTGCCCGTCCGCCCCATTCGGGCCGCCTCCCGACTACGTCGGACCGGCGATGAACGAGTCGGGCTCCGAGACGACGTACACGACGACGATCGACCGTCCGGTCGCGAACCTCGGCGTCGCGATCGAGTCGGCCACGGCCGGCTCGCTCATCGATCCGTGGTTCCTGGGCTCGCCGAACGAGCGCGACGTCCAGGGGTACGCCGGCACTCCGGTGAACGTCAACGAGCTGATGCCCGACTTCGGGATCGACCTGGGCGTGGCCGGTGCCTCGTTCCCGAAGGTGCAGCGCTTCTACGTGACGGTGGACTCGGGCTCGGACCCCTTCACCGGCCGCTCACTCCCCGGGCAGTACGTCCTGCGCTCATGGATCAACGACGTGCGCCCACCGAAGATCCGGCTCGTGACGAAGCGCGTGGCGCAGGGACGTCCGACGATCGTCGCGCGGGTGACGGACGCGGGCGCCGGCGTCGATCCCCTTTCGCTCGTGATCGCGTACCGCGGCGTGCTCGTCGGAGCCGCGCTGTACGACCCCGGCTCCGGCGTCGCGATCTTCCCGATCCCGAAGGCGGCCCAGAGGCTCCGAGCCGGCCGCACGCGTGCGGTGCTCTCGGCCGCGGACTTCCAGGAGGCGAAGAACGTCAACGGCGTCGGCACCAACATCCTCCCGAACACCGCGTTCCGCTCGGTGTCGATCACGGGGGTCTCGGGCCCGGCCGTGAGCTGGGTATCGCCACCGCGGAATGCGTGCGTCGAGAAGACCGTGGCGCTCGTCGCGGTCGCCAGCTCGACGAGGCGCGTGCGCTCGGTGCGCTTCCTCGTCGACGGCAAGCAGGTCGCGATCGACCGCACAGGCGTCTCGGACGTCTTCACGGGGACGTGGAACGCTCGCTTCGCGCTGCGAGGCACGCACGCCGTGACGGCGCTCGCAACCGATGCGGGCGGGCGCACGTTCTCCGCCACGCGCACGCTGCGGGTCTGCCACTGACGCGGCTGGCGGTTGTGACCGGCGCGTCGAGCGGCATCGGCGCGGCGATCGCGCGCGCGCTCGCCGGGCGCGGCTGGCAGACCGTCTTGCTGGCACGGCGCGAGGACCGGCTCCGGGCCTTGTCGGAAGAGGTCGGCGGGGAGTACGAGGTCTGCGACGTGGGCCGGCGCGCGGACGTCGAGCGGGTCGCGGCCGAGGTGATCGAGCGGCATCCGCGCATCGAGCTGCTCGTCAACAACGCCGGGATCCCGGGGCGGCGCGGCTTCACGGAGATCGACCTCGACCGGCTCGAGGAGGTGCTGCGCGTGAACTATCTCGGCGCCGTCTGGTGCCTACGCGCTTTCCTGCCCGCGCTCGAACGCGCGGAGCGCTCGGATGTGGTCAACATCGTGTCGGTCGCCGGGACCGTCGCCTACGGTCCGGCCGGCCCCTACTCCGCCTCGAAGCATGCTGAGCTTGCGTTCTCGCGCTCGACGACCGCCGAGCTCCGCTCGCGCGGAATCCACGTGCACACCGTCAATCCGGGCTTCGTCGAGACGGAGGGCTTCCCGCAGGCCAGCGTTCTGCGGAGCGCGCTCATGCGCCGCCTCGTCGTCCGGCCGGAGCACATCGCGGACCATGTGCTGAAGGTGATCGAGCGCGACAAGCGCGAGACGTTCGTGCCGCCGTGGTACCGGGCCGCCGCGATCGCACAGGCGGTCGCGCCCGGCCTTGTCGCACTAGTCGAGCTCGCGGCGATGTGTCTGATGCCGGGCCTGGAGCAGGACGAGGCTGTTCGCCTCTAAGAGTTGCCGGAAGTCGACGTCCGGAAGCGTCCGCGTGTGCGACGGGTCCCGCGCGCGCTCGAAGCGGTCGAGGTCGAGCGCCGCCAGAGGGTCGGCCGGTGCGATCTGGTCGTCGACGAAGACCCGCCCGCCCGGTGCGGTCACGCGTGTCAACTCGGCGAGGACGAGCTCCGGTCTAGCGATGTGGTGCAGCGTGCGGCGCGTGCAGACGAGATCGAAGGAGCCGGTGTCGAACGGAAGGCTCGTCGCATCGCCTTCGACGAACGTGACATTCGCCGGCGCGCTCGCGCGAGCCCGCTCGAGCAGCTCGGGGACGATGTCGACGCCGACGACCTCGCGAACGAGCGGTGCGAGCGCGAGGGCCAGCGTCCCGGCGCCGGTCCCGACGTCGAGGGCTCGCTCGTCGCCGTTCGGGGCGACGAACGTCTGCAGCTGCTCGCGCACCATCTCCACCTGCTGCTCGGCGTGCTCCGCCACGCGCGCCGCCGTCGAGCCGAAGCGCGCGCGAACCTCGTCGACGTTCGCGCCTTCAGGTGCATTCGGCGCCTCAGGCATCGATCACCGTGCGTCGTGCCCGCAGCGGCCCCGACTCGACACCGCACGTGAGCTCGTAGTTGATCGTGTCGGCGACGCGCGCGTGGCTCTCGGCCAGGACGCCGTGCCCGAGCAGCACGACCGGCGTCCCGACCGGGAGCTCGCGGTCGAGGCGCACGGCGAACGAGTCCATCGAGATCGTCCCGACGACCTCGCACGACTCGCCGCCGACGCGCACTTCGGTTCCGGTCAGGTCGCGCCTGAAGCCGTCGCCGTAGCCGACGGGCACGATGCCGATCCAGGTCGGCGTCTCGGCTACGAAGCGCCGGCCGTAGCCGGTGCTCTGCCCCGACTGGAGCTGCTTCACCTGTGCGAGGAACGACTGCCACGACAGCACCGGTTCGAGGCCGTCCTCGACGGGGTCGGCGTTGAACGGGGACAGCCCGTAGATCGCAACGCCACAGCGGACGAGGTCGAGATGCGACTCCGGCAGGCGCAGCGTCGCCGCGCTGTTCGCGGCGTGGCGCGTCAGGTGCGAGTGCGCGCGCGTCATCGCGTCGAACCGCTCGAGCTGCGCCCGGGCGAAATCCGGATCGGTGTCGGCCGTCGCGAGGTGCGTCATCAGCCCGACCACGTCTGCGGGCGGCGCCGGCAGCTCGGACAGGCCGTAGCGGTTCATGCCCGTCTCGAGCTTCAGGTGCACGCGAACGCCGTCGGGAACCTCCTCGTCCGCGATGGCAAGCTCGAGCACAGCGTCGCGCGCATGCGCGACCTCGCGGCTCGAGCTCGCCGGCCCGAGCACGAGGATGCGCTCGACGCGGAACTCGTTGCGCAGCGCGAGCCCCTCCGGGATCGTCGCGACGCACAGCCCGCTCGCACCGGCTCCGAGCGCCGCGCCGGCCGCGTCCACCATCCCGTGTCCGTAGCCGTTCGCCTTGACGACGGCCCACAGCTCCGCGCCGTCGGCCGCGCGCAGGAGCGTGCGGACGTTGCGCCGCAGTGCGCCGAGGTCGACGGTGATCTCGGAGCGGTGCATTACGCGAGCACGTCGGGCAGCGCCTCGATGAGATCGGAAGCGATGAGCCCGCGCTCCGGCCCGAGCTCGGCGGAGCGGCCATGGGCGTACGCGGCCGCCGCCGCGGCGAGTCGTGCGTCCATCCCCTTCGCCAGGAAGGCGCCGACGACGCCGGTGAGCACGTCGCCGGTGCCCGCCGTCGCAAGCGCCGGCGTCCCGGCGGTGGAGACGAGCACGCCCTCTCCGGGGGCGGCGACGAGCGTGTCGGCGCCCTTCAGGAGCACGACGCAGCCGAAGCGCTCGACCGCGGACTGCACCGCCTCGAGGCGATGTGCGTCGACCCATTCGGACTCCTTGCCCAGCAGCCGGGCGAGCTCGCCGGCGTGCGGAGTCAGCACACGCGGCGCCGGCCAGTCGCCGGGCTCCAGCTCGAAGAGCGCGTCGGCGTCGACGACCGCGGGGACGTCCAGCTCGCGAAGCAGCCGCCCGACGAGCGCGCGCTCGTCGTCGCCGCGGCCGAGCCCCGGGCCGATGGCGAGCGCCGACGCACGCCGCGCCAGGCGGTCGACCTCGGCGAGCGGTGCCTTGACCGCCTCGAGCAAGCGCGCTTCGACGACCGGCAGCGATTCCGCGTGCGTCGCGACGGCGACATAGCCCGCGTCCGCGCGAAACGCCGCCTCGGCCGCAAGGCACACGGCACCCGTCGTCCCGCGCGAGCCGCCGACGACGAGGACCGACCCGGCACTGTACTTCGTGTCGCCTGCGCGCTTGCGCGGGACGAGCCGGAGAATCCCGTCGGTGACGAGCTGGTTCCTCGTCTCGCTCGGCTCGATCCCGATGTCGGCGACGTCGACGTCGCCCGCGTGGAACCGTCCGGGTGCGATCGCGAGCCCCACCTTCGACGCGTGCATCGTCACGGTCACGTCCGCGTCGACGACGGCGCCCGCGACCTCGCCCGTCGAGGCGTCGACGCCCGACGGCAGGTCTACGGCGACGACCGGCGCCCGGCTCGAGTTGATGCGCTCGATCGACGAGGCCGCATCGTCGCGCGGCACGCCTTGGAAGCCGGTGCCGAATAGCGCGTCGATGACGACGTCGGCGCCGTCGAGCTCCTCGCTCGTCTCGCGCCCCGCTTCTGCGAGCAGTCGAAGCGCGATCCGTCCGTCGCCTCCGTTCGCGCCCCTGCCGCAGACTCCGGCGATCCGCCTCGCGTCCGGGTAGCGGCGCAGCACCGCGTCGGCGACCGCGCGGCCCGCCCGTTCCATCATCGCGTCGACGTCATGGCCCTCCTCGGCGGCGCGCATCTCGTCCGCCGTGTAGAGCGGGGTAAACATCAGCGTTCTTCGATCACCGCAACGGCGTTGGCGAGCTCGCGCGAGTGCGTCATCGAGAGGTCGATCCGCCCGGCGCCGCGAGCCTCGGCCCAGCGCGCGACCCGGCCGCTCAAGGCGACCGACGGCTTGGGCCGCCCGGCGATCTCGACGTCGCGCCAGGCGAACGCGCGCGCGACGCCGAAGCCGAGCGCCTTCCCGACCGCCTCCTTGCCGGCGAACCGTCCGGCATAGCTCTGCGCCGGATTCGGGCGCGAGTCGCAGTACGCCTGCTCCGCCGGCGTGAAGCAACGGTCGCGGAAGCGCGGGTAGCGCTCGAGCGCGCGCCGGATGCGCTCGATCTCGATCAGGTCGACCCCGACGTTCACAGGTGCTCCTCCAACCAGTCCGGCAGTTGCGCGATCGAGGAGATGATGCCGTCGGGACGGACCGGCGTCGCCTCGACGGCGTCCGGGCGGAACTTGCCCGTCCGGACGAGGATCGTGCGCATGCCGTGCGCCTGCGCGCCCGCGATGTCCGCCTCGATGTCGTCGCCGACCATCCACGTCATGCCCGCATCCGCGTCGAGCGCCTTCAAGGCGGCCTCGAAGTAGGCCGTCGACGGCTTGCCCAGGACCGTCGCATCGACCTGCGTCGCATACTCGAGCCCGGCGACGAACGCGCCCGCGTCGAGCGCGGGCCCGTGCTTCGTCTGCCACCAGCGGTTCTTGTGCAGGCAGAAGAGCTCTGCGCCGGCTTCGAGCTCGTGGAACGCACGCGCGAGGTTCATGTAACTGAAGACGAGGTTCGTCTCCGGAGTCTCGTCGGCGCCGCCGATCAGCACGGCTTCCGCATCCTCGCCGACGAGGTCGATGCCTTCGAGCTCGCCGACGATCGCGTGCATCGTCAGAGCGAGCACGCGCCGCCCCGCGAGCGTCGCCGCGGCAGCGCGGGGGGTCGTCTGGAGCTCCTCGTCATCGAGCTGGATGCCCATGCCGCGCAGCTCCTCCGCGAGCGCTGCGCGCGTCTGAGTCGTGTTGTTCGTGACGAAGCGGAGCCGGTGGCCGTCGCGACGCAGCCGCTCGACCGCTTCGGCGCCGCCGGCGATCGGCTCGCGCGAAACGTGGAAGACGCCGTCGACGTCCAGCAGAATCGCCGCCATGGACGGCGAGTCTATTCGGGTGACCCGTTCGGTCGTGCTGCCGCTCGGCGAAGTGCGCTTCCGCACCTCGCGCTCGAGCGGCCCGGGCGGCCAGCACGCGCAGAAGTCGGAGACCCGCGTCGAGGCGCTGTTCGACGTCGAGGCGTCGGAGGCCCTCACGGAAGCGCAGAAGCGGCGCGTCGTCTCACGAGCCGGCCCCGTCCTGCGGGCCCTCGCGCAGGACGAGCGGAGCCAGGCCCGGAACCGTGAGCTCGCCCTCGAGCGCCTCGTCGAGCAGCTGCGAGCCGCTCTGCGGGTGCAGCGGAAGCGCGTGCCGACCAAGCCCACGGCGGCGGGCCGCGAGCGCCGGCTCGAGCAGAAACGGCGCCGCTCCCAGACGAAGCGCCTACGCCGGGCCCCCGAGGACTGAGGGGACCCGTATCCGATTCGCGCCCGGGGCCGTTTACGGCTTTGAAGTCATGGCGCCGATCTCGGTCACCCTAGCTCCCCGAGATCCTCCAGCGGCTGTCGTCGCGCTGGTGGGCGAGCACGACACCTATTCGGCCGGGCGCCTGGAAGCGGAGCTCAACGTGCTGATCGACGACGGCGTGCGCGTCGTCGTCGACCTGCGCGACACCGAGTTCATCGACTCGACGACGCTCGCGACGCTGCTCGCCGCATGCCGGGAAGCGGAACAGGCCGGCCTCGGCTTCACGTTCGTGCTGCCGGGGCGCAATTACACGGAGGTGAACCAGCTGCTCGACCTGACCGGGCTCGGGTCGAGGTTCGCGATCTTCGAGACGCTCGACAAGGCGCTGGCCGCCGCACGTGGCGGCACCACGAGAGGAGATTCCGTCCGGTCCGCCGCGTAGCCTCCGCGGCGCATGGATCACGATCCGCTGCGTCGAGGCTTCGCCGAGTTCGTCGGGACGTTCACGCTGATCTTCATCGGCGCGGGCTCGATCATGACGCTGGACAAGCTGCTTCTGCCGGCGACGAACGGCAGCGCGCAGGCATCCGGCGTCTACGGCAGCCTGACACTCGTCTCGGTCGCGCTCGCCCACGGGCTCGCGATCGGCGTGATGGCCTCGGCCGTCGGGCATATCTCCGGCGGCCACTTCAACCCCGCCGTCACGCTCGGCTTTCTCGTCACGCGCAGGCTCGCGCCGTCGCTCGCGCTCGTGTACTGGAGCGTTCAGCTGCTCGGCGCGACGGCCGGAGCGTTGCTGCTGCGCTGGTTCTACTCCGACAGCGTTCGAGCCATGAGCAATCTCGGCTCGCCCGCGCTCGGCAGCGGCATCAGCGTCTGGCAGGGCGTGGTGATCGAAGGGGTCCTGACGTTCTTCCTGGTCTGGGTCGTCTTCGCCACGGCCGCCGACCCGGGCGGAGCGTTCAAGTCGATCGCCGGCCTCGCGATCGGCTTCACGATCACGCTCGACATCCTCATGGGCGGCCCGCTCACCGGTGCGGCGATGAACCCCGCACGCGCCTTCGGGCCGGAGCTCGTCTCGCGGCACTGGACGGACGCGTGGGTCTGGTACGTCGGGCCGCTCGTCGGCGGCGCCGTTGCCGCGCTCGCCTACGAGTGGCTGTACCTGCGGCCGCCGGCACCGATGCCGGTCGGCCCGCCCGAGACCGGCGTGATCGAGCCGCGCCCGGGCGACACCGCCGGTTCGTAGACCGCCGCGCGCGATACAAGTCGGCGCGTGGCGACCGAAACCGATCTGATCATCCTCGACGGCTGCACGTTCTTCTACTCGAGCGAGAACGGAGACGTCGAGGCAGAGGACGCAGAGGGCCTCTTCTACCAGGACGTCCGCCACCTCTCGCGCTGGCACGTCCGCATCGACGGCGGCAAGCTCGAGCCGCTGACGAGCCGCCGCGTCGACTACTTCTCGGCGCGCGTCGTCGGGACGCCGCCGAAGCAAGGCGACGGCGCCGCGCCGATCTCCGTGCGCCGCGACCGCTTCGTCACGGAGGGCGCTCACGAGGACGTAGTGCTCGAGAACCTCTCGGCCGACCCGCACGACGTCACGCTCGAGGTCACGTACGGCGCTGACTTCGCGGACGTGATGGAGGCGCAGTCGGGCGGCAACGGCGAGGGCAGGAGCTGGGCGGACTTGACGAAGCGGTCCGTGACTCTCTGGCACGACCGCGACGGCTACCGGCGCGGCACACTGTTGACGTTCAGCCGTCAGGGCCGCGTGCAGCGGAAAAAGGCGACGTTCCGCGTGCACCTGAAGCCGCGCGAGACGTGGAAGCTCTGCGTCGACGTGACGCCGATCGTCAACGGCGAGCGGAAGCCGCCGTTGCTCCGCTGCGACGCGTTTCACGATCACGCGCCGAAGATGCCTCAGAGCCTCGACGACTGGCTGAAGACAGCCCCGTACCTCGACACCGACGATCCGACGCTGGGACGAACGTACCGCCAGAGCCTCCTGGATCTCGCCGCACTCCGCGTGCGACCGGACAGCTTGACGATCAAGTGGGCGATGCCCGGCGGCGGGCTGCCGTGGTTCATGACGGTCTTCGGGCGCGACAGCCTGATCACGGCGTACGAGTCGATGCACATCCATGCGGAGATGGCGCAGGCGACGCTCGAAGCGCTCGCCGAGCTGCAGGCGACCGAATGGGACAGCTGGCGCGACGCAGAGCCCGGCAAGATGCTCCACGAGCTCCGCCGCGGCACGCTCGCGGCGCTCAACCGCGTGCCACACTCGCCGTACTACGGGTCGCACGACTCGACGATCCTCTGGCTCATCGTGCTCGACGAGTTCGAGCGCTGGACCGCGGACACGGCGTTCGTCAGGCGCATGGAGAAGCACGCGCGTGCCGCGCTCGGGTGGCTCGAGGGGCCGGCCGACCTCGACGGCGACGGCTACGTCGAGTACCGCAAGCGCTCGGACTCGGACAAGGCACTCGACAACCATTGCTGGAAGGACTCGTCGAAGTCGATCCTCTTCGCCGACGGCCGCCAGGCCGAGCCGCCGATCGCCGTCTGCGAGCACCAGGGCTACGCGTACGACGCCCGTCTGCGCGTGGCGCGGCTGATGCGGGAGGTCTGGGACGACGAGGACGAGGCCGAGCGCCTCGAACACGACGCCGCGAAGCTCAAGCGGCGATTCAACAAGGACTTCTGGAGCTCTTCCCGGCGGCACTACGTGCTTGCCCTCGACAAGGACAAGCAGCAGGTCGACTCGCTGACGTCGAACATCGGCCACCTGCTCTGGAGCGGCATCGTCGACGAGGCGCGGGCCGGTGCGATGGTTCGACGGCTGATGCGCGACGACATGTTCAGCGGCTGGGGCATCCGCACCATGTCCGCGGAGGACGCCGGCTACAACCCGCTCGAGTACCACAACGGGACCGTGTGGCCGCACGACACCGCCATCGCTGCCGAGGGCATGCGCCGCTACGGCTTCACGGACGAGGCGGCGAAGCTGTGCGAGGCGCTCCTCGATGCCGCACGCGCGTTCACCAACCAGCTGCCGGAGGTGTTCGCAGGCTTTCCGCGCGACGAGACCAACGTCCCGATCGAGTATCCGGACGCGCTCAAGCCGCAGGCGTGGGCCGCGGCGGCACCGCTGCTCGCCCTACGGACGCTGATCGGCCTCGACGTCGTCGGCGAGCGGCTCCGCTCGCGCCCGCTTGAGTCGAAGTTCGGCAAGCTGCGGCTGCGCAACGTCACCGTGCGCGGCTCGCACGTCGACGCGCCCTGAAGAAACGTCCTACTCGACGGTGACGGTCTTCGCCAGGTTCCGAGGCTGATCCACGTTCAGCCCGCGCAGGCGCGCGATCCGGTATGCGAGCAGCTGGAGCGGCACCACGGCGAGCACGGCCTGCAGGAACGCAGGCGTCCTCGGGATGTAGATGACGTCGTCTGCGTGGTGCTGGATGTCCTCGTTGCCGTCGGTGGCGATCGCGATGACCTGCGCCCCGCGCGCACGGACTTCCTGGATGTTCGAGACGACCTTGTCGTAGACAACCTTCTGGTCGGTCGCGATGCACACGACCGGCGTCTCGGAGTCGAGGAGCGCGATCGGGCCGTGTTTCATCTCGCCCGCCGAGTAGCCCTCGGTCGGGATGTAGGAGATCTCCTTCAGCTTGAGCGCGCCCTCGAGCGCGACCGGCAGCCCGATGTGGCGGCCGAGGTAGAGGAAGAACGGCTTCTGGTAATGGCGCTCGGCGATCTCGTCGATCGGGTGGTCGCCGTCCAGGAAGTGCTCCATGCGTTCGGGAAGGTCGTACAGCTCCTCGAGGATGAACTCGATCTCGGCCGCCGGCAGCGTGCGCCGCACCTGGGCGAGCTTCAACGCGATCAGCGACAGCAGCGCGCTCTGCGCCGTGAACGTCTTCGTCGCGGCGACGCCGATCTCGAGGCCGGCGCGCGTGTAGAGCACGGAGTCGACCTCCCGGGTGATCTGCGTCCCGAGCTGGTTCGTGATCGCAAGCGTGCGTGCCCCCTGCTCGCGCGCGAGCCGCATTGCGGCGATCGTGTCGGCTGTCTCGCCCGATTGACTGATGCCGATGACGAGCGTGTCCTTGGAGAGCACCGGGTTGCGATACCGCCACTCGCTCGCGATGTCCGGCTCGACCGGGATGCGCGCCCACTCCTCGATGATGTAGCGGCCGACGACCCCCGCGTGGTACGCGGTGCCGCACGCGACGATGACGATCCGGCGCAGATTCTGGATCTCGAGCTCGGTCAGGCCGATGCCGTCGAGCACGAGCTTGCCGCGGCGCGCCCGGTCGCCGATCGTCTCGCTGACCGCGTCCGGCTGTTCGTAGATCTCCTTGAGCATGAACGTCTCGTAGCCGCCCTTCTCGGCGACTTCGTCGTCCCAATCGATCGGCTCGACGTCCTTGTGCTCGACCTCGCCGTCCTGCGTGAAGAACCGTGCACCTTCGCGCGTGATCGCCACGATCTCGCCCTCGTCGATCAGCTGCACGCGGCGCGTCTCGGCGAGAAACGCCGCGACCGCCGACGCGAGGTACATCTCGCCGTCTCCGACGCCGACGACGAGCGGACATTGCCGTCGCGCGCCCACGAGCAGGCCGGGCTCGTCGTTGTGGATGACGACGAACGCAAAGTGTCCCTCGAGCTCGCCGTAGGCGGCGCGCACTGCGGCGATCAAGTCACCGTCGTAGTGGCGCTCGACGAGATGCGTGACGACTTCGGCGTCGGTCTCGGAGTTGAACGTGTGGCCGTCGGCAATCAGCGATTCGCGCAGCTCGCGATAGTTCTCGACGATGCCGTTCAGCACGACCGCGACGCGCCCGCCGTCGCAGCCTGCGAGCGGATGCGCGTTCTGCTCGGTGACCGCACCGTGCGTGGCCCAGCGTGTGTGTCCGAGGCCGTGGCTCGAGACGGAGCCGTTCGTGCCCGCCGCAGCTTTCAGGTTGCTCAGGTTGCCAACGGCACGGACGTAATCGATGCCGCCGTTCTCGCGCAGCGCGATTCCGGCGGAGTCGTATCCGCGGTACTCGAGCCGCTCGAGCCCACGCAGCAGCAGATCCTTCGCGGGCCTATCCCCGACGTACCCGATGATGCCGCACACGTCGCCCTCCTCGGTTTGGTCTCGAAAACGGCAAAAGCCCGGCTGCGCGGCGTCCCAGCACCGAGACGTCTAGCCGAGCTCTCGTCGTACGAGAGCCGCGATGGTAGCACAGAGATTGGCCGCTTCTTCCCTGTCGCGCGCTTCCGCAAGCACTCTGACGACGGGCTCCGTGCCGGAAGGACGCACCAGAACACGGCCGCGGCCGCTCAACTCGGCGTTTGCCGCGCTGACAGTCTGGACCAGGCTTTCGGTCAGGGTTTTCGAGCGCACGCGGACGTTCTCCTTCACCTGAGGGTGGCGGGGCATGACGGCCGCCGCCTCGGCGAGCGAGCGTCCCCGGAGCGCACGGCACAGTGCCAACGCGGCAACGAGCCCGTCGCCCGTGACGTGTCCGTCGAGATAGATGATGTGGCCGGACTGCTCTCCGCCCAGCTTGCCGCCGTTCGCGCGCATCGTCTCGAGCACGTAGCGGTCGCCGACCTCGTCGGTCGTGTACGTCTGGATGCCGTGCTCGGACATCAGCTCGTGGAAGCCGAGGTTCGTCATCGGCGTGACGGTGACCGACTCGACGCCGAGATTAAGGGCGAGGATCGCGACGATCGTGTCGCCGTCGACGACGTCGCCGTTCGCGTCGACTGCGAGCATGCGGTCGCCGTCGCCGTCGAACGCGACTCCGAGGTCGAGCCCTTCGCGTGTGACGAGCGCCTGCAGCGCGCGGAGGTCGGTCGCGCCGCACTCGACGTTGATGTTGGTTCCGTCCGGATCGTTTCCGATCGTCTCAACCTTGGCCCCGAGCTGTTCTAACGCTGTCGGCGCGAGGCCGGCGTATGCGCCGTTGGCAGAGTCGACTCCGATGTGCAGTCCCGAGAGATCCGAGCCGAAGCGCTCGAGCACGTGCTCGAGGTAGCTGTCCGTGGCGACGCCGACCTCGTCTATCTCGCCCCCGCCCGTCCCGGGCGCGTCGAGCAGGGCCTCGATCTGCTCTTCCTGCTCGTCGGTCAGCTTCTGGCCGTCGCGGTCGAAGAACTTCACGCCGTTGTACTCGGGCGGGTTGTGCGAAGCGGTGATCACGCAGCCGAGGTCGAGCGTCAGCAGCGCGACGGCGGGTGTCGGCAGGACGCCGGCAACGACGGCGTTGCCGCCGGCCGACGCAATGCCGTGCGCCAGCGCCCCCTCCAGCTCGACGCCGGAAGCACGCGTGTCGCGCCCGATGAAGATCCGTCCGCGACCCGACCACAGCGTGGCCGCACGGCCGAGGCGCTCGACGAGATCTGCGGTCAGGTCCTCGCCGACGATGCCACGGACACCGTCCGTGCCGAAATACCTACGCAAGTTCCCTAACGCTTGCTGAACTGCGGCGCCTTGCGCGCCTTGTGCAGGCCGGCCTTCTTGCGCTCGACGATACGAGCGTCGCGGGTGAGAAAGCCTGCGCGCTTGAGCGGTACACGTAGCTCCGGATCGGCCTCGACGAGCGCGCGTGCGATGCCATGCCGCACTGCGCCGGCCTGACCGCTCGGGCCGCCGCCGTGCACGCGCACGCGGATGTCGTACGTGCCTTCGACGCCGACGGTCTGCAGCGGCGCGAGCGCGATCGTCCGGTGTGCCTGCCGCGGGAAGTAGTCCTCGATCGTGCGGCCGTTGAACCACGTCGTCCCGTCGCCGGGGCGCAGGATCACGCGCGCGACCGACGTCTTGCGCTTACCGGTTCCGCGGTATTGCGCGATGGTGCTCATGCATCCTCCCAGCTGAGCGGCTTTGGCGACTGCGGGGCGTGCGGATGCTCCGGGCCGGCGTAGATCTTCAGCTTCGTGATCTGTTGACGGGCGAGCCGGTTCTTCGGGAGCATTCCCTTCACGGCGCGGCGCAGGACCTCCTCCGGACGACGGTCGAGCTGCTCGCGCAGCGTTCGGCTGCGCAGCCCGCCCGGGTAGCCGGAGTGCCGGTAGTAGCGCTTCTGGTCGAGCTTGTTGCCGGTGACCTGGATCTTCTCGGCGTTGACGACGACGACGAAGTCGCCGGTGTCGACGTGCGGCGTGTAGGCCGGCTTGCCCTTGCCGCGCAGCGTGTCGGCGATACGCGTCGCCAGGCGTCCGAGGGTCTGGCCCTCGGCGTCGACGACGTACCACTCACGGGCGATCTCGCCTGGCTTTGCGGTGTAGGTCTTCATCGGAGAAGTAAAAAGCGGCGCTCAGAGGCGCCCGCCGGCGGCGAATCGTAGCAGCCCCGCCCGGAATTCGGCCGCGCCGCCGTGGCTCGGATGGCGCAGATAGGCGGCTCCCGTGGCCTCGGCAGCCAGGCGGCCCACGGCGACGATCCGCCGGCCCGAGGCGATCTCCACCAGGAACGGCCGGCCGGCGGCCACCTCGGCCCGCGTCGGGCGACGGTTCGAGCTCGCCGTGCCGGGATGGGTGGGGACGACGTTCCAGCAGACCGCCTCCAGCCCCAGCTCGCCGAGCGTCCCCTGGACGATCGTCGCTGTCGCCTCCGCAGGCCCAGAGCCCGTCAGCTGCCGCTCGGACGTGAACGGGATTCCGGAGACGCGGGCACCCCGGTAGCCGGCGGCCTCGCCGACGAGGAGCAGCTCCGCGCCGGCGCGCTCCTCGAGGTAGGCGCGCAGGCGCCGCCGGCGGACGTCGGCGCCGTCACCGTCGCGATAGAAGTTGAACGTCGTCCCGATCTCGACCGAGGCGAGGCGCCGGACGAACCTTTCGCGGTCCATGACGTCACTATGCTCATGCGCGTGAGAGGACGGGTCGCGGCGCTCGCCGCCGCCTGCGCCGGGGTCTGTATCGGAAGCGCGCACGCGGCTCCGCCGCAAGGCTTTCAATCCGATTCGGCGTTTGCGGGCAGTTACGCGGCGCGCGCGGTCACCAGCGTTCCCGCGACGACCCAGCGCGTCAGCTGTTACACGCCCGAAGTGCTCTACGCCGGCAGCCTGTCGCCCTCGCAGGGCTACCCCGACGGCGGGTCGACGCCGTGCGCCGGCGCTGCGACGACCGGCGAGCTGATCGGCCCGTTCGGGACGCAGAACGTCGCGAACCCGCCGTTGCGCGTCAAGGACTTCTCCGAGTCGGACCTCCACGTCGACCCGACCAACCCACAGCATCTGATCGCTGTCAGCAAGTGGTTCGTGAACTCCGAGGGCTACAACCACCTCGCGGGGTTCTACGAGTCGTACGACGGCGGGGCGACCTGGCCGCAGCAAGGACACGTCCCCGGTTACGAAGGCTGGACCGACAACTCCGATCCCGTCGGTGCGTTCGATCCGTGGGGCAACTTCTACGCCGTCCTCCTCCCGTACATGTTCCGCTACTTGGTGACGGGCGAGCACTTCTTCCTCGCGCCGGACGTCAACCCGGCGCTGTCGCGCTCGGGGATGGCCGTCGCAGTGCGGCCCCGCGGCGCTGCGACGCCCGCAGCGTGGAACGTGCTGCACAACGGCGCGCCGGACCTGATCCGCCGCACGCCGTTCAACGGTGCGCAGGTCTTCGACAAGCAGTGGATCGCGATCGACCGTAACCCGCGCAGCCGGCACTTCGGCCGGGTCTACGTCTCCTGGGCGATCGGGACGAGCGACGCCGGCCTGCGCATCTACGTCTCCTACGCCGACGGACGGCGAAACGGAACGCACACGAACTGGTCTGCGCCGAAGCGAGTGATGCAGCAGCGCCGTGGCATCGGTGACAACGGCTCGCTTCCCCGCGTGACCCCCGACGGCCGGGTCTGGCTTGCGACTTCGAGCACGGTGAGCTTCGGCGCGCCGTTCACGATGTCGTTCACGTCGTCGGGCGACGGCGGACGGACGTGGGCAAAGCGACGCGTGATCGTCCGCCACAACGTCGACGGCTACAAGAACACGACGTTCCGCTCCGCGTTCGGCGAGGCGTTCGAGGTCGGCACGCGGAAGGTCGGGCGCTTCTATCCGCTCTACGCGGTCTACGAGAACTCGACGAGCAACGGCCCGACAGCGCTCTTCGTCCGCGCCTCGTTCGACGGAGGCAGGCACTGGCGCGCACCGCTCCAGGTGAACGACAACCAGGGCGACGGCGAGGCGCTGCAGCCGAACATCGCCGTCGCGCCGAACGGACGCGTCGCGGTGGCGTTCTACGATCGCCGGCTCCCGTGCCCGGAGCGCAGCACGCCGGAAGCGACGGTCGCGGGGCTCCTCTTCGATCCGCGGGCGCCGTTCGGGCGGGCGAACTACTGCATCAACACGGCAATCCAGTTCTACACGCCGGCGCTCAGGCCGCTCGGCCACAACATCCGGCTCTCACCGCACACCTGGGATCCCCAGCTCTCCTCCCCGCACCCGGAGTGCATCTGCACGAACGGCACCTTTCTCGGCGACTACTTCGGCGTCGACTCGCGCGGCGGCTTCACCTACACGACGTCGGTCGAGACCTACAACGCCGCCGGGGAGAACCCCGGCTACCACCAGCAGCAGCTGGTCTCGAAGCTCCAGACGCCGTAGCGGGTGGCGCCTAGTCCCAGCGCTCCCAATGGACGAGGTCGTCCACCGGTCTGCGTGCCTGCGTGAGGCGGCTCGTGAGGGCGTCCCAGCTCGAGTCGTCGGCCGCCTTGCCGATCGTGATGCAGCAGGTGACGGCGACGTCGCTCGGGATGTGGAGCAGCTCCTTGAACGGCTCCATCGCCTCGGCGAAGACGCCGAAGAGGCCTGCCGCATAGCCCTCGTCGATCGCAGCGAGCAGGATCAGCATCGCGGCGGCGCCGGCGTCGAAGTGCCAGTACGGAACAGGCCACTCGATCTCGCGTCCTTCGACGAGCTTGTCGGGTTTCGTGTAGCGCTCGTGGTAGTCGTCCTCGCGGACGCCGACGACGACCAGCACGGGCGCCTCGCCGACCCACTGGCGGTCGCCGAGAATGTCGCCGATCGCGTCGCGCGTCGGCTGCTCGGTGACGACCAGCAGCCGCTGGCCCTGGCTGAAGCCGGCGCTCGGCGCCCGGCGCACCGTCGAGACGATCCGCTCGATCGCGTCGTGCGGAACGGGGTCTGGCCGGTACGCGCGCACCATCCTGCGGCGCGCGAGGATTTCCGTCAGCTCCACCGGGCGAGAATACGGCCTGTGATCCGCCGCCGAGTCGTCGTCCACGGCCACGTGCAGGGTGTGTTCTTTCGCGACTCTCTGCGACGGCTCGCGCAGCAGCGCGGCGTCGGCGGTTGGGCCGCGAACCGTGCGGACGGCGCGGTCGAGGCCGTGTTCGAGGGCGAGCCCGACGCAGTCGAGCGCCTCGTCGACTTCTGCCGCTCAGGACCGCGCGGGGCACGCGTCGACCGTCTCGACGTTGTCGAAGAAGAACCGGAGGGCTTGTCTAAATTCGCCGTGGCTTAGGGACAGTCCCTAAGACATGTCCCTCATTCCCACTCGATCGTGGCGGGGGGTTTCGAGCTGAGGTCGAGGGCGACGCGGTTGACGCCCGGGATCTCGTTGATGATGCGGCTCGAGATCGTCTCGAGCAGGTCGTACGGGAGGCGCGCCCAGTCGGCCGTCATCGCATCCTCCGACGTCACGGCGCGCAGCACGATCGGGTACGCGTACGTCCGCTCGTCGCCCTGCACGCCGACCGAGCGGATCGCGGGCAGCACCGCGAAGGACTGCCACAGCTCGCGGTAGAGGCCGGCGCGGCGGATCTCCTCCTGCAGGATCGCATCCGCCGTGCGGAGGATCTCGAGGCGCTCGGCGGTGACGTCGCCGATGATGCGAATCGCGAGGCCCGGCCCCGGGAAGGGCTGGCGCCAGACCATCCGCTCCGGCATGCCGAGCTCCTCGCCCACGCGCCGCACCTCGTCCTTGAAGAGCAGCCGGAGCGGCTCGACGAGCTCCATGCGCATGTCCGCCGGCAGGCCGCCGACGTTGTGGTGGGACTTGATCTTCGCCGCCACCTCGTCGTCGCCGCCCGACTCGATCACGTCGGAGTAGAGCGTCCCCTGCACCAGGAACCGCACGTCGCCCAGCTTCGCCGCTTCCTCTTCGAAGACGCGGATGAACTCCTCGCCGACGATCTTCCGCTTCTGCTCCGGATCGTCGACGCCGGAGAGCCGCGAGAGGAAGCGCTCCTGCGCCTGAACGTGCACGAGCGGGACGTGGTAGTGACCGCCGAACGTCTCGACGACCTGCTCGGCCTCGTTCTCGCGCAGCAGGCCGTGGTCGACGAAGACGCAGGTCAGCTGATCGCCGACGGCCTTGTGGACGAGCAGCGCCGCGACCGCCGAGTCGACGCCGCCGCTGAGCGCGCACAGCACGCGGGCGCGGCCGACCTGCGCGCGGATGCGCTCGACCTGCTCCTCGATCACGGCCGCCGGCGTCCAGGCGGACGGCGCCCCGGCGACGGTGTACAGGAAGTTCTTCAGGAGATCCTGGCCGTGCGGCGTGTGTACGACCTCGGGGTGGAACTGCACGCCGTAGAGGCCGCGGTCGCGCTGCTCGAACGCGGCGACCGGCGTCGACGTCGAGACGGCGACGACCTCCGCTCCCGCCGGCGGCGCGGTCACCGTGTCGCGGTGCGACATCCACACGGTCTGCTCGTCGGGCAGACCGGCGAAGAGCTGCGACTCGACCGCGGTCATCGCCGTCTTCCCGAACTCGGACACGCCGGTGCGCTCGACCTTGCCGCCGAGATCGAGCGCCATGAGCTGGGCGCCGTAACAGATGCCGAGCGTCGGGATGCCGAGGTCGAAGAGCGCGGGATCGATGCGCGGCGCGCCCTCGGCGTACACGGACGCCGGCCCGCCGCTCAGGATCAGCGCATGCGGGTTGCGCGCGCGCACCTGCTCGGCCGTCACGCGGTGGCCGACGAGCTCGGAGTACACGCGGGCATCACGCACGCGCCGCGCGATCAGCTGCGCGTACTGCCCACCGAGATCCAACACGAGCACCGGGCGCTCCTCGGGAGTGCGCTCCGGCAGCGGCAGGATCTCAGCGCCGATAGTTGGGAGCCTCCTTCGTGATCGTGACGTCGTGCGGATGGCTCTCGCGCAGCCCGGCGGCGGTGATGCGAATGAACTGGGCTCGCTTCATGTCCTCGATCGTGGCGGCGCCGCAGTAGCCCATCGCCTGGCGGAGGCCGCCGACGAGCTGGTGCAGGATCGCCGCGAGCGGGCCCTTGTACGGGACGCGTCGCCCTGCTGCAGGACGACCTCGCCGGGGCTCTCGTCGGTGCCCGCGAGCAGCGAGCCCGCCATGACGGAGTCCGCGCCGGCTGCGATCGCCTTCGCGATGTCGCCGGACGACGTCATCCCTCCGTCCGCGATCACGGGAACCGTCGCAACGCGCGCACACTCGTAGATCGCCGTGATCTGCGGGACGCCGACGCCGGCGACGACGCGCGTCGTGCAGATGCTGCCGGGCCCTACTCCCGTCTTCACCGCATCGGCACCGGCCGCCTCGAGTGCTTCGGTCGCCTCCGCCGTCGCGACGTTGCCGGCGATCACCTGAATGTCCCACTCCGACTTCACGCGCTCGACCATCTGTGGCACCGCCGCGGAATGCCCGTGCGCGGTGTCGACGACGAGCACGTCGACGCCCGCTTCGACGAGCGCCTCCGCGCGCTCCCAGGCATCCGGCCCCACACCGACTGCTGCGCCGACGCGCAAGCGCCCCTGACCGTCCTTCGTCGCGTTCGGAAACTCGATGAGCTTCTGAATGTCCTTGACCGTGATCAACCCGCGGAGCCGGCCCTCGGCGTCGACGACGGGGAGCTTCTCGATCTTGTGCCGGTGCAGCATCGCCTCGGCCTCACGGAGGGTCGTGCCGACCGGCGCGGTCACGAGCCCCTCCGAGGTCATCAGCGCCGAGACGGGCTGCGACGTGTCGGGCGCGAAGCGCAGGTCTCGGTTGGTCAGGATCCCGACGAGCCTCGCGTCGGAGTCCGTGATCGGCACGCCCGAGATGTGGTAGCGCGCCATCAGCTCGAGTGCGTCGGAGACGAGCGCGTCCGCCGGCAGCGTCACGGGCTCGACGATCATCCCGGACTCCGAGCGCTTCACCTTGTCGACCTCCGCGATTTGCGCGTCGATCGGCAGGTTGCGGTGGATGATCCCGATACCGCCCTCGCGCGCGAGCGCGATCGCGAGGCGCGCCTCGGTGACGGTGTCCATCGCCGCGGAGACGATCGGGATCTCGATCGTGAGGTCGCGGGTGAGCCGCGTCGCGGTCGAGACGTCGTTCGGGAGGACGCGCGACTCGGCCGGGACGAGCAGGACGTCGTCGAACGTCAGCCCTTCACGCGAGAACTTGCGATCGAGCTCGACGAGGCGTTCCAGCTGCGCCTGATCGAGCTTCAGACCCTCCATCCGCCAAAGATAACGAACGGTCCTGACGTCCCGGAGGCGTCGTCAGGTCGACACGGGCTCGAGCTCGCGGACGTCGACGCCGTTCTGGAGCCGCCCCGCGTCGCGCGGCTCGAAGCGGCCGGCGCCGACCTCGAGCGTGGACGCCGCGCCGGCGGCGACCGCGGCGCGCAGGGAATCCTCGAGCGACCGGTCGGCCGTGCGCGCAGCGAGGAAGGCCGCCAGCAGGACGTCTCCGGCGCCGACACCCGACACGGGCTCGACCTGGGGCGCGATCGCTCGCAGCCGCACCCGCTTCCGCTCTGCACGGAAGAGGCCGAAGCTCCGCGTCTCGGAGGTGATCAGGACGTTGCGCGCGCCCATGTCGGCGATCCGCTCGACGGCCATCAGGTAGTCCTCGTCGTCGCGGAACTCCTGGCCGACGAGGCCCTCGGCTTCGCGCTGGTTGGGCGTGACGAGAAACGGCTCCGCCTCGACGCCGAGCCGCAGCGGAGTTCCCTCCGAGTCGAGGACGGCGGCCACGTGCCGGCGGTTCAGGTCACGGATCGCCTCCGCGTAGAACGAGTCCTCGACTCCCCGCGGCAGCGTCCCCGAGAAGACGACCATGTCGGCGCCCCGCGAGAGGTAGCTGATCTTCTCCATCAGCATCACGAGCTCCTCGGGCTCGACGTGCGGGCCCCACTCGTTGATCTCCGTGTACGTCGCCGTCGTCGGATCGACGACGGCGGTCGAGGTGCGCGACTCGTCGGCGATCCGGACAAAGTCGTTGAGGATCGCCTCGGAGGTCAGCTCCTCGACGATCCGGGTGCCCGTGCGCCCGCCGGCAAGCCCGGTCGCGACGACGGGAACGTCGAGCCGCTTGAGCGCGCGCGCGACGTTGATTCCCTTGCCGCCGGCAAGCGTCAGCCCCTGGCTCGCACGGTGACGCTGCCCGAGCTGGAAGTTCGGCACCGTCAGCGTGCGGTCGATCGCCGCGTTGAGCGTGACACGGCGCGCTGCGCGACGAGCGCGCGGCGTGCGACGAGCCGACGGCCGGAGTAGACGCGAACCTCGCCGACATGCTGGCCGCGCGTCACCGGCAGCGACAGCGCCGCCGGCGCGACGACCCGCTCGACGAGCGGCCGATCGATTCGCACCGCGGCGGCGGCCCCCTTCGCGGCGACGATCGGCACTTTGCCCTTGCCATAGCCGACCGACGCTCTCAGGTACACGCGCTGCGGGTCGACCACCCACGCCGGCCTGTAGCGCGAGATGCCCCAGCGCAGCAGCGCGGCAAGGTCGGCGTTCCGCTGCGACCGCGTCGGGCTGCCGAGCACCGTCGTGTAGAGCGTGACGCCGTTCCGCCGCACGGCCGCGACCTCGCACCAGCCCGCCGCTGACGTGTGACCGGTCTTGACGCCGTACAGCCCGCCGAACACGCCGAGCAAGTCGTTCCACGTGTGCAGCCGGCGGCCGCCCGAGATGGACGCCGTCCGCTCGCGCACCACCGCACGGATGCGCGGATCCCGCATCGCGGCCTCGGCGAGCCGCGTCACGTCGAGCGCCGTCGAATAGTGGTTGCTCGCGTCGAGGCCGTCCGGTCGCGCGAAGTGCGTGCGCGCCAGGCCGAGCTCGGACGCCTTGAGATTCATCATCCGGACGAACGCTGCCTCGTTGCCGCGCGCGACGTAGTCGGCGAGCGCGTCCGCCGCGTCGTTCGCGCTCTGGATCAGCGCGCCCTTCACGAGATCGCCGACGGTAATCCGCTCACCGGCATGCAGGTTGATCGTCGACTCGCCCACGTCCGCGGCCTCGCGCTGCACGCGCACGACGTCCGTCAACTTCGCGTGGTCGAGCGCAACCATGATCGTCATCAGCTTGGTGATGCTCGCGATCGGCACTCGCGCCCACGCTCGCCTCTGCGCGAGAACCTCGCCCGTTGCGGGATTGACGACGAAGTACGCGCGGGCCGAGACGGCAGGTGCGCCGGCATGTGCAGGAGTTGCGAAGACGAGCGCCGCAGCTGCAACGGCGAGCAGGCGAAGCCTCACGAGCCTCAAGGCTAGCCGACGCGTATGCGCTGCCCGGGCTGGAGCGCGCTCGGGTCGACGCCGGGATTGAGCGTCAGCAGTTGATCGACCGTCGTGTTGTACTTCGCCGCCACCTCGCCCAGTGTGTCGCCGCTCTGGACCACGTAATACTGCGCGTTGGCCGGCGTCGTGGTGCTGACGGTGGCGGAGTCGGTAAGGGTGATCGTCGTCGTCGGCGCTGCCGCGTTCGTGGTCTGCGCGGAGGTCGTCGGCGCGCGCGCCAGCCGCGCGCCACTTACCAGCCAGAGACGGCCCAGACCTCGCGCCGCAGCCTGGCCGCCTCGGCGGCGGCGGCCGTGCGCCAGTCCTCGCCGCTCGAGCGGAAGGCGTAGAGCACGCTCCGCGAGGCGCTGACGAGCGCGCTCGCCGGGCCGCTCGTGAACGCGCGGGCAACGTCCGCCGGAGTCGCGCCCTGCGCGCCGACGCCCGGCAGGAGCAGGATCGAGCGCGGGAGCAGCTTCCTCGCCTCGCCCACGGCCCTGGGGTGCGTGGCGCCGACAACTGCGCCGACGGCGGAGAGGCCGCGCTCGCCGACGAGGTCGGCGCCCCATTCCGCCACGAGCTCGGCCACCTGATGCCAGACATGGCGGCCGTCGGAGAGGACGAGATCCTGCACCTCGCCGCCGCCGGCGTTCGACGTCTTGACCACGCAGAAGAGACCGGCGCCGCCCCGGCGGCACGCCGCGAGGAACGGGTCGAGCGAGTCCCGCCCGAGATAGGGGTTCACGGTCACGGCGTCGGCGAGCGGCTCACGGCCGTCGGCCCCCTCGAGATACGCGGACGCGTACGCCCGCGCGGTCGAGCCGATGTCACCGCGCTTCGCGTCGGCGATCACCTGGAGGCCCGCCGCACGCGCATAAGCGCACACGTTCTCGAGCCCACGGATGCCGTCGGAGCCGAGGGCCTCGAAAAACGCGACCTGCGGCTTGACCGCCACGACGTACGGCGCGACCGCGTCGACGATGCCGCGGCAGAAGCGGGCGCACGCGTCGGCGGCGTCCGGCCGTCCGAGGTGCGCATCTCCGCGCAGCTCCACCGGGAGCAGGTCGGGACGCGGATCGAGCCCGACGACGAGTTGCGACCGCTTGTGCTCGACGGCCTCCGCGAGGCGGTCGGCGAAGTGCGTCGTCGCGACGGTCGCCACGTCAAGCAGCGTACTGACCTCCGACGACGGCGCCCGGACAGGTGCCGTGAGACAGCGAAGGCCGCGCAACGCGCGGCCTTCGCTCCAAGACGTCGAGAGTGTGCCTAGCCGCCCTTGACGGCCTGCTTCAACTGACTCCCTGCGCTGAACTTCGGCACCGTGGCAGCCGGGATCGTCACTTTCTGCGACGGGTTGCGCGGATTCACGCCTTGCCGCTCGGCGCGCCGCTGCGTGGTGAACTTCCCGAAGCCGGTGAACGCGACTTCGCCGCCGCCCCGCAGTGTGTCGGTGATCGCGTCGAGGAAGGCGTCCACGGCCCTCGCCGCATCACGGCTCGAGAGGCCCGACTTGTTGGCGACCTCGTTGACGAACTCCTGTTTGGTCAAGTCCCGCTCCTCCTGTCGACGTTCGGACGACGGCAAAAGACCCTAACAGCCGGGCCGGATCCGCTCAACCATGCGGTTTTGCGGGGGTTTTCACCGCTTCCAGAACCTCGCTGGCCCGGAAAATCGGAGCGAGGCGGATGCCCTGGTCGCCGAGGGCCTCGGCTCCGCCCTCCTCGCGATCGACGACGCAGACGGCCGTACGCACGACGAGACCGGCCGCACGAAGCGCCTCCACTGCATCCACGAGCGCGCCGCCCGACGTGACCACGTCCTCGACGAGGCAGACGAGATCGCCCTCCTCGTACGCGCCTTCGAGTCGGTTCGACGTGCCGTGCTCCTTCGCCCCCTTCCGCACGATCACGAACGGGAGACCGCTCGCGAGCGAGCCCGCCGCCGCCAGCGCGACGGCGCCGAGCTCCGGGCCGGCGAGGCGGACCGCGTCGGGCTCGAGCTCCTCGACCGAGGCGGCGATGCGCTCGCCGAGCGCGCCGAGGATGTCCGGGCGCGTCTCGAAGCGGTACTTGTCGAGGTAGTAGCGCGAGCGCCTCCCCGACCGCAGCACGAAGTCGCCCTCGAGATACGCCGCTTCGCGGAGCGCGAGCTTCAGCTCGTCGTCGGTCAAGCCGTACGCGTCTGGCCGATGAGCTGGCGCGCAAGCGGGAGCAGCCGGTCGGCGCCCGGCGAGCCGTTCGAGAGGGACAGCATCGAGCCGTCCTCGAAGTACAGATCGGCGCGCTCGGCGTGTGCCGTGCGGCGGCGGATGAACGCCGCGCCGATGAACAGGCCGATGAGCACGCCGAAGAGGAGCGCCCCGCTACGACGCATCGGGCTTCTTCCGCGCACGCGGCGCCGCAGGCTTCTTCGCGGCCGGCTTCTTCGCCGCCGCCTTCGGCTTCTCGGCGTCCGGCTTCGGCTTCGCCCTCGGCCGCGGCTTCGGCTTGCCACTGCGAAGAGCCGACTTCAGGTCGTAGAAGACGAGCCCGACGGTCGGCTCTGGCGCTGTGGTCGCGGCAATCGTCGTCTTGCCCTCACGCACGACGAAGAGGCTGCCGTCACCGGTCGCGATCTCGAGCTGTGTGAGTGGGGCGTCGCCGGTCTTCAGCTCGTCCGCGGCCGCGAGCAGCTCGGCCGCGCCCTTCGCCAGCGCGTCCCCGTCCGCCAGCGTCGAGCCGACGACCTTGCCCTTGTCGTCGAACACGACCGCTGCCTCGATCTGCGACGAGATCTCCGTCAGGTCGGCGAGCGCTTGCTGGGCATCCATCGGGCTTCAGTCTAGGGTCCGGCCCGTGCGTGTGCGAAGACGGGACCTCTGGCGCAAGTTCTTCGCCGACCGGGGCACGCACCTCGCCGCGATGATCGCGTACTTCGCGCTGCTGTCGTTCGTGCCGCTGACGTTTCTCGCGCTTTCGGTGCTCGGTTTGACGGGACGCGCGGACGAGTCGTCCTTCCTGGTGAAGGAGATCAGGCACACGCTGCCAGGGACGCCGATCGACGGGATCGTCAATCTCGTGCACACCGTCCAGGACAACGCCGCGGCGCTCGGGCTCATCGGCGCTGCTGCGCTGATCTGGACGTCGTTGTCGCTGTTCAGCGTGCTCGAGTCCGCCTTCAACATCGTGTACGGGCGCCCGAATCGTTCGTTCCTGCACGGCAAGACTCTCGCGAGCGTCCTGATGGTCGCGTCGCTGACGACGTTGTTCGTGTCGCTGCTCGCGGGCTCCCTCGGCGTGTCGGCGCTGAAGGAGTACGCACCCGGGTTCGTCGGCAACGACATCACCGCATACATCGTCTCGATCGCCGTGTCGCTGGCCGGCGTGTTCGTCTTTCTCGTGTCGTGTTACTACGTGCTGACGAACGAGACGCTGACCATCCGCGAGGTGCTGCCCGGCGCGGTGTTCGCGTCCGTCCTGCTCGAGGCGACGTTCCAGGTCCTGCCCTTCTACCAGCGCTACGCCGACCTCAACCCCGGGCTGCGGGCGTTCGGAGCGCCGGCGATCCTGCTCGTCTGGCTCTACGTGATGGCGAACGTGATCGTCTTCGGCGCAGAACTGAACTGGTGGCGCTCGCGGCGCAGGGAGCAGCGGGCCGTCGAGGAGCTACCCGGTCTGGCGTAGGAGCTCGCGGGCCGCGCTCGCCCGGTGCGAGTGGCGCGCCTTCCACTCGTCGCCGAGCTCGGCAACGGTGCGCTCCTCGCCGTCGGGCACGAACACCGGATCGAAGCCGAACCCCTCGGAGCCGCTGGACCCGTGCGCGATTCGCCCGCTGAGGGTGCCGGTGCCGCGCAGCTCTTTCCCGTCCGGGCCGATCGCGACGAGCTCCGACACGTAGCGTGCGCGCCGGCCCTCGTCTTCGACACCATCGAGCGCGCCGAGCAGCCAGCCGACCTCGTCGCCGGCGGCGCTGCGCGACGAGGTCACTCCGGGCCCGCCGCCGAGGCCGTCGACCTCGATGCCGGAGTCCTCCCCGAGCGCCCAGGCCTCGGCCGGCGCGCGCCCGCGCGCGAAGAGTGCCTTGCCGCTGGCGTTCTCGTAGTACGTCGCGCCCGTCTCGGGCGGGTAGTCGTCCGCAGCGAGCACGTCGATCCGCCAGCCGGGCAGGAGCCGCTCGAGCTCGCGCGCCTTGTGCGCGTTGCGCGATGCGAGGACGGCCCTCAATCCCAGCGGACGTCAGCGACGTCCGGCACGTCTGCGACACGTGCCACGAGGTGCGGAGCGGTCAGGCTCTGCGGCAGGGCAACGTCCAGCTCGAGCCGGCGGCGGTCGCCATCCTGTCCGACGGTGATCGACGAGATCCGCACGCCGGTGCGCACGACTTCGTCGATCACCCCGCCCGGCGGCGTTCCGGCAGGAAGCTCCACGAGCAGACGGCCGGCGTCCGGGCGGAAGCGGCGCAGCATGTTGTAGGCGGCCACCCGGAGCGGCCACAGCGCGATCAGCACCACAGCGGTCGTGATCACGGCCCCGCTGTAGTAGCCCGCGCCCGCAGCGAGACCGACCGCACCGACGACCCACAGCGTCGCGGCCGTCGTGAGCCCGCGCACGGAGAAACCCTGGCGGATGATCGCGCCGGCGCCGAGGAAACCGATCCCGGTCACGATCTGCGCGGCGACGCGCGTCGGATCCACGTTCGCCGAGTCGAACCCGTACGCCCCCGCGATCGTGAACAGTGCCGCGCCGACCGCGACGAGCAAGTGCGTCCGCAGTCCCGCCTCCCGCTCGCGCAACTCGCGCTCGAGCCCGATCGAGCCGCCCAGGACGCCCGCGAGCGCGATCCGGAGCAGGGCCTCGTCCCAGCTCAGGCTCAGCGAGCTAGACGCGAGCTGCTGCAACGGCTTCGTCCTGTGCGGCGACGAGCTGTTCGATGCCGCCGGCCGCGAGCTCGAGCAACTCGTCGAGGCTCGTGCGGGTGAACGGCGTCCGCTCCGCGGTCGCCTGCACCTCGACGAGCGCGGCGTCGCCGGTCATCACGACGTTCATGTCGACCTCGGCCGTCGAGTCCTCGGAATAGTCGAGGTCGAGCAGCGGCGTGCCGTCGACGATGCCGACCGAGACCGCGGCTATCGAGCCGGTCAGTGCTTTCGAGAGCCCGAAACGGTCGAGCGCGCGCCGCGCCGCGACATAGGCGCCGGAGATCGCCGCGCAGCGCGTGCCGCCGTCGGCCTGGAGCACGTCACAGTCGACCCACAGCGTGCGCTCGCCCAGCGCGCCGAAGTCCGTCACCGCGCGGATCGAGCGGCCGATCAGCCGCTGGATCTCGACCGTCCGCCCTCCCTGCTTCCCGCGCGACGCCTCGCGCTCGGTGCGGTCGCCGGTCGAGGCGGGCAGCAACGAGTACTCCGCCGTCAGCCAGCCGCGCCCCTTGCCGTACAGCCACCGCGGAATACCCTCCTGGATGGACGCGGTGCACAGCACCTTCGTCTTCCCCTGGCTGAACAGCACGGATCCATGCGGCTGCTCGAGGTAGTCCGGCAGCAGCTCGAGCGGCCGCAGCTCGTCCGGGCGGCGCCCGTCGTTGCGGGTCACGCGGCCGCCAGCGCCGCGACCTCGACGTGCTCGACGTCCGCGATCGGCAGCTGCAGGAAGCGCGCGCCCATCTCGCGGAATGCGTCAGGGTCGCCGGTGGTGAGGAAGCGGTACCTGCCTTCGCGGGCCGGGTCGTTCTCGTAGCCCTTGCGCGCGAGCGTCTGCGCGACCTCCTGTGCGGTCTCCTCCGCGGAGAAGACGAGCGTGACGTCGCGGCCGAACACGCGCTGGAAGATCGGGCGGATCAGCGGATAGTGCGTGCAGCCGAGGATGACCGTGTCGACGCCGGCTTCCTTGAGGGGCGCGGCGTACTCGCGGACCGCGTCGGTCGTCTTGGCGCCGAAGGGATCGTCGCTCTCGATCAACGGGACCAGGCGCGGACACGCAACGGGCAGGAAGTCGACGCCGGCGTCGAGAGCGTGCACGAGCTCGCGGTAGCGGCCGGCCTCGACGGTTCCCTCCGTCGCGAGCAGCCCGATGCGGCGGTTACGCGTCGCCTGCACCGCCGCGTGCGCCTCGGGCGTGATCACGCCGACGACGGGGACGTCGAGCTGCTCCTGCAGCTGCGGGAGGGCGGCCGACGTCGCGGTGTTGCACGCATTGACGACGAGCTTCACGCCCTGCTCCTGCAGGTAGCTCGCGATCTCGCGCGCGAAGCGGCGCACCTCGGCGAGCGGCCGTGGGCCGTACGGGAGGCGCGCATGGTCACCGAGGTACACGAAGTCCTCGTGCGGCATCGTCACCAGGCACTCGTGCAGGACGGTCAGGCCGCCCACGCCGGAGTCGAACACGCCCACAGGCCGCGAATCCATGCCCGGCGATGCTGTCGCCGCGACGGGCAGCGATAGGGTTGAGGCCGTGCGCCGTCTCCTCCCCCTGGTCGCGGCCGCATTCTTCTTGCTGCCTGCGGGTCACGCTGCGGCCGCGGATTTCACCAAGATCGACACGCGGGTGACGATGAGCGACGGCGTCCAGATCGCCGTCAGCTACTTCCAGCCCGCGGGCACGCCGCCGGCGGCAGGCTGGCCGGCGGTCGTGCTCCTCCACGGTCTCGGGCAGACGCGCAACTCCTCCGACTTCGTCAACTGGTCGCCGAACACGATGGCCGCGCAGTATCTGGCGCCCGAGGGCTACGCCGCGCTCACCTTCGACGCGCGGGCTCACGGGCAATCGGGCGGCCAGTTCACGCTCGACGGGCCGCGTGAGCTCGCCGACCTGCGTGAGCTGCTCACGTGGCTGACGACGAACCATCCGATCGATGCGCAACACATCGGGGCCTACGGCGCGTCGTACGGCGGCGGGCTCGTCTGGAAGGCGGCGGTGGACGGCTTCCCGTTCGCGGCGATCGCGCCGACCGCGACGTGGACGGACCTCCAGGAAGCGCTCGCGCCCCAGGCGCTCGTGCGGGCCGGCATCGTGTTCGCCTTCTCGCAGGACATTCCGCAGGATCGCTACGGGCCCGACGAACGGCAATTGCTGTCGGATGCGATCGCCGAGCGCAACGTTCCGGCGCTCCGGGCGTACCTCGCGTCACGCTCCACGCGCCCGCAGCTCGGGACGGTCCGGATCCCGACGTTCGTGCTGCAGGGCCGCCGCGACTTCGCCTTCGACGCGAACCAGGCGATCGCCGCGTACGCGCGCGTGCGCGGGCCGAAGCGGCTGTACATCGGTGACTTCGGACACACGCCCGCTCCCAATCCGCCCGACGAGTTCAACTACGCCGCGCTCGAGCTGCGGGCGTGGTTCGACCGGTTCCTGAAAGGGATGCCGAACGGCATCGACAAGCGTCCGCCCGTGGAGCTCGCGCCCGATCCCTGGCGGCGCCCGACGGCGTTCAAGGCGCTGCCGAAGGCGCGGACGCTGAAGTTCTCGTTCGCTGGCCGGAATGCCCTCTCTGCCGACGGCAAGGTCGTGCGCACGACGAAGCGCGTGAAGCACATCGAGACGTTCGGCTCGCCCGTCGTGGGCGTCCAGCTCTCGTCCGGCCCGAGCGGCTACAAGCATCTCGTCGCCGTCCTCAGCGCACTCACGCCGGCCGGAAAGGAGCTCGTCGTCGCCGACGGCGGGGCCGACACGTCCACCGCGACGAATCGGGCCGGGAGAGGGACCATCAGGCTGCAGAACGAGGTCACGTCGATCCCGGGCGGATCGCGCCTTCGAGTGACGCTCGGCGCACGCTCGACGGTGCAGAGCGTCGCGAATCTCGTGTACCTCATCCCCGTGCCCGACGGTTCTACCGCGGCCTTGCGCGGCGTCACGCTGGCGCTTCCGGTGCTGCGGAAGCCGGTCTCCCGTTGATCGCGCCCGTCGTGGCAGCCGCGCTCGCGCTCGCGACGCCCGGAGTCACGCCGACGCAGATCACGCTCGGCGGCACGGTGCCGTTGAGCGGCCCCGCGTCGGCCTATGCGTCGGTCGGACGCGGCGCCGACGCGTACTTCAGGTACGTCGACTCGAAAGGCGGCGTCTTCGGGCGGAAGATCGTGTTCAAGTACGAGGACGACCAGTTCGAGGTCCCGAACACCATCCTGCTCACGCGGCAGCTCGTGGAGCAGGACAACGTCCTCGCCATCTTCGACAGCGTCGGCACCGAGCACGCGCTCGCGGTACGCCCGTACCTCAACGACCGGAAGGTCCCGCAGCTCTTCGTCGGCAGCGGCGTCTCGAAGCTCGCGACGGAGCACAAGAAGTACCCGTGGTCGATGGGCTACCTGCCGAGCTTCGCAGGCGAGGGTTCGATCTACGGGCGCTACATCGCCGCGCACCAGCCGAGCGCGCACATCGCAGTTCTCTACGAGAACTCGGACTTCGGCAAGGACATGCTCAACGGCCTGCGCCGAGGGCTCGGCGGCAAGGCGAAGATCGTCGCGACGCAGCCATACGAGATCGAGGACGCGAACGTCGACTCGCAGCTGGCCCGCCTGAAGAGCTCCGGCGCCGACACGCTGATGCTGTTTGCGACGCCGAAGTTCGCCATCTTCGGCTACGTCGGCTCGTTCCGGCTGGGCTGGCACCCGCACTTCTACGTCACGTCGGTGTCGATCTCGCCGGACATCATGAAGATCGCAAAGTTCGGTTCCAGCCAGAAGCAGGTCGACGGCTCCGTGTCGATCGCGTTCGTCAAGGACCCGACGGCCGCCGCGTGGGCGAAGGACAGGACCGTGCGGCTGTACAAGACGATCGCCAAGCGCTACCTGCCGGGCGCGAAGCCGGACGACGTCTTCAACTACTACGGGATGGCTGTCGCCTACACAATGGTGGACACGCTCAAGAAGGCCGGCCGCAACCTCACGCGCGAGAGCGTGCTCCGCACGGCGACGCACCTCGACGAGACGAACCCATTCCTGTTGCCGGGCGTCCGCATCCGCACGACGCCGAACGACTACTACCCGATGGACAAGGTGAAGCTGGCGCGGTATCGCGGCACGCACTGGCAGTTCTTCGGGAAGCTGGTCTCCGCGCGCGGTTAACTACAACCTCTGAGGGAATCCCGCGTCTAAGGGGAAGGGTCTTTTCTGATTTCTAAGTAGGAAAGGAAGGGGTATGAGACGAGTTCTCAAGCTGGCCGTGCTCGCGGGTGCCGCCGTGACCGCGCTTGCCTTCGCGGGCAACGCCCTGGCGGTGCAGAAGCTGAGCGTGTCGCAGAGCGCGACCTCGCTGACGATCAAGGTCACCCAGGCACAGACAGACCAGCAGCCGGCCAAGATCACGATCTACGTGCCGACCGGCTACAGCATCAATTCGTCCGCGGCTCCCGGGACGACGATCGGTACGACCAGCGGGTCAGTCTTCGCACGCGACGCCAACATCCCGCTGCCGCTATCCGGCAACGTCGTCGTCGCGCCGCCGGACACGAACGCGCCGGGCTGTGCGACCGGCACGCATCTCGCGGTCTGGAATCTCGCGCTCTCGGTCGCCGGGCAGAACATCAACCTGCCGGTCCACGTCGACCCGACCTCGGGCGCGGAGGCGGCCCTCGGCGCCTACAAGCTGGTCGTCTGCCTCTCCCCCGCGGACGTCCCGCAGGGAACGCCCGGGCGATCGCCCAACGGCGCTCAGTTGCTGGAGGCGAACTTCACGGTGAACAACGTGTTCCAGGTGCCGGCAGCGCTGAGCGTCTGGAAGGCGATCACGACGCCGTATGCGCCGAGCACGGGCGTGCCGAATGCGGCCGGGACGGTCGAGACGCGCGCGCTTGCGTCCTCCGGGACGGTCACCCTCAGCGCCCGCGTGACGAACAAGAAGAAGCGCACGGTGCGCATCTCCGGGAAGCTGTCGCAGGGTGGTGCGGCTGTCGCCGGCTCGCAGGTGCGGCTGCTCCTGAACGGCGCCGCGTCGAGGTTCACGGCGCGTACGTCGGCGGCGGGCAACTACTCGCTCGTCCTGCGCAAGACGGGCAAGAAGTCGACGACGACGTTCCAGGCACGCACAACGGTCGCGGAGCGCGACGTCACGAGCACGCTGTGTGCGACGCCGTCGCTGCCACCCATCCCGTGCGTGAGCGGGACGGCGTCGGGCTTCACCGCGGTCAGCAACCGCGTGCGGATCCGCCTCTAGATCGAAACGGCAGAGGGTCTGGCCCCCTGAGGGGGGTCAGACCCCTATGCTGAAACCGTGACGGAGATCCGCATCGGCACGTGCTCCTGGGCCGACGAAGCACTCTCCAAGCACTGGTATCCGAAGGGCCTCCCGGCCGGCGAACGGCTCGCGCACTACGCGCAGCACTTCGACACCGTCGAGGTCGATTCCACGTACTACCGGCTGCCCGCCGAGGAGATGGTGCGGCGCTGGGCCGAGCGGACCCCCGACGACTTCGTGATGCACGTGAAGGCGTTCGGGCTGATGACCCGCCATCCCGTCAAGCTCGAGGCGCTGCCCCCGGATCTGCGCGACGAGGCGCCGACCGACGACAAAGGCAGGGTCGAGCGGCCCTCGCGCGAGTTTCGCGGGGAGGTCTTCCGGCGCTTCCTCGACGCGCTCGAGCCGTTGCGCTCCGAGGGCAAGCTCGGCGGCATCCTCTTTCAGTTCCCGTCGTATGTCGTCTACAAGGATCGCTCGCTCGACTACCTGCAGTGGGCGCGCGAGCAGCTCGGCGACGACGAGATGCTCGTCGAGTTCCGACACGTGAGCTGGCTGGACGACGAGCATCGCGACGAGACGCTGCGCTTCCTCGAGGAGCTCGGCGCGACGAACGTGATCGTCGACGCGCCCCGCATCGAGGGCGCGAAGAACGTCGCGCCGACGGTGCTCGCGCTCACGAGCCCGACCGCGTACGTCCGCTTCCACGGGCGCAACGCGGAGACCTGGAACAAGCGGGGCGGCAGCGCGTCGGAGCGGTTCGACTACCTGTACTCCGAGGAAGAGCTGGAGGAGTGGGTGGCGCCTCTGCGCGAGTTGGCCGGTCAGGCCGAGCAGGCCTACGCGTTCTTCAACAACAACGCCACGAGCCCGGACGGCCACGGCGGGCGCATGGCGCAGGCCGCCGCGAACGCAAAGCAGCTGCAGCGCTTGCTCCAGGCGGCGAACGTCCCGGTGAGCGCAGGCGCGAAGAGCTGATGGACGTTCTCGCGGTCATCCACGGAGAGAAGGTGCGCGCCGGCGTGTTCGGGGACGCCGTCGCTGCGCGCGGCCACCGGCTCGAGGAATGGAGCCTGGCGTGGGGGACGTCGCCGCCGCGACCGCTCGACGCGTACGGGGCCGTGTTGGTGTTCGGCGGTGCGATGCATGCGGACCAGGAGGGGCACCATCCGTGGTTGCGCGAGGAGAACCTCTTCCTGCAGCGGCTGCTCGACCTGCACAAGCCCGTGCTCGGCATCTGCCTCGGTGCGCAACTGCTCGCCAAGGCCGCGCATGCACACGTCGGCCCGGCGAAGGAGCCGGAGATCGGCTGGTACAGCGTCGAGCTGACGGACGATGCGCGCGACGATCCGGTGCTCGGGCGGCTCCCAGCGCGCTTCGACGCCTTCCAGTGGCACTACTACGTGCACGCGCTGCCGGCCGGTGCGATCGAGCTCGCGCGGAACGACCTGTGCACGCAGGCCTTCCGGCTGGGGGACAGCGCGTGGGGCGTGCAGTTCCATCCCGAGGTCACGCTCGGGCAGATCGAGAGCTGGATGCAGGACGACGAACCGGTGCCGCCCGGCCTCCTCGACGAGACGCGCAAGCGCATCGACGGCTGGAACGAGCTGGGGCGATCGCTGTGCGACGCCTTCGTCGGCGCCGCCGAGCGAGTCGCCGCTCCTGCGTAGGAGCCATGTCCCGGGACTGTCCCGGGACTAGGCCTTTTCGGACGGGAGCTCGTCGTGGCGCGACCATTCGTGCCACGAGCCGGCGTAGTTGCGTGCGCGATATCCGGCCGCGCGCAGCGCGAGCGTTGCCACGGCGGAGCGCGAGCCGGAATGGCAGTACGCGACGATCTCGTCCGCGTCTCCGATCCGCGCGCGGATGTGATCGCCCGGCAGCGGCACGCCGGACGCGGCGAAGAGATCCTCGACGTGCACGTGGCGCGCACCCGGGATGTGCCCCTGACGCGGATCGCACGGATACCCGCGCTTACCGCTGTACTCCTCCGTCGTGCGCACGTCGAGCAACACGAGCTTCGGGTCCTGGAGCCGGCTCGCGATCTCCTCGCGCGTCGGCACCGCGTCGAGGCTCGGCTCGAACGTCGTCTTCACCGGCTGGAGCTGCACCTGGCCGACCTCGGGATCGCCCGGCCATGCGGCAAGCCCGCCGAGCAGCACCGCGACGCGCGGGTGGCCGGCGAGCTCGGCCATCTGGGCCGCCGGCATCGCGCCGACGCCGTCGCCGCGGTCGTAGAGGACGAGCCGCTCTGCGCCCGTCACCCCGTGGCGCCGCAGCCGTAGCCCGACCTCGGATGCGAGCGGCTCGAGCACGGCCCGGTCGCTCATCGGCGGCGGCGACCCGAGCACGAGCGGCCTCGAGCCGGGGATGTGGCCGCGCGCGTGCGCGTTCGGCCCGCGCACGTCGCCGACCACGAGATCGTCGGCGCCCAACTCCCGCTGGAGCCACTCGACGTCGACGACTGCGGGCAGATCAGACACGGGAGAGAAACTCTCTCAGGATCGCGTTGAGCTCGTCGGGACGTTCGAGGTTCACCAGATGGCCGGCGTCGGGAACGATGCGGATGTCGAACTCGGAGAGCTCGCCCGGCGTGACGAAGTTCTCGTGCTCGCCGACGACGAACTGCACCGGCCCGGGGAAGTCGCGCGCGAGCTGTGTCGAGTCTTCCCGGTCGCGGATCGCCTCCAGGGCACCGATCAGCCCCTCGGGGTCCCGGTACATCAGCGAGGGGTCGGCGTTCTCCCTGTGCGCGTAGAGCTTCGGCTCCATGAACCGCCACAATCCGTCGGGCCCTTCGCGGCGGATCAGCTCGATCGTCTCCGCGCGGCCGGCGCGCCGTTCCGGCGAGTCGGGATCGGGCCGCGATCCGACGAGCAGCAGCCCGCGCACGAGCTCGGGCGCGACCTTTGCGAGCGCCAGCGCGCAATATCCGCCCATCGACGCGCCCACCACCGCGTGCCCCCCGTCGATCTCGCCGGCGATCGACTCGGCCCACGCCGTCATCGTCCGCCCGCGTCCATACAGCCGTGGAGCGGCGACGTCGTGCTGCGCGAGGGCAGGCAGCTGAGGCTCCCACATGCGCTCGTCGAGCGGGAGCGCATGCAGCAGCAGGACGTTCACAAGGCCGCGACGACGTCGAGCTCGGCGGCGATCGCCGGACGCTCTGACAACCGTTCGAGCCACCCGTCGAGTGCGCCGAAGGAACGCAGCTCGACGTCCATGCGATCGCGAGCCCGGACGATCCACGGCACGTATGCGATGTCGGCGAGGCCGTACTCGCGGCCGCTCAGGTACGGCTGCGCGTCGAGCACCGCATTCAGCTTCGCGAGCTCGGCGTCGAGCCGCTCGCGCGCGCCCTCCTGCTCGCGTCGCAGCGCGTAATACGGCTTGGACAGCTGGTCGAACCGGAAGACGAGCAGCCGTCCGAACGCCCGCTCGGCCGCGTCGGCCGGCCACAACGGCGGCTCGGGGTAGCGCTCCTCGAGGTATTCGTTGATCACCGCCGACTCGGGGAGGACGAAGGCGTCGTCCTCGAGCACGGGCACGCGCCCGAGCGGGTTCTTCTCGGGTGATCACCGTTCGATCCTAGCTTCGAGCTTCATGACGGCCGCAATCTGCCCGAGCAGCTCTCGCGCGGGCGCCAGCTCAACGGGCGACGACGCGGTGCGCGCGACGGCGCGGACACTCGCGGGGTCGGCTCCCGTGAGCCGCGCGACGAGTGTCGCGTTCGCGGCCAGGGAGAGCTCGTCGGCCTTGTTCAGGTCGCCGTAGTACGTCGGGACGGAGAGGTATTCGTCGATCATTCGGCCGCGGTCGAAGAGCAGGAAGCGGACGACCACGTCCTCCTCGAGCGCGAGCGCGACGACGGGAACGCCCATGCGCGCGGACAGTTCGGCGCCCAGCTTGCGTTGAGCGCCGCGGTCGCGGTCGCACAGCTCGTCGGTGACGGCGACCCACCCGTTCTCCGCCTGCGACACCTCCGACCACTCGCTGTGGCCGACGCGCGGCATGAACTGGGAGACGCCGCGTCGCACGCCCTCGACGTCGTCGGTTTGCACGTGCGTCGACGCAAACGACTGTGTGAGCGCCGGCGCGGCGAGCTGCTGCTGCAGCTGCGCCAGCTCGACCGCCATCAAGACGTCGTACGCGCGGAACCCGAGGCGTTCGTACAGCCGGCGCGCGGGGTCGTTCGTGAGCGCGACGTCCAGGGAGAGGTGCGTGCCGCCGCGCTCCTTGAGCCGGTCGCCGACTTCGGCGATCAGCTCCCGGCCGACGCCACGGCCGCGCGCATCGCTCTGCACGTACAGGTCGTAGAGGTGCCCGCGGACCGGCGTCTGCGGCACGATGTTCGCGAGCGCATACCCGACAGGGGCTCCGTCCTCCTCCGCGAGCAGCGCAATGCCGTTCGCGACCGTGTCCTGGACGTCTTCGGCGACCGTCTCCCACGGCTCGTCGAAGAACGCGGGCTTGGCGAGCTCGCGTTGGAAGTCGTCGCGCAGCCGGCGCAGCAGCTCGAGGTCGTGCTCGCTGGCGTCGCGGATCGTCACCGGTAGCGGAGGGCGAGAAGGAGGAAGTGTGCGCTCAAGTTCTGGAACGGATGGAAGCGGGCGCCGGCGGCGCGGATGTCGTTCGTCTCAGGGTAGAAGGCGAGGACCGCCTTGCGCAGTCCGAGGTCGCCGGCGGGCCAGGCTTCGGGGCGGGCTAGGTAGCGCGCGAGGAACCAATCCGCGCTCCATTCTCCGATGCCCCGCAGGGCTGTCAGCCGTGTCTTCACATCGGCGTCGGAGAGCGCGGACAGCCCGCCCAGGTCGAGATCGGCGCGGGCGAGGCCGAGCACGTACTCGGCCTTGCGCCGCGAGAACCCGAGGCTCGTCAGCTCCTCCACCGTCGCGAGCGCCACCCGCTCACGCGTCGGAAAGGCGACGGCCAATTCCGCCGGCTCCCCGAAGCGATCGACGAACCGGCTGCGGACGGCGAACGCGGCGTGGAGCGACACCTGCTGCGCGGTGATCGACGAGACGAGCGCCTCGAACGGATCCGGCGCGAGCGGCGGACGGAAGCCGGGAAAGCGCTGGACGGTCGCCGCGAGCACCTCCTCGCCCTGCGCAAACGCACGGAATGTCTCCACGTCGAGCTCGAGCCCGAGCAGCTTGCGCACGGTCGGCTCGATCGTCGAGTCGAGCGGCTCGGCGTTCACGCCCCC
>MNJC01000003.1:0-627 GCA_001920085.1 Actinobacteria bacterium 13_1_20CM_4_69_9
CGCGGGTGACGAAGCGCATCCGGTTACAGGCTGCAGGCCCGTACAACATCTGGATCGGCGCGGGCTCGGTCTGGGTCGCAGAGGACCGAGCTGCGAGCCTCGTCCGCGTCTCCCCTGCGAAGAACAAGGTCGTCGCGCGGATCCGCGTCGGCGACGGGCCCGCGGACGTGGCGTTCGCCGGCACGAGCGCGTGGATCATGGACCACCGCGACCGCACGCTCTTCCGCATCGACACCGCGACGAACCGGGCGACACGGCTCGCAACGATCGGCGACGACGGCGACGCCGCTCCCGAGCGCTTCGTCCTCTTCGGTGGCAGCCTGTGGATCACCGGACGCGGCGTGCCGCTCCTCCAAGTCGATCCCGCAACCGGACAGATCCGACGTTCGATCGACATCCACGGCACCGGTATCGACATCGTCGCCGCCGCCGGCGCTCTTTGGGTCCCGGTCAGGACCGCCGCCGTCGACCGGAGCGGCTTCCCGACGATGGCGGCGCTGCGCCGCGTAACGCTCGACGGGACGGTCAGCACCGCTGCGACGGCGACCGGGCGAGTCGACGTCCACGGCCTCGCCGCAGGCACCCGCGCGGTGTGGCTCGCCGACCACACCGACGGCTTCCTCTACC
>MNJC01000003.1:824-16543 GCA_001920085.1 Actinobacteria bacterium 13_1_20CM_4_69_9
GCACGGGCCCGGCTACGCCACTAGAGCCCCTGCTGTACCGGGATCCGGCCGGAGGCGGCCGCGTCGGCGAGTAGCTGGTAGTCGCGTTCGTTCTGATCGGCGTAGGCGTCGGCGAACTCGGCAAGCGCACGATCGAAAGTGTCGTTGCGGCCGAGGTAGGAGGCGATCGCGATCCGATCGCCGGAGCGGGCATGCGCGCGCGCGAGCGTCCAGCCGCAGACCCGTGCGTAGATCGACAGGCCAGTTGGAAGAATCGCCTCCAGGTCGGCGGAGGCCTTCCAGTCCCAGAGCTGACGGATATAGAAGTCGCGTGGCTGCCCGTCCAATCCCGCCTTGGTGTGCACCCAGCCGAGGAAGATGTCGCTTGCCGCCTGCATGAGCCGCTGCCCCTGGACGACGCGCTGGCCGTGGTTGCCGAACTTCGCCTTGCCGAGCATCGGCTCCAGAACCGACGGCCCCGCCTCCTTGCACTGCAGGAAGAGCGGGTCCTGGTCGTCGCGGCCGAGCATCAGCACGATCCAGCAGCGCGTGCCGACGCTGCCGACCCCGACGACCTTGCGCGCGATGTGCACGAAGCGGAACTCCTCCAGCAGCTTGCGCCGATCTCGCTGCAGGGACCGCCGGTAGACGCGGACCAGCTGTCGGATCTCCTCGGTCACGTTGCGCGCGTCGCCTTCGGGCAGGAGCTCTTCGACCGGGACGAGCAGAGGCGGTTCGGACACGATCCGGCGCTGGCCGTCGACCTCGTGCGTCAGCTTCGCGAATGCCTTCATGCTGTCTTTCGTCTGCGCCTTCGCCGCGCCGCGGGCGAGCGTCTTGGCGGCCTTCTTGTCGTGTTGCTTGCGCAGCTCTGTCTCCAACTGGAGGGCGTTCAGCCGCGAGTACCAGACGTCGAGGTTCCGTGCAGCCGCGAATTCCCGCATCGCCTCGCGGTAGCCGCGGACAGCGGCTAGCACCGCGGCCCGCCGCTCTGCCGCAGAGAATTCGCGGTTGCGGCCCGCGATCTCAAAGCTCGCGGCAAGGCGCTTCACATCCCACTCGAACGGCCCCGGCAGCGTCTCGTCGAAATCGTTCAGGTCGAACACCAGATCCCGCTCCGGCGAAGCGAAGACGCCGAAGTTGGCGAGGTGCGCGTCCCCGCAGAGCTGCACGTTGAGACCCGACCTCGACGTCCCAGCCAGGTCGTGCGCCATGATCGCGGCCGCACCCCGGTAAAACGTGAACGGAGACACCAACATCCGCCCGTAGCGGATCGGCACCAGCTCCTGCACTCGCCGGGGCGAGTCCGCGTCCAGCAATCCGACTGGATCACGCGCCGGCTCCAACTCGATCGTCGCGTGACTTGTGCGCGGCGCCGCTGCGCGTGCAGCGCGCCCGCGCGCCGCGCGCTCCTCGGGCGTGAAATGCAAGAGCTTCGCAGGCGCGGCCGTCGCGTCGGCGCTGTCGTCCGCGCCGGCCCGCTGGACGGCGAACTCGTCGTGCGCTCGCTCTTCGACCTCGCTCTCCATCTCGTCCCTCCTCGTCCTTCTTGCGGATCCTTACGATCAACAGTGGTGCGTTGCGGACGAGGACGCATCGTCCTTAACGGGTGAGGCGATCTGGCGATCGCGTTCGTTGCACGCCAGAAGCCCCAAAGCCGCACGGTTCGTCCCGTGCGGCTCTGGTGCAGAGGGGTTAGCGCTGGACGATGTTGTGGATCTCGAGCATCTCGGGCTCGCCCGCGAGCTCGACGCCAACGTCGGTCAGTACCGGCATCAGACTCTTGCCGAACGTGTCGAACTGCTCCCGAGAATCCCAGATCTCACTGACTCGGAAGCTCCCGCCCGAACTGAAAGCGATGTGGTAGGCAAGCCCGTCCGGCGGCCACTGGCTCCCGGAATCCTTCAGCCGCTTGATGCTTTCGTCGTACTTCTCGGTCGTCATGCTCGGTGCAGCGGTGAAGCGAGCGAGGACGCGAGTGTCAGACGTGGTGGTGGCCATTGAATGGCCTCCTTCGCATGGAGTGCTCCTGACCAAGCCGTCCTTTGCGGACCGAACGAGGGATCTGAGTCAGGAGAGCTTCATCACACTAGCCCAACGCTTGACCCAGTGCTAATCCCACTCTCCGCCTCGCCTGCCATCGCGGTGCATCCAAAGCGCCTGGTTGACCGATGGGCGGTGTCGACGTCGGCCCCGGCCGCTCCGGCGGTGGACGTCGCTGCGGAAAACCGCGCAATTTCCGCGCACTGCGCAAGGACCAGACGCACCTGTTGACGCGTTGAGTGCTTTCCACGGATGTCCGCTCGCCCGCGGGTCGAAGGAGGTGGGGAAAGGGACGTCGCAGACAACGCCGCGGTGCGAATCGGAAGTCACCGAGCGGCCCTATTGGGGCCAGATCAGGGGGACATGAAGAAGCGCTTCGCGATCGGCACGACGATGCTGACCGTTTCCTGATTGCGCAGGGCTTGCCAGGGCGAGCATCGTCGATCTAGCCACCCTGCTGTCGGGGGTGGACGCCGCTCACGCGGTCGACCCAACGCTCAACGTGCCGCCGAATGATGGCGCACACGACTTCGCGGTCGGCGGCGGCCAGCACGACGACCTCGCGGGGACGTTCCCGCCCGCGACGAATAGAGGTGCCGTAGCCGGCGCACAACGTCGTCTCGCTATCGACGCGGATCTTGCGTGACCCGACTTGAATCTTGGCGCCATCGAGACGGCGCAGCACCTTTCCGACAGACCAGTACGGAGCTGTGGCGGCGTCCGCAGGCGATCCTGCCAGCAGCAAGGCGGCGATGAGGACGACGCCCACCCTCATGACGGAAGCATGTCAAAGCACCCGCGAGCCTTTCCCATGTGGGCGGTGATGCGATCGAAGCGCCGGTCGCACGGCGTCAACCGCCGTGCAGCGCGCAACCGAGCAGCGACCGTTCGTTGGGCGAGCGTCACCCTGGGCTAGCTGTGACGACCACGGACCTGTGAGACGGATCTGATCCGTCCGGGCCTCCCGCGAGCTTGCGGGTTGTCGAAGACCCCAAGCTCGGGCCGGCGGCTTCCTCTACCGGATCGCACTGTGAACCGCAGACAGTTCACCGCGTCCGCGACCGCGGCCGGCATCGGGGATTCCAGTTGCCGCGACGCTGAAGCTCACCACCACGGCCGACGCGCCGGCGACGTCGCGGCTGCCCGACTGACCGCTCTCCGTGCCGGCCGACGGCGTGATCCGAACCGCTGTCGCGATCGGGCGTTGAGAATCCGTTGAATCTCTGGATCTTGGTTAAACCTGCGTGTAGCTCCCCGGTTCTCTATCCTTACCTGAGGGTTTCTACCCACTGACGGCGCGCGGCAGGGGACCCCGCCGACCCAACGTGGTTTCTGCGGCGTCTACCTGTGGGGAGGCAAGAAATGAAGCAGGACCTATTTGCGCGGGACGGGTGGCCGTCCCGGCGGCGGCGACTGGCAATCCTCTTGACGGCCCTAGCGGCCGTGGCCGTTGCATTGACTCCGGCCGGATCCGCGAGCCCGCCGTCGTCCGGGATCAAGCAGTACACCGTCTGCCTCGCACAATCTGCGACCCCAGACACATGCGACACGTCCGCGCTTCCCGGAGGCTCCGTGGTGTCGCTGACGTTGACGATCACGAATGCCAACAGCAGCACGCAGTCGCTCGGGTCGGCGAACGTCGACGGGTCTGTTGGCGCGAATGGACAACCGAACTTCCCTATCAACCTCGATCCGGCCAAGGGCCCCTTGCCGACGTTTGTCTCGGGAACCGGCACCTTCGGCGCCAACACCTCCGGTGAGCTGCAACTTCGGAACCTCAGCGTTGCGCCAGGATCGCCTCCGCTCAGGGTCTCGTTCAGCGTCGTGACGTCCTGTACCGGGGCGAGTGGTACGTGGAAGGTTCCTGCGAAGCAGTCGAACAACTTCCTCGGCAACGGCAACGACTTCGCGTTGGTCCAGTCCGGCGGGCTGACGTCGGGCGTCGGGACTAGCAACTGCAGGCTCGTCTGGCTGTATCCGCCGAGCCACGCGAACAAGAGCGCCACTATCACGACCACCGCCTACACGCCGACCGTCGGCGGAAACGTGCATTACGTGACCGTCGAAGCGGTCGGAGCGGATGGCGTCACTCCGCTCGATCTGAACACCGGCACGGCGAGCCTCAGCCCGACGGGCGGCACGCGCCACTGGCCTGCAGCCGACGCCGAACAGCGATCCGCCGTTCAACATCTCGATCGACGGCAAGCCCTGCGATCCGAGCGCCTCGTGTTCGTTCTCGAACGAACTGCTCGGAGGCAAGAGTGACTCGCGCCTCGACGTTTCGGCGAGCAGCGGCTTGACGTTCCTCGCCGTGAACCCGTTCTCGTACGACGCGACGGCTCATCCGTGCGGGACGAACTTCGTCCACGTCGCCAGCGCGACGGGGTTCGAGGAATTCCACGGCGGCGTTCCGAACGGGCTGAAGGTCACGTACTACGTGAGCCAGAAGAGCATCGACGGGACGTACGGAAAGAACGTCGGCGCGCAGTACCTCCCAATCTGCGCCGGCACGTTCAAGGTCGTCAACGGCGTGATCACGCCGTGCACGAACTACAACGACGCGACCGACACGACCGGATGGCCTGCGGACCAGATCGACGCCAACGGCCGCTTCACCGGGGCGATCGTGCACGCGATCTGCCGGTCCGACGGGCGCTACTGGGGTGTTGTCCCTTCGTTCCAGGACAAGACGGACCCCGCCCTCGGCCCGCAGACCGTCTCGTGGGAGAGCAAGACCATCGACGGCGTCGCGTACCGCGGCTTCACGATGGCGGTGCCGCCCGACTGGGATTACAAGGGCGGCTGCTAGAGAACGGCGAGGCCTCCGCTCGCGCTCAGTGCGGGAGCGGAGGCCTCTGCAGTTGCAGGACCGCCAGCTTCGCCATGATCGCGTCGCGCTCGCGTTCGACGTCTTCAATCGGCCCGCCAACCAGCTCTCCCAGCTGGTCCAAGGCGTCCAGCGTCAGCGCCACTTCGTAGTCGGCGCTCCGCATGCCGATGTTTTCCCCCTCCAGCCGCGCGAGGCTGAGGCTCGCGTCGAACGCAGCTCCCGCCTGCTCGAGATCCTTCAGCTGCATGAACGCCCAGCCGCGCAGTCGGTGCAACATCGAGGCGAGAATCGCGACGCCGGGAGTCGACTCGGTGCGCTGGAGCGCTTCGTCGGCGAGCTCGAGCGCCGCGGTGCTTGAGCCTTCGTGGACGAGGGCTTCCACGCGCCAAACGTCCGCCGCGAGGGCCTCGACCTGGTCCCCCTCGTTCGAGAACAGCTCCCGTGCCTCGGCAAGGAGGGAATACGACTCTTCGAAATTCCCGGCCCGGCCGGCGAAGCGGCCGAGCTCACTGGCAGCGTCGGCGACCTTGAGCGGATTCCCGGTGGCGCGGCGGAGCTCAAGGCCGTGGCGAAACAGCGGCTCTGCCTCCTCCAACCTTCCCTGGTCGGAGCGTATGCACGCCACGTTCAGCGCGGCGACCGTGGCATTCATCTCGTCGCCGATCCGTTGGAAGGTCCTGCGCGCGCGGTCGGCATGCTCGATGGCTTCCTCCCACCGGCCCGCCAGGTATGCACGACCGCCCATGATGTTGAGCGTCCAGGCAAGGCGGTCGAGAGCTCCGAGGCGCTCGTAGATCTCGACGGCGCGGGGGGAGTACACTGCCTCGTCGCGACGGCCGAGCGCCAGGTACGCCCAGTCGAGGATGAAGTAGGCCTGCGCGAGCGCGTCGACGGCGCCCGAGGCCTCCGCCTCGGCGATCGCCCGCTCGCACCACGAGATTGCGTCACTCGGACGCCACTGATGCTGGAGCACGCCCGCGTACCAGTTGTACAAGCGCGCGCGCTGTGCTCCGGCAGCGAGACCCTCCACGTCTTCGAGCAGCCGCAACGCCTCGCTCAGGCGACGCAGGGCCTGGGGATAGTTCCCGAGCCGCAGGCGCACGACAGCCTCCTGCTGCATCAAACGTGCGTCCTGCACGGCATCGCCGCGCCAGAATGCACGCGCCTTCCGATACGCGCCCGCGGCGTCTTCGTAGGCGGCCATGCGCATTCGCACGTCGCCGAGCAGCTCCCAGACACGGGCGACTTCGTAGGCCGGCGCGTCCGTCCATATTTTCGCCGCTTCGAGGGCCCGCTCGAGGAACTGCATCGTTTCGACGTTCGCGTACTTCTCCTCGGCCCTCCTCGCGGCGTCGACCGAGTAGCGCCACGTCTCCGGCCAACGCTCGGCTCGGTAGTAGTGCAAAGACAGGAGCTCTGCCGAGTCATCGGCCCGGCCCGTCTCGCGCAGCTCGATCACATCTGCGACGCGACCGTGGAGCTCCCGCCGCCGCCTGTACGAGAGCCCCTCGTAGGCAGCGTCGCGGATGAGTGCATGGCGGAACCGGAAGGCGCCGGGGACGTCCGGATCGCGCTCGACGAACTCCCCCAACCGGCTCCACGCCTCGGAATCCGACGCGGCCGTCGGATCATCGTCGAGCACGTCCGCGATCACCGCACCGGAGAACGACGTACCCAGCACAGACGCCCAGCGCAGGAGTGCACGGTCGGCAGGGGCGAGCCGGTCGATGCGCGTCGCGACGAGCGCCTCGACGCTGTCCGGCAACTGCTCCCCGGTTGCGCTCGCCTCCTCCGGAGCGGCGAGCTCTCGGAGGAAGAGTGGGTTGCCTGCGCCTCGGTCGAAGATCGCGCCCAGTGCCTCGTCCGAGAGCTCTCGGCCGCTGGCGGCCGCCCGAATGAGCAACTTCGCGTCGTCCGGCGGAAGCGGCTCGAGCCGGAGTGTCAGCGCCGGCAGAGGGGGCGTCCCTTCGGCCGCGAGGAATCCTCCGTCGCTCGGCCGGCGAGTCGTGCAGGCGAGCCACGGGCGCGTCGGCAGCTGCGTGCCGAGATGGCGCAGCAGCTCCGCGGACGCGTCGTCCATCCAGTGAACGTCCTCGATGACGAGCAGCGTCGGCGAGTCGAGCAGCTTCCCAAGCAGCGAACCGAGCACGCCGTGCAGCCGGGCGCGCCGGAACGAAGGGTCGAGATCGTCGACCTCCGGAGTCGACTCGACCTCGGCGTCGAGCGGCGCACCGAGCAGCGGCGCCCACGGGACGAGCCCCTCGTCGACGGCGCGCAGGCGCTCGCCGAGCGCGGCACGATTTGCCGCGCCGGCATCCGTCAGCGGCACGTCGAGGAGCGACCGAAAAAAGGACCTGAAGACGTGATACGGCGTAGACGACTCGTACTGTTCGCACCGGAGTGTCACGAGCTCCATGTCTGCGCAATGCGTCCGCAGCTCGTCGGCCAGACGTGACTTCCCGATTCCGGGCTCGCCGACCAGCTCGACGAGCGTCCCGAAGCCCATGCGCACGGGCGCGACCGACGCGGAGAGCACCGCGCGCTCACGCTCGCGGTCGACGAACGGGAGCTCATCGTCGGTTGTCTCGCCTGTCCGCTTGGTTTCCGGCAAGAGCTCGCCGAGAACGACAGCACGAACGGCATCGGCCTTTCCCTTCACGTGGAACGGCTTGAGCTCCGTGGCGGCGAACGACGCGCCTCCCCGCGAGAACGCCTGTGCGGAGACCCAGATCTCGTCCTCGCCTGCGCGGGCCATCAAACGCGCGGCGAGGGCGGCCGTGTCGCCGAGAATCGTGTACGTACGGCGAAACGTCGCTCCGACCTGGCCCGCGAAGACCCGACCCTCACTGACGCCCGCGTGCACGGGAAGTGGCAGGCCTTGGTCGAGGGACGCTCTGAGCGTCCGGAGAAGCCGCTCCTCGTCGTCTCCGAAAGTCTGCGGCGCCCCCGCCACAAGGATGATCCGGCCGCCGTCGCGGTCGATGTCGCTTTCGAGGACCGTCACCTGGTGCTCGTCTGCGGCGGCCTGGATCGTCTCGATCAACGCCTCGAGCGCTTCCGCCGCCGCCGCGGCACCCTCCGTCGCGACGATTTCGTCAGTTCCGGTGAACCGGACGAACGCGACGGCCGCATGCCGGTGCTCGCCCTCGAGAGGTCCGACCTCGAGCAGTTGCGCGCGCAGCGGCGCCGGCACCGCCACCTCGATCGGCGTGCTGCCCACATCGGGCATCGGCATCAGTTCCCCAGAGCCGGCCGGGGCCGCCTTCAGGAGCTTGCCAGGGCCTTTGTCGTCGCCAAGCGCGTCCGGCTCGAGTAGCGCGGCGGTCTCGGGGCTGACGAGGATCTCGCCGGCTTCCGACGCTGCCTCCATCTCGACGACCCGTGTCGCAGCCGGCCCTGTTACGAGCAGCTCTCGATGAGAGCCTCCGGCGAGAAAGAATTGGAAGCGCCCGGAGTGGAGGCCGGCGTGCATCTTCAGCATCACCGACCCGGCCGATGTTCGCGGCCGGCCAATCGCGCGCAGAGTCCGGCGCATTTCGAACGCAGCCCGAGCGGCGCGCCCAGCGTGGTCGTCGCCGTCGTACAGCAGCAGCAGCGCATCGCCCCCGAACTTGAGCAACCCGCCGCCTTCGGCGTACGCGACATCGAGCAGCGCCGAGAAGGTTGCATTCATCACGTCGGTCACCTCCTCGGCGCCCGCGCGGCCGATGTTCGACAGCCGCTCCGACATCGCCGTGAAGCCGGAGATGTCGACGAACGAAATCGTCCCGTCGCGTTCGAGCCACCGAAGCTCAGGAGTCTCCTGCAGCCACTCGACGGTGATCCGAGGAACGAACGGGATGAGTTCCGCTGAGGCAGAGCTCATCGACGCCACTAGGCGATTGTGCCTGCCCCGACCAGAACGGATCGCCCTATCTCATGCGCAGCAATGGGCGGTACTGGGCTCGAACCAGTGACTTCCTGCTTGTAAGGCAGGCGCTCTCCCAGCTGAGCTAACCGCCCGGTCGCCTATAGAATGCCGAACACGCCACGACGCCGCGGGCGGTTGAAGAGCTCGCGCGCCAGCGAGCGCGACGGAGCGATTGTCGCGAGGCTCCCGAGCACAGCTGCAGGTGAGACGAACCTACTGGCAGTCTCGCGGCAGCGCTTGCAGCGGCGGATGTGCTGCGCGAGCTCATGCTCGTCGTCCCGCGCGACGAGGATGTCGAGCTCGCCGCACGTGTGGCGCGCGCGGGTTGCGAGGAGCCGGATCGTCACGTCCTTGTCGAAGAACTCTCGGGTTCGTGCGAGGCGAACTGCTGTTGCTCTGTCCAGGCCGATCGCATCCGGCGAAAGGTCGTGCCGCACGTGCAGCGCGAGCAGCGAGTACGCCTCCCGCGGCAGGGCGGACGCCGCGTCCCACACGAGCTCGGCCAACGACTGGTCGAACACGGCCGCGTCCGGCACGCGATGGCCGTCGATGCGCGTGAAGTGGAGCCCCTCCCGCTCCTTGCCGTTGCGGTCGCGGCGATAGCGGAGGGAGTCGAGCGTGCACACTCTCGCCGTCGTGAAGAGCCGGCCGGCCACATCGTTCCCCTGCTCCGGAAACGAGCGCCACGCCAGCCCGAAGGTTTGCCGCACCATGTCCGTCGCGAGGTCGCGCTCGCCGACGATCCGCACCGCGAAGTCGTAGACCGCCTCGAGGTGCGGTCGGTACAGCGAGTTGAACGCTTCAAGTTCTCCGGCGAGCGCACGGGGATCCCGCGCCTTCGTCGGAGCAGCAGTGGCCGCTACTGCCTCCATGCCCCTCCTTCGGTCCCGAAACGGAGTGTAGGTCAGTGGGCCGAAAAGGAAAGTGCCCCCAGCGGGATTCGAACCCGCGCTACCACCTTGAAAGGGTGGCGACCTGGGCCGCTAGTCGATGGGGGCGGCCCGGCCAGAATAGCCGTGCGGTGGGGCGAGGAGATAACGACGCGGGAGGCACGCCTGCGCCTCCCGCGTCAGTTGGATCGCTTCGTCAGGCGGGCTGCTCGCGTCGGCCCTTGCCGCGTACGGCGAACCCTGCTGCCGTGATCATGAGAACCAATCCGGCACCCACGGCCGTTCCGGCGATCTCCGTACTCGACAAGCCCGAGTCGGTTCCCGCGACGGAAACGGCGCTTGCAAGCGGCGCTGACTGCGCCGGGGACGGCGTGCCCGTCGAAGCGGCGTCGCTGATCAACTCCGGACCAGACGCCTGCGCAGCCTGAACACCCGACGGGCCGCTGCTCGCCGAGTCGCTGATCAACTCCGGACCCGACGCCTCCGCAGCCTGCACACCCGACGAGCCGCTGCTCGCGGCATCGCTGATCAGCTCGGGAGCCGTGGCCACGCCGCTGCTCGCGGCATCGCTGACCATCTCGATCGTGTTGCCGGCAGCGACACCGGCGCCCCTGTCCACCATCGCACTCGCGGGGTGAGCAGCGGCGCCAACGCCGGCCGCCATCGCTGCGACCGTGACGACCGCAGCGGTTGTCTCGCGCATTCCGTGCGCCTCGATGTCCTCGCCCGCGAGCGCCTCCTGAAGCTCGGCGGCGTCGAAGTAGAGCGTGATGTCGTCCCCGCTCGTGTCCCGAAGCAGCTCCTTGAGCTGATCATCGGCCCACGCAACACGGAGCGTGTGCGCTTCGACGTCGCCGTTGCTGCGGCGATCGATCTCGAGCACCAGCTCCGGTACGTCCTTCACCTGCAGCGCATCCTCGACGTCCTCGCGAGAAAGCGTTGCGGCGATCGGCGACCGTGCGTCGAATCCCGACGAATCGATCAACCGCGCCCTGCTAGTTACCTCACCCATACCGCCTCCGTTCATAGAGGCCCCGGTCAACCTCCACAAGACGTGTCGGCCGCACCGAATCTTCCCACCCGGTCAGCGCGGATGCAACGGCGCCGGCTGCCCGGCGCTATGGGCCGTCGCTCGCCGACAGCCCCGCCCGTGCGCGGTCCGCCTCGATGTCCCGGCGGATTCGAACCCGCGCTACGACGGGGCCCAGAGCGCGGCACTTACGGCGTATGCCGCGAAGCCGGAGACGACCAGCCGGGGAGAAGGCGCGGGCCGCCACCCGTCCCTGGGCCCAGCGCAGGATTCCAGAAGGAAGAACGGATTCCTGTCCCCACAGATCGGCAGGGGCCCGGGAAAGCCGCCGGTGGCGCCGTAACACCACCGACGGCACCTCTCACCATCTCGAGAAACCGGCGCGCAACCACTGACCAAACCGCCGGGATCGCCCAGCCTTTCGACCCGACGCGCCGCGCCGCGCCCGCGCCCCGGCAGTGGCGTACATACCGCTCGCCACGGGCGTTGCCAGCGCGATCCCCAGGACGCCGAAACACACCGCCGAGTCGCGTGCATTTGCGCATCGCGCAACGGCGTCGACTTCGCCGTATGCGCCTTCCGGAACGGCGCGCACGCGTCCCTATACTCGACTGCCGGGGCCGGTAGCTCAGTTGGTAGAGCAGGGGACTTTTAATCCCAAGGTCGCAGGTTCGAGACCTGCCCGGCCCATTCGCACCTGCCGTGCAATGCGCGTCGCCGCTTTCCTCGACAGGTCAGGTGTCCCGCAAGGGTCGCTCATGCGCGGATGGCCCTGATCCGGGTCGAGCAACGGTGTACTGGCGTCGTACGAGTTCGACCATGTCTCGTGGACGTCAGATCCCGTGTTTGCCGACGGTGGGGAGTCCACCCCGCGGGTTCGTTACTCGACCCCCGCTGGGGGCGGGAGCGACCCATTCGGGACACCGCCGAACGGCCCGAGCCGCACCGTCGTTCGCGTTCCCGGCACGCACGCACTTCGGGACAGCGCCAGCGCCAGAGCGGCGGTCTCGGAGTCGCTCGCAAGGTTGCTACCGAGTCTCGCGACCGTTGATAGCGTCGAGTGAGATGGACCCCGAGCGAGCCCGCGAGCTGCTGACCGCCGAGCGACGGCGAATCGAGCGAGCGCTCGCGCGGCTCGGTCATCTGGACACGGGCGAGGAAGCGGACGATCAAGACCCGATGAATCTCGCGTCCGACCTGTACCAGGACGAGCTCGACGAAGGGCTTGCAGACGACCTGCGCGAAGAGCTCGCTGCCCTCGAGCGTGCAGAGGCGCGCCTTGCGGCCGGAACATACGGCATTTCGGTCGAGAGCGGCATGGCGATTCCAGATGAGCGTCTGGAAGCAATCCCGACCGCCGAGCGCACCGCCGAAGAAGAAGCGCGATGACCTCGCACCGGCAGAATCCTCTTTCGAAACGGCGTCCGGTTTTCGCCGCGAGACGAACGACAACTGTTCGAGCGACGGAGCATCAGGAGGGCTACCGCCGAACGTTCGAGGGGGACTCTTAATCCCAAGGTCGCAGGTTCGAGACCTGCCCGGCCCATTCGCACCTGCCGTGCAATGCGCGTCGCCGCTTTCCTCGACAGGTCAGGTGTCCCGCAAGGGTCGCTCATGCGCGGATGGCCCTGATCCGGGTCGAGCAACGGTGTACTGGCGTCGTACGAGTTCGACCATGTCTCGTGGACGTCAGATCCCGTGTTTGCCGACGGTGGGGAGTCCACCCCGCGGGTTCGTTACTCGACCCCCGCTGGGGGCGGGAGCGACCCATTCGGGACACCGCCGAACGGCCCGAGCCGCACCGTCGTTCGCGTTCCCGGCACGCACGCACTTCGGGACAGCGCCAGCGCCAGAGCGGCGGTCTCGGAGTCGCTCGCAAGGTTGCTACCGAGTCTCGCGACCGTTGATAGCGTCGAGTGAGATGGACCCCGAGCGAGCCCGCGAGCTGCTGACCGCCGAGCGACGGCGAATCGAGCGAGCGCTCGCGCGGCTCGGTCATCTGGACACGGGCGAGGAAGCGGACGATCAAGACCCGATGAATCTCGCGTCCGACCTGTACCAGGACGAGCTCGACGAAGGGCTTGCAGACGACCTGCGCGAAGAGCTCGCTGCCCTCGAGCGTGCAGAGGCGCGCCTTGCGGCCGGAACATACGGCATTTCGGTCGAGAGCGGCATGGCGATTCCAGATGAGCGTCTGGAAGCAATCCCGACCGCCGAGCGCACCGCCGAAGAAGAAGCGCGATGACCTCGCACCGGCAGAATCCTCTTTCGAAACGGCGTCCGGTTTTCGCCGCGAGACGAACGACAACTGTTCGAGCGACGGAGCATCAGGAGGGCTACCGCCGAACGTTCGAGGGGGACTCTTAATCCCAAGGTCGCAGGTTCGAGACCTGCCCGGCCCATCCTGAACTACCGCTCGAGTCCGCGTTTTGGCGAAAGCTGCGGCGCTCGGCTCGTAGCCGTGTAGCGTCCGCGCCGTGCAGTCGATCGACGCCGCGGTCTTCGGTCGAGTCGGAATCGATCTCTACCCCAACCAGTTGCGCACGCCCCTGCGCGAGGTGCGCACATACACACGCTTCGTCGGCGGCTTCGCCGGCAACGTCGCGACGGGGATGGCACGACTCGGCTTGAGGCCGGCGATCGTGTCGCGCGTCGGTCCCGAGCCGCACGGAGAGTTCGTGCGCGACTTCCTCTCGGCAGAGGGCGTCGACGTTCGCTTCCTCGCGGTCGACGAGCACCTGAGGACGCCTCCGACGTTTTGCGAGGTCTGGCCTCCGGACCGGTTCCCGATCACCTTCTACCGCTATCCGACCGCCCCCGACTGGCAGCTGAGCCCGGAGGATTTCGACGCCGAGGAGGTCGCGGGGGCGCCGTTTCTGCTCGCCACCGGCACCGGGCTCGCGCAGTCCCCGAGCCGCGAGACGACGCTCGCGGCGCTTGCGAGCCACCGCGGCACCACGATCTTCGACCTGGACTGGCGCCCGGCCCTCTGGGAGGATCGGGGCGAGTATTCACGCCTCGCGCGCGAAGCCGCGGCGGCCGCCGACATCGTGGTCGGCAACGAGGAGGAGGTCGCGGCGGCGGCCGGCACGCCGGAGAATCTCGGCGTGCGTACGCTCGTGCTCAAGCGCGGCGAGCACGGGGCGACGCTGATGCACGACGGCAAGTCGACCGACGTCGAGGGCCACCCGGTCGAGGTCGTCAACGGCCTCGGGGCCGGGGACGCGTTCGTCGCTGCCTTCGTGCAGTCGTTACACGCCGGCCGTTCTCTCGAGGAGGCGGTGCACCGCGGCTCCGTCGCCGGGGCGATCGTCGCGTCGCAGCTGGCATGCTCGGAAGCCATGCCGCGACTCGCCGAGCTCGAGACCGTCCTCGCATGAGCGAGCTGCTGCTGCGAGCAGGCGAGTGGGAAACGGTCGATCCCGCGTCTGCCTCATGGCGTTACCTGTCGTTCCACGTCGACCGCATCGGCGACCTGGTTCAGCGCGAGACGGCGGACAACGAGGTCGCGCTCGTCGTCCTCGGTGGGACGTGCACGGTGGAGAGTGAAGGCGAGATCTGGCAGCTTGGCGGCCGCGCGACGGTTTTCGACGGCATGCCCTGGGCGCTCTACCTACCGCGCGACACGAGCTACACGGTGTCGGGAGCTGCGGAGCTCGGCATCTGCGCAGCACTCGCCGAGGAACGGTTCGAGCCCCGCGCGATCATGCCGGCCGACGTGGAGATCGAGGTGCGCGGCTCGGGCAACGCAACACGCCAGATCAACCACATCGTCAAGCCCGACTTCCCGGCGCAGCGCCTGCTCGTCGTCGAGGTTTTCACGCCGGCGGGGAACTGGTCGAGCTACCCACCCCACAAGCACGACGAGGACCGTCCGCCGGAAGAGGTCGTTCTGGAAGAGGTGTACTACTACCGCACCCGCCGCGAGCCGCCTGGGGCCTTCGCGGTTCAGCGGCTGTACAGCCCCGAGCACGGGACGGACATCACCGCGACCGTGCGGGACAGCGACCTGATGCTCGTGCCCTGGGGCTATCACACGACGTGCGCGGCGCACGGGTACGACCTCTACTACCTCAACGCGCTCGCCGGCGACCGCCGCTCGATGGCGGCTGCGGACGATCCCGCTCTCGCCTGGATCCGCCCGGCGTGGGCCGAGCTCGCGCCCGACCCGCGCGTGCCGCTCGTGAAGCCGTGAGCATCCGCGTCGCCAACGCCCCCTGCAGCTACGGGGCCTTCGAGATCACGGTGGGCGTCCTCCCGGATGTCCCCGAAGCGGAGGACGTGCTCGCCGCGATCGCGAGCGCCGGCTACGAGGGGACGGAGCTCGGCCCTCCCGGCTACCTCGGCGACGTGTCGACGCTTCGCGGCGCGCTCCACGGGCCTCGGCTGGCTCTCGTCGGAGGCTACATCCCGATCCGGTTCAGCGAGCCGGAGCACTGGGAGGAGGATCTCGCCGCGATGAGCGGCACGCTCGACCTCTTCGCCTCTGCCGACGGCGGCAGCGCGAAGCCCGTGCTGGCCGACGCGGGCTCGGCCGAGCGCATCCGCTTTCCAGGGCGTGCCGCGGCGGACCGCTCGATCGGCCTCGACGAGGACGGCTGGCGCCGGCTGGCCGACGGCGTAGCCCGGGCTGCCGAGCTCGCACGGTCCAGAGGATTCGAGCCGACGTTCCACCACCACACGGCGACGTACGTCGAGGCACCGTGGGAGATCGAGCGCCTGCTCGAGCTCACCGACGTCGGCCTGCTGCTCGACACCGGCCACCTCGCGCTCGGCGGGGGCGATCCCACCGCGGCGTTGCAGAGCTGGGGCAGCCGGATCAACCACGTCCATGTGAAAGACGTTCGCAACGACGTTCTGGCCGACATCGTTGCGGACGGAGCCGACATGCCGGAAGCGTGGCGGCGAGGGGTCTTCTGCGAGCTCGGCACCGGCGACGTCGACCTCGACGCGTTCTTCGCGGCGCTCGCGCAGTCGGGCTACGACGGCTGGCTCGTCGTCGAGCAGGACATGGTCCCGCAGTCGCCGCAGGATGCT
>MNJC01000044.1:0-1836 GCA_001920085.1 Actinobacteria bacterium 13_1_20CM_4_69_9
GTCCTGGTAGGTGGCCAGGCCGGCCCTGAGACCGGCCTGCAGACGCGCGTCGACGCGTCTCGTCTCGCTGCGGGCCGCGACGGTCGAGAAGCCCCAGAACGCAGCCGCCAGAGGCAGGAGCGACAGCAGCAGAAAATAGGCAACGAGCTTGACCTTGAAACTAGCCACAACTTCCCCTCAAGTCCGACTCCCGGATGCCGATGGAAATCCCTAGATCGAGGTATCGACAGTTGGGGGGAAGAACATGAGGGAGACTTTTGCGCGCGCCCTGGCCGCCGCGCTGATGGCAGGCTCGATCGCGACGGTCGTGGGGATGGCCGCCCTGGTCAGGACGCCGAACGAAGCCGCCAGGCCGATCTCGGCTCCTCCATCGGCGCTGCAGCGCTCCGTGCGCCTTGCGGCCCAACCCGCGCCGAGACAGCACCGTAGCGTCGCACGGCTCGTGACAACGCGCACGATCCAGGTGCCGGCGCGTCCCGCGCCCGCCCGGCCGAGCCTCGCCGTCGTCCGTCGGCACCCTGCCCGGCAACCGGTCCGGCGGCGCGAGCTCGCTACGACGACACCGGTGACGACTCCGACGGCCTCTCCGGCATCGGTCTCAGAGCCGGCCCCCGCTCCCGACGAGCCCGCCGCGGCTCCCCCGGCCGTCCCGTCGGCAGAGACCGAACAGCCCGAGGGGCAGGACGAGGGGCAGGACGAGGGCCAGGGCGATGGTCACGGCCACGGCCACGGTCATGCCTACGGCCACGACGAGCAGGACGACTAGGATGCGCGCGTGCCGCGCCTCAAGCCCAGACTCGGGCCGCTCGGTCTCGCGCTCACCGCGTGGGACATCTGGCGCCGCCTGCCGCCGAGGCAGCGGAAGCAGATCCTGAACATCGCCCGTAAGCACGGCCCGCGTGTGGCCGCACGCGTTCTGCGAGCGGCACAGAGCGCGCGCGCGGCGCGCTCTGCCTCCCGGCGGCGCTAGCTAGCCGACCCCGAGCGCGGTGCGGACGATGCGGTCCTGCTCGCGCAGGTGCGCCGTCGGGTAGCCCTCGCTCGGGCTCGCCCGCCAGGGCCGGCCGACGTAAGAGAGCGGCACACCCGGCGCCTCGAGGCGATGGCGGATCGTCCGCCACGCGCCCATGTTCTGCGGCTCCTCCTGGGCCCAGATCACCTCGCGGAGGTTCGGATAGGACGCGACGACCGCCGCGTACTCGTCGACCGGGAACGGATAGAGCTGCTCGAGCCGGGCGACCGCGACCTGGCCGGCGGACGCGCGCTGCTCGTGGCCGACGATGTCGTAGTAGATCTTGCCGGAGCAGAACACGAGCCGCGTCACGCCGTCGTGGTCGGCCTGCGGATCGTCGATGACCGGACGGAACGATCCCTCGGCGAGCTCGGCGAGCGTCGAGGATGCCTGCTTCAGCCGTAGCAGTCCCTTCGGGGTCATGACGACGAGCGGCCGTCCCGCCGCGTCGAGCGCCTGCCGGCGGACGAGGTGGAAGTACTGCCCGGACGTGCTGCAGTTCGCAACGCGGATGTTCTCCTGCGCGGCCAGCTGCAGGAAGCGCTCGAGGCGCGCGCTCGAGTGCTCCGGGCCGTTCCCCTCGTAGCCGTGCGGCAGCAGCAACGTCAGCCGCGTCGTCTCACGCCACTTCGACAGGCCGGCGACGATGAACTGGTCGATCACGATCTGGGCGCCGTTGACGAAGTCGCCGAACTGCGCCTCCCACAGCACGAGCGCCTCCGGAGCGGCCACGGAGTAGCCGTACTCGAAGCCGAGACACGCGTACTCCGAGAGGGGGGAGTTGTAGATCTCGAGCGAGGCCGTCTGGGCGTCGAGGTTCTGCA
>MNJC01000044.1:1876-15505 GCA_001920085.1 Actinobacteria bacterium 13_1_20CM_4_69_9
GCCCCTTCAGCTTCGGATGCACCGTGAAGTGCTCCGGAACGCGCAGCAGCTCCTCGTTCAACGAGCGCAGCCGGTCGGCGGCGACCGCGGTGACGACCGCGTCGCCCGTGGAGTACGGGATCTTCCCGTCCGCGGGCGGCGGCGCGCCGAACGTCGCCTTGAGGGCCTCGTGCGCCTGCTTCAGCTCGCCCGTGACGGCGTCGGCGAGGCCTGCCGCTTCCTCCTGCGTCACGACGCCTTCCTCGACGAGCTTGCGCGCGAACCGACCGCGGACCGTGGGATGCGACGCGATCTGCTGCGCCATCAGCGGCTGCGTGTATGCCGCCTCGTCCTGCTCGTTGTGACCGTGGCGTCGGTAGCCGACGAGGTCGACGACGACGTCGCTCTCGAAGCGGCGCCGGAACGCGAGCGCGAGCCTGACGGCGGACATCGCCGCTTCCGGGTCGTCGGCGTTCACGTGGATGATCGGGATGTCGAAGCCCTTCGCGAGATCGCTCGAGTAACGCGTCGAGCGCCCTTCGCTCGGATCGGTCGTGAATCCGATCTGGTTGTTCGCGATCAGGTGCAGTGTCCCGCCCGTCGAGTAGCCGTCGAGCGCGGAGAGGTTCAGGGTCTCGGCGACCTCGCCCTGTCCTGGGAAGCTCGCGTCACCGTGGATGAGGATCGGCAGCGCGACGCTCGGATCGTGCAGGCCGTAGCGAGTCGAGCGGTCGGTCTGCTCGGCGCGCGCCCGACCCTCGACGACGGGGTCGACCGCCTCGAGGTGGCTCGGGTTCGCCGCGAGCGTGATCGTGATCTCCCCGGCGGGCGTCGAGCGAGTCCCTTCCGCCCCCAGGTGGTACTTCACATCGCCGGTGCCTCCTTCGTCCGTCGCGACGAGCGCGTCGATCGTGCGCTCGCCCTCGAACTCCCGGATGATCGAGTCGTAGCCGAGCCCGAGCGTGTGCGCGAGGACGTTGAGGCGCCCACGATGCGCCATGCCGATCACGACTTCGTGCGCGCCGTTCTCGGCGGCGAGCTCGATCGCCTCGTCGAGCATCGGCACCATCACATCGAGGCCCTCGATCGAGAACTGCTTCTGCCCGAGGAACGCGCGGCGCAGGTATTGCTCGAACGCCTCGACTCTCGAGAGCGACGCCAGCAGCTCCTTGCGCTCGCCGGCGGAGAGCGGCCGGCGGTACTTGCCCGACTCGATCGCCTGCCGCAGCCACACGCGCTTCTCGTGGTCGGCGATGTGCTCGATCTCGTACGCGATCGTCCCGCAGTAGGTCTCGCGCAGGCGCGGCAGCGTGTCCGCGAGCGTCTCGCCCGGCACATAGAGGCGGAGCACGGATGCCGGGACGCGCGCCTGCAGCTCCGGCGTCAGCTTCGGGATCAGGCGCTCCGGCTCGAGCGCCGGGTCGCCGGGCGGCTCGGAGCCGAGCGGATCGAGCCGCGCGGCGAGATGGCCGTGCATCCGATGTGCCTTCACGAGCGCCATCGCCGCCGCAACCGCACCCAGCAGCTCGTCGGTGACCGGCGGCTCGGGCGGCGCAGCCGGCGCGGGCGGCGGCGCCGTGGGCGCCTGATGGCCGTTGCCCGCGAGCTCGAGGAGACGAACGAGGCCGGGATGGGATGCGACGACGTCGCTCGACCCGCTCTCGAACAGCTCGCGCCACTCGCTCGGGACCGCTTCGGGATTCTCGAGGTAGTCCTCGAGCAGGTCGCGTGCGAAGCCCGCGTTCAGTCCGTCGACGTCCACTACGTCTGTTGTAGCAACCGCGCTACCAGAGCGGGTTGCTCGTGATCACCGCGGCGGCCATGCCGCTGGCAAACGAAACCGCGCTGATCGCGACCGCCCACGTCGCGAGGCGGGTCGCGCGGCCACCGATCCCGGTGGCGATCAGGGCGAGCATGATTGCGAGCGGGATCAGGCGCAGCGGCCGGTAGGCGATGCCCGTGACGCTGACGAAGATCGCGGCCGCCGCGAGGAACCCGGCGACCGTCTCTGCGGGCCGAGCGCGCTCGTAGGAGGTCGAGCTCACGCGCGCACCGGGCGCCGGCGCGTCCGCGCGTACGTGCGCGTCGGGTGGCCGTGCGGGCCGGGACTGCGCGGGCGACGCCCCGGCCGCCACGTCGTCGGCGGACCGTCGTCGTTCGCCGCAAGCACGACGGCCGGCTCCTCACGCTCCGGCTCGGACTTGATCGCCCAGTAGACGACCCAGCACAGGTAGAGGATGGGGATCTTCATGATCACCATCAGCCAGATCAGCTCCCACACAACCGTTGGAGTCTACCCCTCGTCTTGCGCTGCTCAACCCGCCACGGCGGCCTCCAGCTCTCCGTGGACCAGCTCGCGCCCCGCAGCGTCGTACTGGGTGACCTCGAACGCCGCCGTGTCGTTTTCGACGTCGATCCCGCGGACCGCCGCAACCCGCACCGGCAGGCCTGCGAGCACCTCGTAGATCTCGACGTAACCGTCCTGGCGGACGCCGATCCAGTGCGCGCCGGAGACCGGATCGACGAACGCGTACGCCACCGGCCGGCGCCGGCGATCGCGACAGATCACGTCGAGGCGCGGGTCGAGCACGCGTTCGCCGTCGAGCTCTCCGACGACGGCGTGGCACCACGGCAGATGACGCTCGCCTGCAGGATCGATACCGCCGTCGCACGCGTACACCATCGAGCCGTCGCGACTCGAGAAGGTGAGGCTCTCGCCGTCGACGCCGATCCGCTCGACCATCTTCGCGTCGGACGCGACGCTCGCTCGGTCCGGCGCGGCGAGACAGCCGTCGGCACGGCCGTCGAGGTCGAGCACACGGCCGGACGCGATGACGCTGCCGCCGACGGGCTCGAAATGCGCTGCCGCCCGACCGTCGAGCAGCCGGGACGGGCGGTCACCGCCACCGCCGCCGCACCCGGCGACGACGAGCGCGAGCGCCGCGGCAGACGGCATCAGCCGGTCCAACCCCAACGCCCGACGCCTCCGTAGGCCGAGTCGCCTCGATACGTGCGATAGAAGATGTTCGTCCCGCATGCCTCGCATTTCGCCTCCACGATCTGATCGCCGCCGTAGAGCGAGCGCATGAAGACCATTCCGATGTGCGTCCCGCTCGCGAACGCGTCCATCACACCGGCGGTCGCCTTTGCGACAACGTGGTTGGGTGCGCCGTTCCCGTCGCGGAAGGCAGCTGCGTCGTACGGGCCGTGCACGTTGCGCAGCGCACGCCAGTAGTAGCGGCCGTCGCGCCACGTGTCGGTCGACTCGCGCCACGTCTTGAACGTCAGGCCCGAGCAGTCGCCACCCTCGCCGTGCGTGCCGGTTTGCTGCGGCGGGTCGTCGGGATACGAGTCGATCTCGTCGTAGTTCCAGCATCCGCCGCCCCACTGGTAGCCCTCGTAGCGCGCGGCGTTCGCGTAGTCCTGCGCGGCGTCGCGGGTCATCGTGGTCATGAACGTCGGCGGGTCGGTGTTGCAATTGGCCCAGAAACGGTGGTACGCCTGCGCCCCGGTCACGCCGGACAGCGCGAGCCCGGCCACCAGCATCGCGACGAACGTCCTCATTGCGGCACCTCCAGGTCGAAACGGTCGACGAACGCGCCGGCCTCCGTCGTGCGCAGCCGGTAGAGCCGGCCGCGCGCCAGTCGGAAGCGTGCGAGCGGCGCCGTCTCCGTCCAGGAGCCCGACTCGACCGAGAAGCGCTGGACGAGCCCATCGGGCCCGAGCACGAGGACGACGAACTCGTCGCGGTCATCGGTGTAGGCGCGCGTGATGACGACGATCCCGTTGCCGTGCGGCTCCGCCGTCTGCACCTCGCCGAGCGGCGTCTCGCTCGTGATTCGCCAGCTGCGCAGCGGCGCTTTCCCACGGAGCACGGCGACACGGAGCTCGGCTTCGCCGACGCGCTCGACGAGGACGCCGAGATGTGCGGCGTGTCCGCCGCGCCTCTGTTCGGGCCGTGTCAGCGGCGCGCCGCCGTCGGAGACAGGCATCCATTGCTCGGATGGCTGCTGAAGGACGTTCGCGCCGTGGGCGAGCTTCGCCCACGTGCGCTCGGCCAGCTTCTGTGCCCACTTCTGCGTGCCGTCGGCGCGCAAATGCCGGAGCGTGTCGTCCGCGAGGACATCGAAGCTGCCGTCGGGCTCCGCCGCGAAGTCGGCAAGCTCGAGCGCGCCCGAGATCGGGACGTGATCGCGGCGTCCGCGGCCCCAGCGCACGACCCGACCGTTGACCGAGTCGAGCATGTCGACCGTGCCGTCGGGCTCGACGTCGAACGACGACGGCCCGGTGAAGCCGAGCTCGCGCGAGCCGGCCAGGCCGACCTCGTCGGGCTCGGAGCCCCACGCCCCCGCGGCGACGCGCTCGTCGGGAGCGCGCACGGCGCCGAAGACGTGCCTGCCGAGCGTGACCGCGATCGGCTCGTACATCGGCAGGCTGACCTGCGGTGCGTCGGCGCCGCCTGACGGCACCGAAACGGCGGCGCCGGTCGCGTCGTCCCGAAGGACGGCGTAGTACGAGAAGCCCTCCGGTGAGGCCGCGATATCACGCGGGACGTCGACGTAATACCTGCCGTCCTTCGACGCGTCACCGCGTTGGAGGGCGAACGGGTGAAACGGGCCCGACTGCCCCGCTCGCAGATACACCGTGCCCGAGCCGTCGCAGGGCAGGCCGTCGGCGCGGGGAGTGCAGACGAGCCCGTAGCGCAGCCTGATCGGCTCGCCGGGCACGGTCAGGACCGGCGGCACGTGGGTGGCGTCGATCAGCGGCGGATCGTCGGCGACCGGAGTCGGACCGGCGGTCGAGACCGATATGAGCATCACTCCCCCGATGGCACCTGCGGCGATCCCGGCCGCTCCCCCCGCGAGCGACCGGAAGCATGGTCGACGCATTGGGATTCCTCCTGATCGGGATCGCAGCGCACGGTACGGGGCCAACTCGCGCAGGTGTGAGACGTCTTTGTGACAGGAGTGTGAAACTGCGTTAGGCGCGGCTGAAAGGGGGAATACGCGCCGCATGGCAGTCGTAGACGAGCGACTACAAGCGCTCCTCGAGCAGGGCGAAGAGCAGGGGTGCCTGAATCTCTCCGCCGTCGGCGAGTTCCTCCAGGAGGCCGAGCTCGACGAGGAGCAGACGACGGGCTTCTTCGAGCAGCTCGAGGAGCGGGGCATCCCGCTCACCGACGATTGCGCGCGACCGGGCTCGATCGAGGGCACGTACGTCAACGCCGACCTCGCAGTCGCGACGACGGATGCGCTGCAGCTCTTCCTCAACGAAGCCGGCCGCTACAGGCTCCTGACCGCCGCGGAGGAGGTCGAGCTCGCGAAGCGGATCGAGCGCGGCGACAAGGAGGCGAAGGACTTGATGATCAACTCGAACCTTCGCCTGGTCGTGTCGATCGCCAAGAAGTACCAGGGGCACGGGATCTCGCTCCTCGACCTGATCCAGGAGGGGATCATCGGGCTCATCCGCGCGGTCGAGAAGTTCGACTGGCGCAAGGGGTTCAAGTTCTCGACCTACGCGACGTGGTGGATCCGCCAGGCGGTACAGCGCGGCGTCGCCAACAAGTCGCGCACGATCCGCATCCCAGTCCACATCGTCGAGCGCGAGCAGAAGATCTCGCGGGCCGAGCGCGAGCTGACCGCGAAGCTCGAGCGCCCGCCGACGGACGAGGAGATCGCGCACAAGACGAAGCTGTCGTTGAAGCACGTCAAGGAGGTGCGGGCCGCCGCGCGTGCGGTGACGTCGCTGGACAAGCCCATCGGGGCGGAGGGAGACGCGAGCTTCGGCGACCTCATCGCAGGCGAGAACGCGGAGCCCGCCGAGGAGGTGCACGTCAGCTTCGCCGAGCGCGCGGTGCGGAAAGCCGTCGACACGCTGCCCGAGCGGGAGCGCGAGGTGGTCAAGCTGCGGTACGGGATGAACGGCGATCGCGACCCGCACTCGCTCGAGGAGATCGGGCGGGCGCTGGGGATCACGCGCGAGCGCGTGCGCCAGATCGAGTCACAGGCGCTGGCGCGGCTCGCCGAGCGCCGGGAGGTCGCCGCACTCGGCGAGAGCGCGGCCTAGATGCCGTTCGACCACCTCGGCCTGAACGTCAGCGACCTGGCGCGCAGCAAAGCCTTCTACGCCGAAGCGCTGGGGCCGCTCGGCTACGAAGTGATCATGGAGCTCGAGGGCGTGGCCGGGTTCGGCGCGAAGGGCAAGCCGGACTTCTGGATCTCCGAAGGTGAGCCGCGAGCGCCGATTCACATCGCCTTCGCGAGCCCCGATCGGGCGACCGTCGACGCGTTCCATGCTGCGGCACTGGGAGCCGCGGGAAAGGACAACGGGCAGCCCGGACTGCGCCCGCACTACCACGAGACCTACTACGGCGCCTTCGTCCACGACCCGGACGGGAACAACGTCGAGGCGGTTTGCCACTCGCCTGAGTAGCGGGCTCGCGCTCCTCACGGTTGCCGCGGGCTGCGGTTCCGCGTCGTCGCACGTCGTGCGCGTGACGGGTCGGATCGGGCCGCTGCAGATGGGTTCGAGCGGGAGAGCGGCAGTCGTGGCGTTCGCCGGCAAACCGGATGCGACGACCACCGGAACGGCGCCCGGCGCGTACGCGCCGTATCGCGCCCTGGGCTATGACTGCGCCGGGAAAGGCTTCGATGCCGAGGTGCAGATCGTGGGCCGGTGCCGGACGGTGTTCTTCTTCGACCGGCGGAGCGGGAAGCTCGAGACGTTTTCCACTTCGTCGCCGCAGTACTCCGAGGGCCATGGCGTCCGGATCGGAATGAAGCAGGCAGAGGCCGAGCAGCGGCTGCACGAGCGCCTGAGCATCGGGTGCACCGCGGCGCTCTATTTCGAAAGCGCAACAGGATCGCTGTCCATTGACTTCGCGGGAGGCGTCTCGCACGGAACGTCGATCAAAGGAGCGCACGTCGACGCCTTCGTCCTGCACGGCAAGCTAAGAGACGCGGGTGTCTTCGACTGCCTTTAGAAGATGGAGCCGACGGGGCTCGAACCCGTGACCTTCGGCGTGCCACGCCGACGCTCTCCCAGCTGAGCTACGGCCCCTGGGCCGCCAGTGTAGCGGCGAATTCGTAGTCCTTCGCCCAGTTGATTCCTTCGGCTTGGTTGTTCTTCGAGGGCGCGAGCCGAAGGAGAACCTGGCTTCGTCCGGCGAAGGCGGAATACGGAAGGAAGTAACAGCGATCGGTCTGGGGACAGTAAGCGGCAAAAGCGTCGACTTCGCCGGGGAGATACTTGCGCCGCACGAGTCCGTCGCGATTTCGACGACATGAGTAGCAGCGGACAATGATCACGTCGCCGTGACGCGGCGACCACTTGCACTGGATGCGCAAGAGCTCCTCGCGCAGACGACCGTACAGAGGCTCTCGGCTGGGCCGTGTCCAATTCAGACAACTTGCGCGCCGCAACATCTCGACGCACCGTCGCTGCATGTCGATGCGCACGTTGCTCGTCGCCGCCGCGCTTCTCCTGCTTGCGGTCGCATACCTCAAACCTGCCGGTTCGCCCTCGAAAGGCCCCTTTCCCGCCGATCAAGCGCGCACGCCCGGGGTCCTGAATCCCGACGTCACTCAGGCGAACATCGCCACGACGATCTGCAAGCACGGCTGGACGCGCACGATCCGCCCGCCGACCGACTACACGAATGCGCTGAAGGTGAAACAAATGCGTGAATACGCCGTCGGCGGCTCGCCGACGCGGTACCAGGAGGACCACCTGATTAGCCTCGAGCTCGGCGGGCATCCAACAGACGCGCGGAACCTGTGGCCCGAGCCGTACCCGCGCGCGGCGGAAGTGGACTCGATTGAGAACGACCTCAACGCAAAGGTGTGCTCCGGAAGCATGTCGCTCGACGAGGCGCAGCGGAAGGAGTCCGAGCTCAAGCACTCGGACGGCTAGCGTCTCGCTGTGAGCACCGCCGCCGTCGAACGTCGCGCCTTCCGCGAGACGCTCATCGTCGCGCCGCCGCTCGTGCTGGGCGCAGCGGTCGCATACCTCCTCGCCACCGCGCTGCCGGACGTCGCCGGCAAGCCGTGGCACGAGGACGAGGCCGTTGCCGGATTGATCTCTGCCCAGCCGCTCGGCGATGTGCTGCACACGGTGCTGCTCGACCGGGGCGGCGCGCCGCTCCACTTCGTCCTCGCCCACGCCGCCTTCGCGCTCGGCGGCTCGCCAGAGACGCTCCGGTGGCTCTCGCTCGTGTTCGCGCTGGCAACGATCCCACTCTGCTACGACCTGGCGCGCCGCCTCGCGGGCCAGTTTGCGGGACTGACGGCCGCGGCCCTCGCCGCGACGTCGCAGCTGCTGGCGATCTACGCGACGTTTGGACGCATGTACTCGCTGTTCGCGTTCACGAGCACGCTCGCGCTCGACCTGTTCGTGCGCGCGGTCGACCGGCCCACGCGCGGCACGCTCGGCGCGGCGACCGCCGCGGCGCTGGTGCCGATACTCGTGCATCCGTTCGGGATCTTTGTCTTCGGCGCCGAGCTGGCGGTCGCGCTGTGGCTCTGGCGCCTGCGCGCCCTGGCGACCGCACTGCTCGCTGTGCCTTTCGTGCTGCCGTACCTCCGGCTGCCGGGGCGGTACGACCCGGACGTCGCGATGTCCGCGCCGGAGGCGGCGCTCCGCGCTCTCGCCGGCTCCGCGGGCGGTTTCGGCGCAGGTCTCGCGGCGTTCGCCGTGTTCGCAATGGTCGGCGCATGGACGCTGCCGCGGCGCTTCGCGGCGCTCGGCCTCGTGCTGGTCGCCGGCCCGGCCGTCGTGCTCGCTGCGTTCGGCGACAAGGTCTCGCCGCGGCATCTGATCTTCGTGCTTCCCGTCTGGACGACGTTCGTCGGAGCGGGGCTCTCGCGCATGCCTTTCCGCTCTGCCGTTGCCGCGACAGCGCTCGGCATCGCCCTGCTCGCACCGCAGGCCGTCCGCGACCCGCGTACGAGCGGCGCCGATGTCACGACCGCCGCCGCATGGGTCCGCGCACACGTCCGCGCCGGCGACACGCTGTACCCCTACTCGCCGGTGTTCCTCGCCGCGCTTCCGCAGGCATCCGTTGCGAAGGCGCTACCGCGCGAGAGCGTCGCGCTCGGCCGCCTGCTGCGGCGCACGCACACGTCGCGAACGCTCGTCGCACTCCCGACGGGCAGCTCCTGGAGGGTCATCGTCGTGCCCGGCTCGTTCGCAAACGTCCCGCGCGCTCTCGCCCGAGCCGCACCCGGGCTCCACGGCATCGCGCGGGCCGCCGCTCTGCAGCTCTACGCCACCTCGACGGAAGGCACGTCGCCCCACAGCTCCTCGAGGCGGTAGTACTCGCGCGCCTCCGGCGTGAAGATGTGGAGCACCACGTCGAGGTAGTCGGCGACGATCCACGAGGCCTCGCGCTGCCCGTCGACCGATCCGGGCAGCAGCCGGGCGTCGTGCTTCATGCGCTGGTGCACCTCGTCGTAGATCGCCGCGGCCTGCCGCGTGTTCTGCCCGGTGCAGATCACGAGGTAGTCCGTGTAGGACACCACCGGCCGCATGTCGAGGATGACGACGTCTTGGGCCAGCTTCTCCTGGGCGAGGCCGGCGATCCGGCGTGCTTGTTCGAGGGACGTCAAGTGCCCTCCAAACGATACAGCCCGCGGGCGTCGATCAACTCCGCGACGGCGGGCGGCACGAACCGGTCGATCGGCTCACCGCGCGCAACGCGCTCGCGGATGTCTTCGGAGGAGATCGGCAGCGGCTCGATCTCGAAGAACTGCACGCGGTCGGGATGCGACAGGCGGTCGAGCACCGATTGCAGTCGCTCGCGCGGATAGCCCGGCCGCGTCGCAACCGCGAGACGAGCCCGCGCGATCACGCCGTCCGGGTCCTTCCACGTCAGGAAGTCGCAGAACTCGTCGGCGCCGATCACGAAGAGCGGATCGCTCCACCGGCCTGACTTCAGCAGGTCGACCGTCCGCTCGTACGGATCGAGCTCGACCTCGCGGTCCGGAAAGGCGGCACGTGTCAATGCCAGCCGCGTGTCCGCGTCGAGCTGAACCTCCTTGTGACCCGGCCGCGCGGCGACGAGCACGACGACCTCGTCCGCGAACCGCTCCTCCGCGGCCTGCGCGAGCGCGACGTGTCCGTTGTGCGGCGGATTGAACGTGCCGCCGAGCAGCGTCGTCACTGCAGCTCGAGCACCTCGCCGTCGACCTCGACCTCGTCTCCCTTCCGCGCGCCGGCCGCCTTGAGCGCCGCAGCGAGCTCCTCCTCGTCGCTCGGCGCGACCCCGGCGATGCGGAAGCCGCGATCCGTGCGCAGCACGCGGAACCGCCGCCCGCCGGGCCTCGGCCGGTAGACGAGGAAGTCGACGAGCCCGTCCTCAGGAGCGGGCGCCACGACCTGAGGGGAGCAGAGCTGGAACAACGCGCGCTTCAGCTCGTCGATCCCCGCGCCCGTCGCGCACGACACGTGGAAGACACGGACGATGCGGTCGTCATCGAGGTCGAACGCCGGCGGCTCCGTGCGCAGGTCGGTCTTGTTGAGGACTACCGCCTGCGGACGCGTCTCCAGACCGGCCCCGTAGGCGGCGAGCTCGGCGTCGATCGTTCGGAACCGCTCGGCCGCGTCGTCCTCGGAGGAGTCGATCACGTGCAACAGCAGGTTCGCGCGCTCGAGATGCGCGAGGAACTCGTGCCCGAGCCCGACGCCCTCGCTCGCACCCTCGATCAGCCCGGGCACGTCCGCCACGGTCAGCTGACGGGTCCGGTCCGGCGCATCGACGGTCCCGAGCACCGGCGCGAGCGTCGTGAAGGGATACTCGGCGACCTTCGGGCGCGCGTTCGAGATGCGGGCGAGCAGGGACGACTTGCCGGCGTTCGGCAGGCCGACGAGCGCCGCGTCCGCGAGCAGCTTCAGCCGGAGGTCCAGGGTCGCCTGCTCGCCGGCCAGTCCGGTCTCCGCAAACCGGGGCGTCCGCCGCGTCGGCGATGCGAAGCGCTTGTTGCCGCGTCCCGCGACGCCGCCGCGGGCGACGATGACGCGCGCCGACGGCGATGCCAGGTCGGCGATCAACTGCTCGTCCTCATCGAACACCTGCGTGCCGACCGGGACGGCGATCTCCACGTTCTCGCCCGAAGCGCCGTGCTTCAGCGACCCGCGGCCGGGCGCCCCGTTGCCGGCCTGGAACCACCGGCGCGCACGGAACGCGGAGAGATCGCGGAGGTCGGGATCGGCGGCCACGACGACGTCTCCCCCGGGCCCGCCGTCACCGCCGTCCGGGCCTCCTCTCGGCACGTGCTTCTCGCGCCGGAAGTGCAGGCTGCCGTCGCCGCCGCGGCCCGCCTGCACGCGGATGCGGGCGCGGTCGTTGAACATGGGGCTATTCGGCGCCGTTGACTTCGACGAAGCGACGCTCGCCGCTCTGCCGGAACGCGACCGTTCCGGGACGCGTGGCGAAGATCGTGTCGTCGCGACCGATGCCCGTGCCGGCGCCCGGGCGGAACCTCGTCCCGCGCTGGCGCACGAGGATCATCCCGGCCTTGACCTCCTGGCCGGAGAAGATCTTCACGCCGAGCATCTTCGGGTTGGAGTCGCGCCCGTTGCGCGACGAGCCGAGTCCCTTCTTGTGGGCCATTAGCCCTCCTTCTCCTGCTTCGCTGCGATCGCCGAGCCCAGCGCTGCGATCGCACCCTTGCGGTTCGCGTTGCTGCGCTCGTACTCGAGCGCGGCCTCGAGCTGCTCGAGCGTCCAGCGCTTCGACTTGTCGGTGATGTCGGCCACGGTGAAGTCTGCGTATCCGCGGGGCAGTTGGGCCTGCGCGGGCGCGGCCTGCTCCTTCGGCGCGGCGGCGGGCGTCTCCTTCGCGGGCGCTTCCGCAGAGCGCTTCGACGCGCCGATCGACTGGATCTCGATCTGCGAGAGCGCAGAACGGAAGCCCGTCTGACGCCGGTACCCGCTCTTAGGACGCCGCTTGCCGATCCGGACCTTGGCGCCGCGGACATGTCCGACCACCTTCGCGGTCACCTGCACTCGCGGCGAGAGGTTGGCGCTGCCGTCGCCGCCCGTGAAGAGGACGTCGGGATGAAAGGTCTTCCCCTCGTCGGTCGTCAGGCGGTCGACGAGCAGCCGCTCGCCCTCGCGGACGCGGTACTGCTTGCCACCGAGTGAGATGATCGCGTACGTCGCCATTTCGCGGAAAACGCGGGCATTTGCCCGCGAGCGCGTGGATTGTAGCGCCTAGCCCTCGTCGCGGACGTCTTCGGCCCACTCGGACATCGGGACGTACTCCCAGCCCGATCCTGTCGCCTCGCCGCCTGGCTCCGGCTCCGCCGTGGTGACCGCGGCTGCAGCTGCGCCGGTCCTCTTCTTACGGTTCCGGCCGCCGCGCGTGCCGCGGCGCGTCTTCCTCTTCGCCTTGGGCGGCTCCGGGCCGTCGGTGTCGGCGGGCGTCCTCGGCCGCTGCCTCCGTGTCGACGGCCGCCTGTGGATCCTCGGCCGCTGCCTCCGTGTCGATTTCCTCTGCTTCGGGCTCGGGCTCTTCCGCCTCGGCCTTCTTCGCGGGAGCGCGTCGCGTCGGCTTCTCGGCTTCGCCCTCGGCGGTGATCGGCTCCTCGGCGTCCGCGGTTCTCGTCACGAGCGTCGCGTACGCCATGCCGTCGAGCACGCGCTCGATCTGCACGTTGACCTTCTTGCCGACCTGCTTCGCGGCGCCCGCGACGCATACGTCGAAGCCTTCGACCTTGCCGACACCGGCGCTCGGGTCGTGGAGACCGACCTCGCCCAGCGTCAGCTGGACCTTCGCTCCTTCGGCAACCGGCGCCGGCGGCGCGAGCTCCTCGCGCTTGCCTTCCTCGAGCACGACGAAGTGGTCGAGGTGCGTGTCCGCCTTGCCGACGAGGTAGAAGCGGCGCCGCGTCTGCTTCTCGAGCTCGACCAGGCGCGACGCGCCCGGCCCGATCAGCAGGGCCGCGACCTTCGCCGCGACCTCGACGCGGTACGCCTGGCTCCGCGAGGCCGTCGCGAGCGCGCGCAGCCGGCGCTCGACGTCGACGGCCGCCGACGTCTCCGACAGGACGATGCCGTCACCCCCGCACGTCGGGCACTTCTTCGTCATCACCTCGCGCGGGCCGTCGGTCACGTTCTGGCGCGTCATCTCGACGAGACCGAGAGGCGAGATCTCGACGACGTAGGTCTTCGTCCGGTCGCGCTCCAGCTCGCTGCGCAGCGCCTCCTCGACGGTGGCGCGGTTCTTCGGGTTCGCCATGTCGATGAAGTCGATGACGATGATCCCGCCGATGTCGCGCAGCCGCAGCTGGCGGACGACTTCCTTCACCGCTTCGAGGTTGTTCTTCGTGATGGTGTCCTCGAGGCGCGCGCCGGACGACCGCGAACGTGAGCCGACGAAGCGGCCGGTGTTCACGTCGATCACGGTGAACGCCTCTGCGTAGTCGAAGATCAGGTAGCCGCCGGAGGGAAGGTCGACGCGCCGGCTGAGCGTCGACTTGATCTCCGCGTCGACGCCGTACGCCTCCATCAGCGGCTGCTTCTCCTTGTAGCGGACGACTCGCTCGACCATGTGCGGCGAGGTCTTCCTGAGATAGCCGACGATCCGCTTGTACGCGCGGTCCTCGTCGACGAGCGCTCGCTCGAAGTTCTCGGTGAACAGGTCGCGCGTGA
>MNJC01000054.1 GCA_001920085.1 Actinobacteria bacterium 13_1_20CM_4_69_9
CTCGATGACGCGGATCTTCAGCTGCTCTCCGTCGGCCTCGGGCTCGAGCTTGTACCCGTTCGGCGCTGCAGCGGCGATTGCGCTCACGGCGTCCGCCGCCGACATCGCATCGGATTCGACAAGTCGGTGCGACAGCACGAAGTCGGCGGCCTGGTTGCCGAAATCGGAGCGCAGGCGCGCGGCCCAGCCGACGTACTCGCTCAACGTGCGCGCGAACCGCGCATATCGGCTTTCTGTGAGCTTCACCTCGGCGTTGCCGCGTGCCTGAATCTGCAGGTCGCCGAAGCGCTCGCGTACGAGCAGCTCTTCGAGCTGTGACTCCTTCTCTAGATAGTTCTGCTGGTTGCCGAGACGCGCGAGTTACAACGGTGGGACGGCGATGTACACGTGCCCACGCTCGAACAACTCGGGCATGTGGCGGTACAGAAACGTGAGCACGAGCGTCCGGATGTGCGCCCCGTCGACGTCGGCGTCGGTCATGACGATCACGCGGTGGTAGCGGAGCTTCGCGATGTCGAACTCCTCACCGATGCCCGTTCCGATCACCTGGACCAGAAGCTGGACCTCCGAGTTGGACAGCACCTTGTCGATGCGGTTCTTCTCCGAGTTGATGATCTTGCCGCGCAGCGGGAGGATCGCCTGATTCGACTTGTCGCGCGCATCCTTCGCCGCGCCGCCGGCCGAGTTGCCCTCGACGATGAACATCTCGGCGAGCTCGGGGTCGCGCACCTGGCAGTCGGCGAACTTCTTCGCGATCTCGCCGCCGAACGCACCCTTGCGCCGCGTCAGGTCGCGCGCTTTTCGCGCCGCCTGGCGCGCGCGTGCAGCCGAGATCGCCTTCGTGATGATCTGCTTCGCGTCGGTCGGGTTCTCCTCGAGGAACTCGGAGAGCTTCGAGTTGACAGTCGACTCGACGAACCCCTTCACCCACGGGTTGCCGAGCTTCGTCTTTGTCTGCCCCTCGAACTGCGGGTCCTGGAGCTTCACCGAGACGACAGCGGCAAGGCCTTCGCGGACGTCGTCACCTTCGAGGTTGTCCTCCTTCTCCTTCAGCAGCCCCATGTCGCGCGCGACCTTGTTCAGCGTGCGCGTCAGCGCCGCGTTGAAGCCGGAGAGGTGCGAACCGCCCTCGTGCGTGTTGATGTTGTTCGCAAAGGTGTAGACCGACTCCTGGTACGACGCGTTCCACTGCATCGCCACCTCGACGTTGCCCTGCTCGTTCTCGCCGTCGAAGAACACGATGCGCTTGTGGATGCCGTCCCTCGTCGAGTTCACGTGCGCGACGAAGTCGCGAATGCCGCCTTCGTAGTGGAACTCGACCTGCTCGCCGCCTGCGCGCTCGTCGGTCAGGACGATCCGCAGCCCGCGCGTGAGGAACGCGGTCTCTCGCAGCCGCTGCTGCAGCGTCTCGGCGGAGAACTCGACGTCCTCGAAGACCTCCGCGTCGGGCAGGAACATGATCGTCGTGCCGGTGTCGCCCTTCTCCGCCTCGCCGACGACCTCGACGTCACCGCCCGGAACGCCCCGGGCGAACTCCTGCCGGTAGACCTTGCCGCCGCGGCGGACCTCGGCGACGAGCCACTCGGAGAGTGCGTTGACCACGGAGACACCGACGCCGTGCAAGCCGCCGGAGACTTTGTAGGCCGCATCCTCGCCGCCGAACTTGCCGCCCGCGTGGAGCTTCGTCAGCACGACTGTGAGCGCGGACATCCCCTGGTCGGCCATCGTGTCGACGGGGATGCCGGAGCCGTAGTCACGGACGGTGACGGAGTTGTCCGGGTGGAGGGTGACCTGGATCTTGTCGTTGCGGCCCGCGAGAGCCTCGTCGACGCTGTTGTCGACCACCTCGTAGACCAGATGATGGAGCCCTCGCGGGCCGGTCGAGCCGATGTACATGCCCGGTCGCAACCGGACCGGCTCGAGGCCTTCGAGGACGGTGATGTCCTTTGCGGTATAGGTGACTTCAGTCATGAAAAAAGCCCTGCAAATTCCCTACTTGCGGGCACTCCGAATTCTACCAGAACGAGCGGTCGTCAGGTGCATTCGCAAGGCTCAAAGCAGCTGCTTTCGCCACCACTTTGCGGAGGTCTTCGTCACGAATCACTCGCACGAGTGAATCGGCTTGGGCAACGTGCTCCGGACCGGGCTCGCGCGGTGCCGCGGCTTCCACGCCGGCCGGTTCGAGCGGCTCGGGAACCGGTCCGGGCGCGAACGCGAGACGCGGCGGTGCGTGCTCGCCGAGGCGGGCCCGGATCTCCTCCGCGCGTGCTTTCAGCTCGAATGCCCAGATCGAGTCGCTCGTGTTGACGTGCAGCGTCCCGTCGCGGGCGAGCCGCGCCGGCCAGGCATTGCGCGCGATCGCGTCGCCGACCGCGGCGGGCCACGCCTCTACGAGCGGAGCCATGCCTGCGGCCGGTCCAAACCGCGCGAGCTCGCGACCAACAGCGTCGCCGACCCGATCCATCACGCCGCGCGCACCAGCCCGGGCGTGACTTCCAGCAGCTGCACGGGCTCGACCGGAAGCGACGACGCCTGCGTCGCGGTGACGAGCGTCTGGCCCGTCTGCTGGACGCGTTCGGCGAGCACGCGGCGCCGGTTCGGGTCGAGCTCGGAAAGGACGTCGTCGAGCAGGAGCAACGGCGGAAAGCCACGGCGGTCGGCGATCAGCTCGGCCTCGGCGAGCAGCAGCGCGAGCACCGTCAGCCGCTGCTCGCCCTGCGAGCCGAAGCTGCGAAGGTCGCGCGTGCTGCTCGTGAGAACGACGTCGTCGAGATGCGGGCCGAGGCCCGTCGACCCGCGCTCGAGGTCGCGGTCGAGCCGGGCCTCCAGCGCGTCGACCGTCGGCGGGTCGCCCTCGTAGGTCATACGGGCCGCCGGGAGGCCGAGCTCGTCGGCACGCTCGGCGAAACCCGGCGCCAGCGCTGCGAGAACTTCGCCCCGCGACTCGACGAGCTGCCGCCCGAGCGCGGCGATCTGCTCCGTCCAGGGCGTCAATGCATCGCGTGACGAGAAGCCGCCGGCGACGCGGCGCAGCGACGCGTTCCGCTGCGCGAGTGCGGCTGCGTAGTCCGTCGACAGCTGCGCGCGAGCCGGCGCGAGACGGCCGAGCGCTCGATCGAAGTACGCGCGTCGCACGGCGGGGCCGCCTTTCACGACGGCGAGGCGGTCGGGTGTGAACACGAGCGTCGCGACCTCCGTGCGCAATTGCTCCGCTGCGCGCAGCGGCGCGCCGTTGATCTTTCCCTGCTTCGCAGCGCCGACCTCGACCGTCAGCTCGAGCTCGAGCGGCGTCTCCCCGCGCGCACCTTTCAACGCGATGCGCCCCGCACGCTCGCCGAAGCGAACGAGCTGCGCGTCGGCGCGAGTGCGCGGGGAGAAGCCCTGGGTGCCGACGTGCAGCGACTCGAGCAGGTTCGTCTTGCCGGCGCCGTTCTCACCGACCACGAGCACGAGCCCGGGCCGAAGGTCGAGATCGAGTCGCGCGTACGACCTGATGTTGCGCAGCGAGACCGTGCTGACGATCAGCCCGCTAAGGCGTCGCCTTGCGACGCCGACCATAGAGGTCGCACAACGCTCTCTACCCCGGCAACCTGATCGGCATGATCAGGTACGTCGGGTCCTCCTCGGCGCCGTCGATCACGGCCGGCCGCAGCGGCGAGATCAGCTTCATCAGCAGGTCGTCGGCGCTGATCGACTCGATCCCCTCCCGCAGGAACTCGGCGTTGAACCCGATCTCCATCGCCTCCCCGGAGAACGGCACCGGTATCGATTCCTTCGCTTCGCCCACGTCCTGCGTGCGCGCGAACACCGTCAGCTCGCCCTCCGCGAAGCGAAGCTGGATCGGAGACGTGCGCTGCACCATCACGCCGACTCGGCGCACGACCTCGAGCAGCTCGTTGCGCGGCAGCGTCAGCTCGTGCTCGAACGTCTCCGGCAGAAGCTGCTTGTAGTTCGGGAACTGGCCGTCGATGCGTCGCGTCGTCAGCCAGACGTCGTCAGCCGCGAACACGACCTGGTTCTCGTGCACACCGAGCTCGATCGTGTCGCCGGCCTGCGCGATGCGCGCGAGCTCCGCGAGCGCGCGGGCGGGAATGATCGCTTCCAGCTCGGGCACATCGCCCGGCAGATCGGTCTCCTTCACCGAGAGGCGATACGAGTCGGTCGCAGCCATCACGATCTTGCCCGCCTCGAAACGTACGAGGATGCCGGTCAGGACCGGCCGCGACTCGTCGCGCGACGCGGAGCGCGCGACCCGCGACACCGTGTCGAGCAAAGACACGCGATCCACTGTGAACGTCCCCACCGTGTCGAGATCCGGCAGGCGCGGGAAGTCCTCCGCCGCGTACGTGTGCAGTGTGGAGGCGGACGGTCCCGACGTGATGCGCACGACGTTCTCGTCGGCGCGATGCTCGATCGTCACCTCGCTGTCGGGCAACAGGCGCACGAGGTCGACGAGCAGGCGGCCCGGCACCACGACGGCGCCGTCGCCCTCGACCTGCGCCTCCAGCGACGAGCGAAGCGAGAGCTCCATGTCGGTCGCGGCGAGATGCAGTCGCCCCGCCTCTGCTCGAAGGAGCGCGCCCGAGAGGATCTGAACGCTCGCCCGGGTCGACACGGCCCGCGCGACGACACCGAGCTTCTGCGAGAGCTCGTCACGCTGACAGACGACTTTCATCCCCGTCCCTACCATGGTGTTGCTTTCAATCATTTAAAACCTCGTTGTAGTCGTAGGGGGTGTGGACGCCGTGGAGGAGGCTCCTTTTCCCGGTGGTTGAGCCATTCTCGCAGGGGATGCAGATGGTGGAAAGACGGGGGATGTCAACAGGCATGGACCCTCAACGGACCTGCTTCACACGTGCGGTCAGTTCCTGCACAAGGTTGTAGACAGATCTGTCCTCACGAATCAGGCGCGCGATCTTGGACGTTGCGTGGATGACGGTGGTGTGGTCGCGGCCGCCGAACTCCTTGCCGATCTTCGGCAGAGACGAGTCGGTCAGCTCGCGTGAGAGGTACATCGCGACCTGGCGGGGATACACGATGTTCTGGGAGCGCCTGTCGCCGCAGAGCTCGTCCATCGACAGCTGGAAGCGCTCGGAGACGAGCTCCTGGATCCGCCGGATCGAGACCTCTGCGGCCTCGCCCTGCGGGAAAACGTCCTTCAGGACGTCCTCCGCCAGCCCGACGGAGAGCGAGCGGCCGGTCAGCGAGGAGAAGGCGACGACGCGGGTGAGAGCACCCTCGAGCTCGCGGATGTTCGTCGAGATGCGGGACGCGATGAAGGAGAGGACCTGCGGGTCGGGCACGTGGATACCGTCGGTCTTGACCTTCTTGCGCAGGATCGCGATCCGGGTCTCGAGGTCGGGCGGCTGGATGTCCGTGATCAGTCCCCACTCGAAGCGCGAGCGCAAACGCTCCTCGAGCGTCGCGATGTCGCGAGGCGGACGGTCCGAGGACATGACGATCTGGGAGCCGGCCTCGTAGAGCGAGTTGAAGGTGTGGAAGAACTCCTCCTGGATCCGCTCCTTGTGCTCGAAGAACTGGACGTCGTCGACGAGCAGCAGGTCGTAGGTGCGGTAGCGCTGCTTGAACCCCTCGATGCGCTTGTCGCGCAGCGAGTTGATGAAGTCGTTCATGAACGTCTCGCTCGTGACGTAACGGACCGAGAGGTCGCCGGAGTGCTCGGCGACGTACTGCGCAATCGCCTGCATCAGGTGCGTTTTCCCGAGCCCCGTCCCGCCGTAGATGAAGAGCGGGTTGTATGCCTGCGCCGGAGCCTCGGCGACGGCGAGCGCGGCCGCGTGGGCGAAGCGGTTCGACGAGCCGATCACGAACAGGTCGAACGTGTACTTCGGGTTCATGCCGGTATCGCCGCCGGCGCCGGCCTGGCGCGGCTTCGCCTCCGCCGCCGGGCTCGGCGCGTCCACGGGCACGCGTTCGAGGACCGAGAGCGCAACGCGCCGCTCCTGGCCTGTGACGTCGCGGACGGCGGCGCCGATCAGGCCGAGGAAGTGCCCCTCGATCCACTCGCGCGTGAAGTCGTTCGGGACGCCGAGGATGAAGGCGTCATCGGAGAGCTCGGCGCCCTCCGCCTCGGCGAACCAGGTTCGGTACGTGGTCTCGTTGAGGGCCCCTTTGAGCCGACCGGCAACCTCGCTCCAAAGACTCTCTGCGGTCAGCTCGATTGGGCGATCCACGCCGCTGTACCACTCCTCTCCGCCTCGGGGAAGCGGCGAGCATACCAGCGTGTCCGAGCGCCTACAATGCGTGGAAACTGGGGAAGAAATTCCGCGGTTTTGCAGGGATTTCCTTCACTCCACACGACTCTCCACATCTGTGGATCAACAGTGACGGTTTGTCACATTTGGAGGCAATTCGCACAGACTCGGGTGTGGATAACTCTGTGCGTGGGCGCTCATCTATACTGGCGCGACCACCGCCCCCTTTTGGGGCAATTTCCTCCCTCTTCGACCTCGTGAAACGGACGTATCAGCCCAACGTGCGCCGGCGGAAGCGTCGCCACGGTTTCCGTGCGCGCATGTCGACACGTGCGGGTCGCGCGATTCTGAAGCGCCGCCGCGCCAAGGGCCGGACGCGTCTATCCGCGTAGCGGCGCGTCCTCCCGTGCAGCGCCGGCAGCCGCGCGCAACAAGATCAAGCGGCAATTGCGCGAGGCCTGGCGCGAGCGGCTGGACGGCGTTCCCACCGGCCGCGACTACGTGCTGATCGCGAAGCCCGGCCTGTCGGAGGCGATCGCGGCGAACGGGTTCGACTGGCTCGGCGAGCGCGTCGACGAGGTGCTCGGCAAGGCAGCGGCATGAGGTATCTGGGAGTCGCGCTCGTCTGGGCGTACCGGCTTGTGCTGAGGCCGTTCGTCGCTCCGGGCAGCTGCAAGTACCACCCGTCCTGCTCGCAGTACGCGATCGACGCGTACAAGGAGTTCGGTCTGTTCAAGGGGAGCATCCTCGCCGCCTGGCGGCTGCTCCGGTGCAATCCGTGGAGTCGCGGCGGCGTCGACTACGCCCATGACCAGCAGGTGTTCACGTGACGGTCCTCTCGTTGCTCTACCTGCTACAGCCGCTCGAGCACCTGCTCCGGCACGTCCTGAACGGGCTGCACTCGATCGGGTTCAGCTGGGCCTGGTCGATCTGCGTGTTGACGGTGCTCGTCCGGATGCTGCTCGTGCCCCTGACGGTCAAGCAGATCCACTCGATGCAGAACATGCAGGCGTACGCGCCGCAGATGAAGGAGATCCAGCGGAAGTACAAGCACGACCGGCAGAAGCTGAACGAGGAGTTGATGAAGTTCTACAAGGAGAAGAACATCAACCCGGCTTCGTCGTGCCTGCCGCTGCTGGCGCAGTTCCCGATCTTCATCGGTCTCTACTACACACTGCGGAACTTCGCGAAGCACCCGCCGGCGGGCGACCTGTCGTGGCTGCACTTCGTGCCGAGCATCGCGGCGCACGTGACGAGTCACTGGTCCGGCTACGTGCTGCTGGCCGTCTACGTCACGAGTCAGCTGGCGTCGACGTACTTCATGTCCGGCTCGATGCAGCAATCGCAGAGGATCATCATGTACGTCCTCCCGTTCGCGTTCATCTTCGTGATCGCGCGCTTCCCCGCAGGCCTCGTTCTGTACTGGATGACGACAAACCTCTGGACGGTGGGGCAGGGGCTGATCACTCGACGGTTGATCCCGAAGGTCGCCCCGCCGACGGCACAGAAGCGCTCGTCGCGGACGCCTGCGAAGGAGATGGAGGCTCCGCGGCGAGGCCAAGTGGTCGGCGCTGCGGGAGCTCGAGCGTCAGCGGCCGGGCCTCGACAAGTCGGCGGTTCGGTTTCAGGTCGTGTCGGAGGGCGAGCGCGGCCTGCTCGGCGTCGGATTCACGCCCGCGCGCGTGATCGCGACGGCGCCCGTCGATGCGGCCGCGACGGCTCCGCAGGACGCGGCACCGGTGGATGAGAGCGACCTTGCCGCGGAGGCCCGTGAGCTGGTGCAGCGCATCGTCGAGGGCATCGGAGTGAACGCGCTGGTCGACGTCGCGGAGGGCGCCGAGACGATCACCGTTTCGTGCACCGGACCTGACCTCGGAATGCTGATCGGACGGCACGGTCAGACGATCGACGCGATCCAGTACCTCGCGAACGCCGCGATGTACCGCGGCCCGGACGGCGAGCGCAAGGAGGTCGTCGTCGACGCCGCGGGTTACCGCGCGCGGCGCCGTGCGTCGCTCGAGGCGCTGGCGGTGCGCTCTGCGGAGCGTGCGCTCGCGGACGGCGAGTCTGTCGAGCTCGACCCGATGACCGCTGTGGAGCGCAAGGTCGTGCACATCCGCCTGAAGGAGTTCGACGGCGTCGAGACGACGAGCGAGGGAACGGAGCCGAACCGCTTCGTCATCATCCGCCCTGCTTGAAGACTGGGTCCGCGCCGTCGTCGCGACACCGGGCCTGACCGCGATCGACGCGGTCGCCGAGGCGCGACGCGCCTTGCTGGAGGATTCGCTGCGGGGTGTCGAGATCGTGTCGCGGTTCGAGGGCGCGATCGTCGACGTCGGGTCGGGCGCCGGCGTGCCGGGCATTCCACTCGCCGTGTCGCTGCCAGAGCGTGATGTGACGCTGCTCGAGGCGAACGGGCGCAAGTGCGACTTCCTGCGTGAGTGGGCGCCGCCGAACGCGCGCGTGGTGCGAGGGCGGGCCGAGGAGCAGGAGACGGAAGCGTTCGGCGTCGCCGTCGCAAAGGCTCTCGCGCCGCCGCCGGTCGCTGCGGAGTGGTGCCTGCCGCTCGTGCGCCCGGGGGGTGCCGTCGTCCTCTGGATCGGCGAGACGGCAGACGTCGAACGAGTCGCCCGCGTCGCCGAACAGGTCGGCGGCGAGTTGTCGGACGAGCACGAGGGCCTGCTCGTTCTGCGCAAGGTGCGACACACTCCCGCCGGCTTTCCGCGGCGGACGGGAGTCGCGCGTAAGCGTCCGTTGCGCTGAGTACTCTGGCCGGCGTGCGAACGCCACGTCGGGGCTCGGGGAGCGGGCAAACGGCACGTCGACCTACGACCTTCTCGACGGCGCGCCGCTGGCTGAGCTGGCGAGGCCGACGCGCTTCGCGAACCTGCACCTCGTGCCCGCAAAACCCGAGCTGGCCGGTGCGACGGTCGAGCTGACGAGGCACACCGACGGTGAGACGTACCTCCGGCACGCGCTTGCTGCGGGCGTGGATCAGTACTCCTTCGTGTTCCTCGACTGCCCGCCGTCGTTCGGGCCCCTGACGGTGAACGCCCTCGCAGCTGCTGACCGCGTCCTGATTCCCGTCCAGGCGGAGTACTACGCGCTCGAGGGGCTGTCGCAGCTCGTCCACTCGATCAACCTCGTGAAGATGCGTCTCAATCCGCGGCTGGCGGTCGGCGGCGTCCTTTTGACGATGGTGGACGGGCGCACGCGCCTGTCGGCCGACGTCGAGGCGGAGGTGCGGAAGCACTTCGGCGACCTCGTGTTCGCGGCGACCGTCCCACGTTCGGTGCGCCTGGCGGAGGCGCCGAGCCACGGGCTCCCTGCGATCGCGTACGACCGCCGCTCGCGCGGCGCGGACGCCTACTGGAAGGTGGCGATGGAGCTTGTCGAGCGCGCCTGAGCGACGCGGTCTCGGCCGCGGGCTCGAAGTCCTGCTTGGCGGCGACGGCGGCGGCACGGAGCTCGCCGAGCTCCCGGTCGACGCGATTCATCCGAATCCGAGGCAGCCGCGGCGGAAGTTCGACTCCGACGCGGGCGCCGGCCTCGCCGACTCGGTGCGCGCGCAGGGCGTCGTGCAGCCGGTGCTCGTGCGTCCGCGCGTTGCCGGCGGCTACGAGCTGATCGCCGGCGAGCGCCGGTGGCGAGCGGCGCGGGAGGCAAAGCTGAGGACGCTGCCCGCCGTCGTGCGCGAGGCGGACGATCGCGACTCCCTCCTGCTCGGCCTGGTCGAGAACATCGCCCGCGAGGATCTGTCGCCGGTCGAGGAGGCGCGCGCGTTCGCGGTCGTGCTCGACGAGTTCGGGCTCTCCCTGGGCGAGCTCGCGGAGCAGGTCGGCAAGTCGAAGCCCGCGGTGTCGAACCGGGTCCGGCTGCTCGAGCTACCCGAGGACGTGCTCAAGATGCTCGAGCGCGGACAGCTGACCGAGGGCCACGCCCGCGCGGTCCTGGCGGTGCCCGACCACGAAGGCCGACGGGCGCTTGCGCGCAAGATCGTGCAGAAGGGGATGTCCGTCCGCGCAGCCGAGCGGGCCGCGCGCTGGGCCGGTGCGAGGACGAAGCAGCGCCGCCAGCAGGCGAGGCTCGATCCGCACCTCGTTGCGCGTGCGAAGACGGCGGCCGACCGGATCACGGGGTTTTCGAGTCGGGTCGTGTCGAACCGGATCGAGATCCCCTTCGCCGACGAGGCGGAGCTCGAAGAGCTCGTCGAGGCGCTGGAGCGCGCGGCGCCGTAACGGCCGTATCCGCCGGGTGTCTCGAAGCGTTCTACCTTCGAGATGCTGGGGCTGTGGCTGCATCACGACATCGAATCGCTCGAGGCGATCTCGCAGGACGACGAGGCGAAGCGGATCTTCCTCCGCATGGCCGCACTCTCCCGTGACGGGCAGATCGGGAGCTTCCTGACCGAGCTCGCGCGCGACGAGGATCTGGACGACGAGACGAAGGGAACGCTCCGCGAGCTCGCGGAGGACAACACCTTCCTGCTCGCCGTCGAGGATTACGTCCAGCGCACCGATCGCCTGCACTAGCCCCCGGCTACACTGAGCCGCTCGCGGGCGATTAGCTCAGTTGGTTAGAGCGCCGCTCTGATAAGGCGGAGGTCCGTGGTTCGAATCCACGATCGCCCACTTCCGAAAAGAATCCGGCGCTTCGCGCCATGATGATTCTTTTCGGATGGTGCTTCGGAGAGCGTTCGTGGGCGAGCGCCGGCAAAGCCGGCACTCGCGGCGAGGGCAGGATGCCGTTTATGCTCGCCGCCATGGCGACTCTGGGTGAGGTCATGACGAAGGACGTCTTGTCGGTTGAGCCGTCCGACACGATCGGCGAGGCCGCGGAGAAGATGACGAGCCATGGCGTGGGAGCCGTCGTCGTCTCCGACTTCGGCCGGATGATCGGGATCTTCACCGAGCGCGATCTCATGCGGGCGGTCGCAGGCCGCGTGCACTCGAGCGAGGCGCGCGTGCGGGAGTGGATGACGCCCGACCCCGTGACCATGACCGAGGACGCCTCGGTGGAGGAGGCGGGCGAGACCATGATCGAACGCGGCTTCCGTCACATCCCCGTCGTCGCGGGCGAGCGGGCCGTGGGCATTGTCAGCATCCGAGACGTCGCCGAGTGGCGCCTCAAAGAGCGCTAGGCGGCGTCCTCGTAAAGGTTTTGGAACGCCCTTACGGGTGACGTTTGACGCGGAAGCGCTGAGCTACCATCCAAAAGGGTCGCCCCATGCAGGAGATGCAGATCTACGGCGTGAGCTTCGATCTGGTCGGCAAGCAGCCGATCGTCCTCCTGAAGACGGCCGAAGGCAACAAGTTCCTGCCGATCTGGATCGGCCATCCGGAGGCGGCGGCGATCCTGATGAAGCTGCAGAGCGCGACAACGCCGCGGCCGATGACGCACGACCTCGTCACCGACATGCTCGATCAGCTCGGCGCGCAAGTGACACGCATCACCGTCACGGAGCTGCGCGAGAACACGTTCTATGCGCAGATCACCGTGCAGCTCGACGGCTCGGAGATCGAGGTCGACTCGCGTCCGTCCGACGCCATCGCGCTCGCGATCCGCGCCGAAGCGCCGATCTTCGCCGCCGACGAGGTGATCGAGGAGTCCGGGATCGAGTTCGAGGGCGAGGAAGTGACCGAGGAGGAGATCGAGTCGAAGGTCTCGGAGTTCAAGCAGTTCCTCGAGCAGGTCACGCCTGACGAGTTCGCCGTCGATCCCGACGACGACTAGGGCTCCTCGCCGCGCTGGACCTCACGCTTCGTGAGGTCGAGAATCTCCTCGAACAGCTCCTTCAACCCGTCTTGGGACAGCGGGCCGCGATTCGCCCGCGACAGGTACTGAAGCATCCACTCCTCGCGCTCGGGGTCGAGGAAGTCGATGCCGCGCGACTCCTTGTAGCCCTTCAGGCGGGCGACCAGCCGCAGCCGCGCGTTGAACGCGTCGACGAGCGACCGG
>MNJC01000084.1 GCA_001920085.1 Actinobacteria bacterium 13_1_20CM_4_69_9
GTCTTCCCGGCGCCGTTCGCGCCGAGGACCGCGACGAGCTCGCCCGCGCCGACTTCGAGCGCGATCCCGTGCAGCACTTTGACCGCGCCGTACCGCGCCTCGACGTCGCGAAGCTGGAGGAGCGCCGTCACGCCTCTGCTCCGAGGTAGGCCTCGATCACGTTCTTGTCGCCTCGAACCTCCGCGGGAGTCCCTTCCGCGATCTTGCGGCCGAAGTCGAGGACGTGCACTCGATCGGCGGTGCTCATCACCAGGCCCATGTGATGCTCGACGAGCAGGACGGTCAGCTCGTAGTCGTCGCGCATCCGCTTGATGAACGTTCCGAGGTGTTCGACCTCCTCGTGACTCAGGCCGCCTGCCGGCTCGTCGAGCAGCAATAGACGCGGCGCGGAGGCGAGCGCACGCGCGAGCTCGACCCGCTTCTGCGTCCCGTACGGAAGCTCCGCTGCCGGCCGGTAGCGCAGCGAGTGCAGGTTGACGTAGTAGAGAAGGTCCTCCGGCGTCTGCTCGCCGCGCCGCGCATGCGCACCCACGCGCACGTTGTCGAGCACGGACATGCCTCGGAAGAGCTCGACGTTCTGGAACGTGCGCGCAATCCCGCGCCTGACGACGCCGCTCGGCGGCACCCCGAGCAGGCTCTTGCCCTCGAAACGGACGTCGCCCGCATCCGGTGTGTACAGGCGCGTGATGACGTTGAAGGCCGTCGTCTTGCCCGCGCCGTTCGGGCCGATCAGGCCGACGATCTCGCCGGGCTCCGCCGCGAAGGAGACACCGTCGAGCGCGACGATCCCGCCGAAGCGCTTCGTGACGTTTTCGACCTCGAGCAGCGCCAAAGCCGGGATAGCCTAAGCAGGTGCACCCGACGGCCCAACGGTTGCAGCAGCGGCTCCACGAGCAAGGCCTCGACGTCGAGATCCGCGAGCTCTCGGACTCGACCCGCACCGCGCAGGAGGCCGCCGACGCCGTCGGCGCCCAGCTCGGGCAGATCGTCAAGTCGCTCGTGTTCATGGACGGCGCCGGCGCGGTGCTCTGCCTGTGCGCTGGCGACCGGCGAGTCGACACAGGGAAGCTCGGCGACGGGGTCCGTCAGGCCAAGGCCGACGAGGTCCGCGAGGCGACGGGCTTCGCTGTCGGCGGCGTTCCGCCGCTGGGCCACGACCGGCCCGTGCGCACGGTCGTCGACGAGTCGCTCCGCCGCTTCGAGACCGTGTGGTGCGCAGGCGGAACGCCGCACGCGGTCTTTCCGGTGCGGACCGAGAGCCTGATCTCTTCGCTGCCGGGCGCGCAAGTGCGAGACGTCACATAATCGACTGCAGGGTTTCGGCCGTCCTACGGGTCTCTTTCCATGAGGGGGCGCGCCCCCGCGGTTGTCGACCTGCTAGGAAGTCACAGTCGCGGCAGCGCCTCCTCTGCCTACCCGGGTGACCCTTTCAGCTTGTCCGTTTGAACCCATACTCGCCGGGAAGGCGAAGAGCACCTAGCAAGTCGGCAAACGCTACCGAGGGGGGTTACTTCATGCGACGCGTACTTGCATGTTCGTTCGCTGCGCTGACACTGGCGCTCGGCGCGACCGCGGGAACCGCCGGAGCCCAAACGACACAGAACGGGCTCGTCAACCTCAACCTGGAGAACGTCACGGTTCAGGTACCGATCGGCGTCGCCGCCAACGTCTGCGACGTCAACGTGGCGGTGCTCGCGAACCTCGTCGACACCGGCGCGACGCAGCAGTGCAGCTCCATCGCCAACGCGGCCGGGAACGCCGTGACCGTGGGCGCGCCCACAGGAACGACCACGCAGAACGGCCTCGTGAACGTGAACCTGTCGAACGTCACCATCCAGGTTCCGATTGCAGCCGCCGTGAACATCTGCGACGTCAACGCTGCAGTGCTCGCGTCACTGGCGGACACAGCCGGTGCGTCGTGCGACGCGAGGGCGCACGGTAACGCGAACCACTGACCCCAACGCCTATGTGACGGGCGCCCGGCACGCGAAGTTCTCGCAGACGTAGACCGCCGGGCGTCCGTCGACGGCTTCTTTGCCGCGTAGCAGCGGCACCTCGTCGCTCGGCCCGAACGCGATGACGGCGTTCGGGTCGAACGGCGCCAGCTCGCGGCGGGCCACCTCCGAGTCGGGCGGCCCGATCACGGCGAGCTCGCGGGGCGGTGCGAAGTGGAGGTCGAGCGCACACAGCGCATGACCGAACGCGGACGGCGCATGCGGGATCTGCGCGGCGATGAACCGGAACACCCCGACGGCGAGGCGCTCGAGCTCGTCGTCTCCCCAGAGGCGCGCGAGGCGCAGCAGCACGAAGGCGAGCATCGAGTTGCCGGACGGCGTCGGGTGATCGTCGAAGACCTTCTTGCGGCTCACGAGCTGCTCTCCGTCGACCGGCGTCAGGAAGAAGCCGCCGCGCTCGTCGTCGCCGAAGAGGTCCGTCGCGAGCAGCGCAAGCCGTCTTGCTTCCTGCAGCCACCGGAGCTCGCCGGTCGCGACGTGCAGCTCGTACAGGCCGTGCGCGACGTCCGCGTAGTCGTCGAGCACGCCGGCATGCCGCGCCCGTTCGGCGCGCCACGTGCGGAACAACCGACCCTCCGGCGTCGAGAGCGCGCCGAGCACGAACTCGGCGCATGCTCGCGCGGCGTCGACGAGGTCGGCGCGGCCGAGGCGCCGGCCGGCCTCGGCGAGCGCCGCAACGGCCAGCCCATTCCACGACGCCACGGCCTTGTCGTCGCGCAACGGCTGCGGGCGCTGCTCGCGCTCCGTGAGCAGGCGCGCGCGCGTGCCCTCGTCGAGCTCACCGCGCAGCACGAAGCGTCCGTGCTCGAACGGCTGTAGGAGCTCGCGTGGGACGTCGTCGTCCTCCGTCCACGTGTACGTGAGGCCCTCGACGCCCTCTGTGTCGGCATCCTGGGCCGACGCGAAGGCGCCCCCGGGAAGACGCAGCTCGCGCAGCATGTACTCGCACGTCTGCTCGACCACCTCGCGATAGCGCGCCCGCCCGGTCACGACCCAGGCGTGCAGGTACGCCGGGACGAGCAACGCGTTGTCGTACAGCATCTTCTCGAAGTGCGGGATCAGCCACTCCCGGTCGACCGAGTAGCGGTGGAACCCGCCGCCGACGACGTCGTACATCCCGCCGAGCGCCATCGAGTCGAGCGTCTTCGTGACGAGCTCCAGCTCGTCGCGTCGGAGCAGGAACTCGAGCGCCGAGGCGGGCGGGAACTTCGGCGCGCCGCCGAACCCGCCCCACACCGGGTCGAACGTGCCGCGCAGTCCACGGACTGCGTCGGCGAGCAGCGACGAAGAGAGAGGCTCACGCGACGGCTGCGCCGCTCGACGCAGCTGCTCGGTGATCGTCCCCGCGTCCCGCTCGATGTCCGCGCGGCGGTCGCGCCAGGCATCGGCGACGGCGGTCAGCAGCTGCTTGAAGCTCGGGAGCCCGTGGCGCGGCTCCGGGGGAAAGTACGTCCCCCCGAAGAACGGCTCGCCGTCGGGCGTGAGGAACACGGTCATCGGCCAGCCGCCGTGTCCGGTCAGCGAGACGACCGCGTCCATGTAGATCGAGTCGACGTCGGGCCGTTCCTCGCGGTCGACCTTGACGCAGACGAAGTGCTCGTTCATCAAGGACGCCGTCGCGTCGTCCTCGAACGACTCGTGCTCCATCACGTGGCACCAGTGGCACGCGGCATACCCGACGGAGAGCAGGACCGGCTTGTCTTCCTCGCGCGCACGCGCGAGCGCCTCGTCACCCCACGGATACCAATCGACAGGATTGTCGGCGTGCTGCAGGAGGTAGGGGCTCGTCTCGGCGGCCAGGCGGTTCACGCTCATACTCTGCCCCGTGAGCTTGCTCCCAAGCGGGACGGTGACATTCCTGTTCACCGACATCGAAGGGTCGACCGCTCTGCTGCGCGAGCTCGGCGACCGGTACTCGGACGTCCTCGGCCGCGAGCGCAGCATCCTGCGCGAGACGCTGGGCTCGGCCGGCGGGCAGGAGATCGACACGCAAGGCGACGCGTTCTTCTTCTCCTTCACGCGCGCGCGCGACGCCGCCGCCGGAGCGGTCGCCGCGCAACGCGCGCTCCTCGAGGAGGACTGGCCCGACGGCGTTTCCGTGAGGGTGCGCATGGGCCTGCACACCGGCGAGCCGTCCGTCGGCGACGAGGGCTACGTCGGCCTCGACGTCGTGCGAGCGGCGCGTATCTGCTCATCGGGGCACGGCGGCCAGATCCTGCTCTCCGAGACGACGCGCGCGTTGCTCGGGGGCGACGTGCCGGAGGGGTCGTCCCTACGCGACCTCGCCGCGCTGACGCTCAAGGACGTGGGCGAGGAGCGGATCTACCAGCTCGCCCTCGACGGGCACGAGGACTTCGCGCCGCTGAAGACGGAGCGAAACCTCGGCCCGAGCAAGGCAGACATCCTCGGCGAGGATTTCGACCAGCGCGTCGAGGACTTCGTCCGACGCTCGATCACGACCTCGTTCGCGGCCGGGACGCCACAGGCGAAGGCGAAGGGTTTCTGGTCGCGCTTCCGGCGCCGGTGAGTCAGCGCGCCGTCGTGATCGTCGCGCGATAGGACGATGACGACGCTCCCTGCTCGGGCAGGTAGACGTCGAGGTAGACGTATGTGCCGCGCCGCGTGCGGTTCCGGAAGGCGACGTTCTCCGGATGGTCTCCGTCGTAGCCGCTGCCGTCGAGCAGATGCTTGCGGCGCACGGCCCCGGTGATCAGAACCGACGGCGTGGTCGCGTTCCAGAGCTCGACGTCCGCATCGCCCGACACGGTCACGCGGATCGCGACGCGGTTCCGCGCCGGGACCCACACGCGGTAGACGTCCTCGGGATCCTCGGTGACGTCGAGCCTGGCGCTGAGCGTCGCGCTGCCGTGACCCGGCGACGTCAGCGGCGACGCCGCGTTGCGGAAGAGCTTTCCGTCGACGACCTCGTAGACATCGTCGTTCGGCTCGCCGGGATCGACGGCCGGCGCGTCCCTGGAGAGCGCGGCCGGCACGTTCAACAGACCCCAGCCGCTGTCCTCGTCGAACCCGGGCGTGCCGATGTCCGTCGCCGACCAACGCATCAGGTCGAACAGCTGCGTCACGTCGAGCTCGGGCCGGCGCGTCCACACCCAGGCCGCCGCGCCGGCGACGAGCGGCGCCGAGAAGCTCGTGCCGTCCGCGGTCGCGTAGCCGGACGGGCTGACCCACGTCGGCACCGCGACGGGAATGTTCTCGCCCGGCGCGGCGAGGTCGATCGCGAGCGACCTGTTGGAGAAATCGGAGGAGTGGTTCTGCTGATCCGTCGCCGCAACCGTGAGCACGTGCGGGAGGGCGGCCGGCGAGTGGCGCGCGTTGCCTTCGCGGTAGTCGTTGCCGGCGGCCGCGACGACGAGCGAGCCGCTGCCGAAGGCAACGTCGAGCTCGTCTGCAAGCAGCCGGTCGTAGCCGTCGAAGCCGAAGCTCATGTTGATCACGCTCTGGCCGGCGTCGAGCGCATGCTCGATGCCCTGGATCACGTCGCTGACGTACATCGGCCCGGTATCCCATTCCGCGAGCACAGCCTGCGGATAGATGCCGACGAGGCCGATGCCGTTTTCCGGCGCCGCCGCGACGGAGCTGACGGCGGTGCCGTGCGCCTCGTCTTCGGCCCCGATCGTCGACTGCGCGTCGAGGAGCGTCGTGTTCGGCCGCCCGGCGAACTCGGGGTGACCGACGTCGAGGCCGCTGTCGATGACGGTGACGCGCTTCCCCGGCCCCGGCGGCACGACGCGGTCGGCGCCGACCGCCGCACGCCACCACTCGAATCCTGCGAACGGCTCCGCCGCTGCGCGTTGCGGCTTCACCGCGCGGTCGGCTTCGACTGCGAGCGGGTGCAACCCCAGCGCGATGCGCTCCGCGTGCGCGGCCGGAAGCCGCCAGACACCGAGCCGTCGCGATACGAGCGTCGCGCCGGGCACGCGCCGCCCGCGCGGGAGCTGGATCAGGGCGTACGCGTGCGCGCGCAGCGACATCAGCTCGACGACGCCGGGTGTCGACCGGCCCACCTGCAGCTTCCCCGCGCCGGCAGGCGGCGCGACGACGAGCGCAGCGAATACGACCGCGATGACCCCTACGCGCCGCATCGGGTCACCGTAGACGGGTTGTCGGCGGTCGACTACCCCCTTTTGCGCAGCCAACGAGCGCCTTCGACCGAGGCCGCCACCGATGCGGCGATGCCGAACGCGACGAGCAGCGCGTACAGCGGATGGTTCTCGAAGAGCCGCCCGCCGAGGTATCCGAGCAGCGCCCCGTAGAGCGCCCACAGAACGGCGGCGACGAAGATGTACGGCACGAAGCGCATCAGCCACCGCACACGGACCAGGCCGGACGTGAACGTGGTCGCGGTGCGTCCGCCGGGAATGAAGCGCGCCACGATCAGGATGTAGGTGCCTCGCTCCTTCAGGAAGCGCCTGGCCCAGTCGAGCCGCGCCTGGGCGCGCTCGCCGCTGAAGAAACGGTCGACGACGGGCTGGCCCGCGAAGCGGCCGAGCGCGTACGACGTGTTGTCGCCGACGAACGCGCCCGCAGCGCCGACGACGATCACGACGGGCAGGGAGAGCTGCCCTCGGGCGGCCTGGATCCCGCACACGATCATCGCCGTCTCGCTGGGCAGCGCGGGGAAGACCGCGTCCCCGGCGCAGATCCCGAAGAGGAGCGGATACGTCCACATCGACCCCGTCAGCGCGTCGATCAGGCCGTTGAGGAAGGCGAGCATCACTATCGTCGAGCGCGTATGGACAAAGCATTCCTGCCGCTGGACGGGGTGCGGGTCATCGATGTGACGAGCTCGCTGGCCGGGCCCTACTGTACGGAGATCCTCGCCGCGCTCGGCGCCGACGTCGTCAAGGTCGAGCATCCGGACCGTGGCGACGAGGCTCGCGAGTGGGGACCGCCTTTCTGGGAGGGCGCGAGCGTCATGTTCTACGCGGCGAACCTGAGCAAGCGCTCGCTCGCGCTCGACGTCAAGCGGGGACGGGACGTGCTGCTCCGTCTCCGTGACCGCGCGGGCTACGACCCGCTGCTCCAGGCGTTCGGCGGGATCATCAGCGTGACCGGCGAGCCCGGCCGGCCTGGCGTGCGGGTCGGCACGTCGCTTGTCGACCAGGGAACGGGTATGTGGGCTGCGCTCGGCATCCTCGCCGCGCTACACGCCGGCGGCGGGCGCACCGTCGACGTCTCGCTGTTCGAGACCGCCGTCGCACTGCTGCCGTACCAGGTGACCGCGTATCTCGGCACGGGCGGCGTGCCTGGCCGTCACGGCACGGCGTTCCCGCTGATCGCGCCGTATCAGGTGTTCCAGGCCGCCGACGGCGACGTGATGATCGCGGCGGCGAACGATCGGCTGTTCGTGCGGCTGTGCGAGGCGCTCGGGCTGGACACGCTCCCGACCGAAGCGCGCTTCGCCACGAACCCCGACCGGCTGGCGCACCGCGAGGAGCTGGCGGCGCTGATCCAGGCGCGCGTCGCCGAGACGTCGCGTGACGAGCTGCTTGCGCGACTCGCCGATGCGGGAGTCCCCGCGGCGCCGGTCAACGACGTCGGCCAGGTCGCCGACCACGAGCAAACGGCCGCGCTCGGCCTGATCCAGGAAAGCCCCGCGCCAACCGTCGCGCTTCCGCTCTCCTTCGACGGAGAGCGAGCTCTGCACCGATCGCCACCGCCGCGGCTCGGCGAGCACACGACCGAGATCCTGCGCGAGGCGGGCTACGCCGAGGAGGCGATCGCGAGCCTCGCTGCGGAAGGAATCGTGCGCGACCCGCGTCTAGGCACGTAGATTCAGACGATGGCGGACACGCGCGCGCTGCTTCGACGCACGGCCGAGCTGGCGGCCGACTTCCTCGACTCACTCGAGGACCGGCCCGTGTTCCCTCAGCTCTCCGCGGACGAGCTGCGTTCGCGGCTGCGCGTACCGCTCCAGGAGGAGCCGCTCGAGCCGGAGCAGGTCGTGGAGGAGCTCGCGGCCGCCGCCGACCCGGGCATCGTCGCGATTCCGAGCGGCCGGTATTTCGGCTTCGTGATCGGCGGCGGCCTGCCAGCCGCGCTGGCGAGCGACTGGCTCACATCGACGTGGGACCAGAACGCCGGCCTCTACGTGGGCGGGCCGGCGGCGTCGGTCGTCGAGCAGGTCGTGCGCGGATGGGTGTGCGAGCTGCTGGCGCTCCCGCCCGATGCGTCGATCGGCCTCGTCACCGGCTCGCAGATGGGCAGCGTCACGGCGCTCGCTGCCGCGCGCTACCGCGTGCTCGAGCGCGCGGGATGGGACGTCGCACGTGACGGGTTGGCGGGCGGGCCTCGCGTCCGGGTGCTCGTCGGCGAGAAGCGGCACGTCACGATCGACCGCGCGCTGCGGCTGCTCGGGCTCGGCGCCCCCGAGCCCGTGGCAGCCGACGGCCAGGGACGCATGGACGCGGGCGCGCTCCGTGCAGCCCTCGAGCGAGGCGAAGGTCCGACGATCGTCTGCGCGCAGGCCGGCGAGGTGAACACGGGCGCCTTCGACCCGTTCGAGCAGATCGCGGAGGCGACCGCTGCGCACGGCGCATGGCTCCACGTCGACGGTGCTTTCGGGCTCTGGGCGGCGGCGAGCCCGCGCCTACGCGGGCTCGTGCGCGGCGTCGAGCATGCCGACTCGTGGATCACCGACGCGCACAAGTGGCTCAACGTTCCCTACGACTCGGCGCTCGTCCTCTGCAAGGACGGCGAGGCGCACCGTGCGGCGATGACGGTGAGCGCGTCGTACCTCATCCAGGACGACGGCGCGCGCACCGTGCGCGACCAGGTCGACTGGGTTCCGGAGTTCTCGCGCCGCGCGCGCGGCTTCGCCGTTTACGCGGCGCTGCGCTCCCTCGGCCGCAGCGGGCTCCGCGACCTGGTCGAGCGAACATGCGAGTGCGCGCGGCAGTTCGCCGAGGGAATCGTCTCGGTGCCCGGTGTCGAGCTGGTCAACGAGGTCGTGTTGAACCAGGTGCTCTTCCGGTTCGCGAGCGACGAGGAGACCGACGACGTGCTGCGGCGCGTGCAGGACGCGGGGGACGTCTGGATGAGCGGCACGACGTGGGACGGCCGGCGGGCGATCCGCGTCTCGGTCTCGAACTGGCAGACGACCGAGGAAGAGATCGGCCTCGCGCTGAAGTCGTTCCGCGAGGCGCCTCAGCCCGCCCACGCGCCCGCGCGGTAGACCTGTCCCTCCAGGCGCCGGCCGAGCACCCCTTCCAGCCACTCCGAGGTCGCAATCAG
>MNJC01000089.1:0-1240 GCA_001920085.1 Actinobacteria bacterium 13_1_20CM_4_69_9
GACCAGCAAGAACAACGTGTGGTCGGGCGGCAGCAGAAACGCGCGCACGGTCGCCTTCCAGTCGATCGCGAGGAGGTAGCCCCAGAGATCTCGTTCGGCAGTCGGGGTCGCGGCGAGCGCCTCGATGACACGCAGCTCGCCCGTCGACGCCCCTTCGTCGAAGCCGAACTTGTGCCGATAGACGGCGTAGCCGTCGATCGAGCCGTCACGCTCGTACGCGACCCAGCGCTTCGGGCCGGCGCCCTCACGCCGCTCCTCCGGATCCTTGATCTCCCGGTTCTCCCACCAGAGATCGTCGCGAGAAAACATGCCCGGCCACAGCTGCCGGACGCGGTCGAAGACCGAGGGCAGCGCGCCCCGCGCCTCGTCGGGCTCGAGGAAGCGGATCGTTCCCTCGGGCTGGAACTCCTGCGCGAAGGACGTGTACTCGTGCGCGAGCTTGATCTCGCCGGCGAACGACGCGAGGCCGTAGCCGAAGCGGCCGTAGATCGTCTCCTCGGACGCCCACAACGCCGCGAGCGGCTCGCCGCGCTCGTGTGCGTCGTCGAGCTGTGCACGCATGAGCGAGCGCAGCACCCCGCGACGGCGGTGCGTCGGGTAGACGCCGACGACGCTGACGCCGGCCGTCGGGAGATCTCCGCCGGGGACGCTGAGGTCGAACTTGAACGCGCCCGCGCCGCCGACGATCGAGCCGTCCGACCATGCGGCGTGCATGCGCTCGGCCGTGATCTGGTCGAGGAAGCGCTGCATGCGCTCCTCGGTCGGCGTCATGCCGAAGTACTGGCCGATGGCGAAGACGGCCGAGCTGAACTCGTCGAGATCCTTGACTGTGCGAACGTCGAACGACATCAGAAGTCCTCGGGGCAATACGGGGGTCGCGGGGTGCGGAAAAGGTCGTCGGCGCGTGCGAGCGCGCCTGCCTGGAATTCCCGGACGCGATCGGCCGCACCGAGTCGGCTGAACGTGAACGCGCCAAGATACACCGACGCCAGGTCGGCGACGTCGAGCTCCAGGTCCGGATCGGCATCGGTGCGCTCGATGTCGCCACCGACCCGCCAGCGGCCCGCATTCCACGGACAGAACTCGTCGCGCACGTCGAGCACGACCTCGCCGTCACTCGCAAACGACCGGCCCTTCAGCGCGCCCTCGATGTCGACGATGCGCAGCCACAAGCCCTCGATCGCGGTCAGGTGCAAGCTGCGCGCATCGACGACCATCAAAAAGAGTGGCGAGGCGGGAT
>MNJC01000089.1:1338-16161 GCA_001920085.1 Actinobacteria bacterium 13_1_20CM_4_69_9
GTCCACCACTCACGTGACCGTCCGATGAAGCCTGGCACGGTCGGCCGCACCCGTTCGTACACCTGCGTCACCGGCTCGACCGCGTTCTCGAGTGACAGCATGCGCACCTTGCCTCGCGGCCCCGGATCGTCGCGAAACGCGAAACGCGCGCAATCGGCCTCCATCTCGAAGTGCGGCGCGGCGAGCCCGTAACCGAAGCGTCCGTAGATCGCCGCCTCCGACGCCCACAGGATCGCGAGCGGCTCCCCGCGCTCGTGGATGTCCTCAAGCTCGCGCCTCATCAGCTGCCTCAGCACGCCTTGCCGCCGGTGACTTGGTTGCACAGCGACCCAGGTCACGCCCCCGGCCCGGAGCTCACCGCCGGGGACCGTCAACGTGAACGGGAAGTCGGCGGCGGTGCCCACCGGGACGTCGCCGTCGTATGCCGTCCAGAAGCGATCGCGCACGAGCATCTTCGTGTGCCGCTCGAAGTCCTCGTCTCTCGGCTCGTCACCGAACACAGCCGTGGTCATGAGCATCGCGTCGCGCCACTCGGCCTCGGCCGGGTTGCGGATCTCGACGCTCACGAGATGCGTTCCAGCGGCGCGTAGTCGAGCATCAGCCGCCGCTCGCTGCCGTCGGCGAATCGCACCGTGACGACGCCGCCCGACTCCATCTGCGTGACGACGCCCTCGCCGAGCGTGCCGTGCCTCACGGAGTCCCCCGTCGAGAGCGACGGCACGTCCTCGCGTGGCGCCACGCCCTGCGCGTGTGCGCCGTACGACGACCAGGACGTCGGCCGCAGCCGCTCGCGCTCGACATTGCCCGGAAGCTCGTCGAGGAAGCGCGACGGCATGTTGTAGCCGCGCGAGCCCCAGAGCGAGCGCGACGACGCGTGCGTCAGCGTCAGCACCTCCTTCGCCCGCGTCATGCCGACGTAGCAGAGGCGCCGCTCCTCCTCGATGCCCTGTTCCTCGATCGAGCGCGCGTGCGGGAAGATCCCCTCCTCCATCCCGATCAGATAGACCGAGCGGAACTCGAGCCCCTTCGCGTTGTGCAGCGTCATCAGCGTGACGAGGCTCTCCTGCTCGCGGATCGCGTCCTGGTCGGAATACAGCGAGATCTCCTGCAGAAAGTGCGAGAGCGACGGCTCGTCGGCGTTCTCCTGGTACTCGCGCGCGACCCCGACGAGCTCCTGCAGGTTCTCGAGCCGCCCCTGCGCCTCGATCGTCCGGTCCGCCTCCAGCGCCTCGACGTAGCCGCTGCGCTCGAGCGTCCGCTCGACGAGCTCCGCGACGGGGAGCTCGAGCGCGCCCGCCTGCAGCGACTGCATCAGGTTGCGGAAGCTCGCGACGGCCTTCTGCGGTGCCGCGCCGACGCCCGCCTCCTCGGCGAACTCCGTCGCCTCCCAGAGCGAGCGGCCCTGCGCGTCCGCCCACGTCTGCAGCCGCGCAAGGCTCGAGTCGCCGATGCCGCGGCGAGGACGGTTTGCGATCCGCGCGAGCGAGACCGCGTCGTAGGGGTTGTCGATCGCCTGCAGGTACGCGATTGCGTCCTTGATCTCGGCGCGCTCGTAGAACTTCGGCCCGCCGATCACCTGGTACGAGACGCCCTGCCGGACGAGCACGTCCTCCAGGACGCGCGACTGCGCATTCGTCCTGTAGAAGACGGCGATCTCGTCGCCGGAGTACCCCTCCTCGACGAGCGCGGCGATGCCGGCGGCGACGAAGCGCGCCTCGGCGTGCTCGTCCTCGACCTCGATGATACGAACCGGCTCGCCGTCGCCGAGATCCGACCACAGCTCCTTCGGCTTGCGCTCGCGGTTGTTCGTGATCACGTGGTTCGCGGCGTCGAGGATGTGGTTCGTCGAGCGGTAGTTCTGCTCGAGCGCGATCGTGCGTGTGCCGGGAAAGTCGCGCTCGAAGTCGAGGATGTTGTTGATGTCCGCGCCGCGGAAGGCGTAAATGGACTGGTCCGGATCGCCCACGGCGCAAACGTTCATGTCCCGTTGGGCAAGCAGCTGCAGCAGCCGGTACTGGGCGTGGTTCGTGTCCTGGTACTCGTCGACGAGGATGTAGCGGAACGACTTCTCCCACTTCTCGCGCGCCTCGGGGAAGCGCTCGAGCACGTCGACGGTGAGCATCAGCAGATCGTCGAAGTCGACGGCGTTCGACGCGAAGAGCCGCCGCTGGTAGAGCTGGTACACATCCGCGACGGTCTGGTCGTAGAACGACTGCACACGCGACGCATATTCGTCCGGCTGGACTAGCCGGTTCTTCGCCTGGGAGATCTGGTTGTGAATGCCACGCGGCGTGAAGCGCTTCGGGTCGCGCTCGAGCTCCTCCAGGCACTGCTTGACCAGGCGATGCTGGTCAGCCTGGTCGTAGATGGTGAAGTTCGAGCGATAGCCGAGCCGCTGCGCCTCGCGGCGCAGGATCCTTCCGCATGCCGCATGGAAGGTGAGGATCCAGAGCCCGCGGCCGCTCGGCCCGAGCAGCCGCTGGAGACGCTCCCTCATCTCCCCCGCGGCTTTGTTCGTGAAGGTGATGGCGAGGATCTCGTTGGGCTTCGCGCCGACCGCGTTGATCAGGTGCGCGACGCGGTAGGTCAGCACGCGGGTCTTGCCGGACCCGGCGCCGGCGATCACCAGCAGGGGGCCTTCCGTGGCCAGCACGGCCTCCCGCTGGGGCGGGTTCAGGTCGGCGAGGTACTGCTCCGGCGAGGCGACGACCATCCGGCCGATGCTAGCGGCGGCTCAAGCTGCGGACTTCGAGCCGCCTGAGCCGCAGCGCCTCGTCTCCGGCCCGCGTCAGGCGGTAGACACGTCGGCGACGGCCGTCTTGCCACTTCCCCGTGACGACGCCGTCACGTTCGAGCCGTCGCAGCGCGCTATGGACCGAGTTGCGGGCGACGTGCAGCCCTCGCCGCGCGAGCGCCGTGCTGATCGCGTAGCCGTGCGCGGGCGCGCGCCGCAGCTCCTCGAGGATCAACCGGTCGACCATGCGCCGAGGATACGTAGGCTTCCCCCGCCGTGCGGCTCGCGCTGATGATCGAGGGCCAGGAGGGTGTCACCTGGGAGGACTGGGTCGCGCTCGCGGACGCCTGCGAGGAGCACGGCGTCGAATCGCTGTTCCGTTCGGACCACTACATCTCCGGCTTCGACGAGTCACGGCCCGCGCTCGACGCGTGGGCGACGATCGCCGGGCTCGCGGCGCGCACGACGAGGCTCGAGCTCGGCACGCTCGTCTCGCCCGCGACGTTCCGCCACCCGTCGCTGCTCGCGCGGAACGCGGCCACCGCCGACGAGATCTCCGCGGGGCGCATCGTGCTCGGAATGGGCGCCGGCTGGATGGAGCGCGAGCACCTTGCGTACGGCTTCGACTTCGCCACGACGCGGGAGCGCGTCGCCCGTTTTGCAGAGCAGCTCGAGGTCGTCCACGACCTCTTCCGCGAAGACAGCGTCGACTTCGCCGGCGAGTACTACCAGCTGCAAAGCGCTCCCGGGCTGAAGCGCCCCGACCTGACGCTCCTCGTGGGCGGCAGCGCGAAGCCGGGAACGACCGGCCCCGCGGTGCGCTTCGCCGACGAGTACAACTGCGTCTTCGGGACGTTCGACGACGCGCGCGAGCGCAAAGCGCGCCTCGACGAGGCCTGCGCGCACGCCGGGCGCGATCCCGCGACGCTGCGGTACTCGCTGATGGCGCCGCTCGTCGTCGGCCGCGACGACCGCGAGGTACGAGAGTCGGCGCGCAGGATCGGATCGCGCTTCGGCCGCGATCCGGAGACGGTGCTGGAGCGGTACTCGAAGAGCGGGCCGGTCGGGACCGTCGACGAGGTCGTCGAACGGCTGAAGGAGATCGAGGCGCTGGGCTTCGAGCGCGTCATGCTGCAGCACCTCGCGCACCGGGATCTCGACACCGTCGCTCTGATCGGACGCCAGCTCGCGCCGGCCGTGGCGTAGCCTGCGTGCGGCGCCGCGCTGTCGAGTGGATCGTCACGATCGCGGTCGCCGTGGTCGTCGTGCTCGCGATCAAGGCGTGGGTCGTCAACCCTTACCGGATCCCGTCGCCTTCGATGGAGCCGACCCTTCACTGCGCCCGTCCGGAGTTCGGCTGCGAAAGCGACTCCTCCGACCGCGTGCTCGCGAACCGCTTCATCTATCACTTCCGCGATCCAAGGCGGGGCGAGATCGTCGTCTTCCACGCGCCGAAGCTCGCAGCCCGCGAATGCATGGGCGGCATCTTCGTGAAGCGCGTCATCGGCCTCCCCGGCGAGGTCTGGGCGGAGCGCGACGGCTACACGTACATCGACGGCAGACGCCTCTCCGAGCCGTACGTCCAGCCTGACCGCCGCGACACGGAGACCAAGTCGCTGGCCGACATCCCGCCCACCGGGACGCTGCGCCGCATCCCGAAAAGCATGTACCTCATGGAGGGCGACAACCGCGCGCACTCCTGCGATTCGCGTGTCTGGGGGCTCGTCCCCCGGTCCGCCATCATCGGAAAGGTCTTCTTCACCTATTGGCCTTTGGGGCGGATCGGCGTCCCGTAAAAGATCGAGCCCCGCCGAAGCGGGGCTCGAGTCACGGCGTGTCGACCTGCTTAGTAGTCGTCGCGCACGACCGTGCGGCGGCCGCGCGGGCCGTCGGCGGGGCCACCCACGCCGCCCCAGCTCGACCAGAAGATGAGCGAGAGAAGCGCGCCGATGGCGCCGACCGCGAGCAGGATCCACCCGATCGTGTGCAGCTCGATGCCGCTGACCGTGGCGTTGACCGCCCAGATCAGGATGGCACCCGCCGCCATCAGGACGAGACTGACTCCGATACCCATGTTTTCGGCTCCTTTCCGTTAAAAAACGGAGGGGAAGTTGCTTGGTTGTGCAGGGAAAACGGGCGGGCGCCCTGTTTGGATACGGGCATGCAGGAGCTCGACGAACGGCGGGCCTACCTCTGCAGGCTGACCCCCGACCGGGCGCTCCGATCCGTCGACGAAGCGCATGGCTTCCTGCGCGACCGCGGGCTGCTGACCCGGACGCCCGATTCGGCCTTGCCGAGCTTCTTCGGGGCCTGCCACGAGGAGCCGTACGCGCCCGGCAGCCGCGGCTTCGGCAGCTGGCCGGCGACGAAGTATGGGTGGTACTTCGAGCTCGCGGAGCGCCCGGACGTCCACGAGCTGAAGGTGCACCGAGGCAAGTCGATCCTGTTCACGGACGAGACGCTCCCACTCGCCGATCCGATTTGCCGCAGCGAGCTCCTGCGCATGGAGAAACCGGAGGGCTCGGCGATGCTGCTCCGACATCTCGGCGAGGCGGGGCCGTCGACGCCGGAGGACCTGCGGACCGAGCTGGGCCTCAAGGCGAAAGAGCTGAAGCGGCTCCGCGGCCCCCTCGAGCGGTGCGGCGCGATCGTCAGCCGCACGCTGCGCGTCCCCGAGGTGCGCACGTGGTTCAGCTGGACGTGGCTGTTTCCGGGCGACCTCGTCGACCGGCTCGTCAGCGCGGGACGGCTCGAACGGCCTGGGCCCGGCCGGGTGGCAGCTGCAACGTCTGCGTAGCCCGAAAGCTCCGCAGGAAGCGGCGGTCGTGCGTGACGAGGAGAACGGTTCCGTCGAAGGCGTCCAGTGCCCGTTCGAGCTCCTCGATCGCCGGCACGTCGAGGTGGTTGGTCGGCTCGTCGAGGATCAGGCAGTTGACGCCACGCGCGGCGAGCAAGCCGAGCAGCGCGCGCGTGCGCTCGCCGGGCGAGAGCGACGACGCGTCACGGCGCACGTGGTCGGCCCCGAGCCCGAACTTGGCGAGCGACGTCCGTGCGTCTTCCTCGTTCAGTCCCGATTCGCGCGTGAAGAGCGGGAGCAGCGGTCCGCGCGCAAGCTCGCCGCGCTGCTGGGTGAGCTCGCCGAGCACGACTCCCGAGCCCCTCCACAGCCGACCCGACGTCAGCGGCAGCCGGCCGAGCAGGACGTCGATCAGCGTCGACTTGCCGCTGCCGTTCGCGCCGGCGACGGCGAGACGGTCGGTCCAGCCGAGCTCGAAATCGAGTGGCCCGAGCGTGAACGAGCCGCGCTCGGCCACCGCCGCCTCGAGGCGGAGCACGACGTCGCCGCTGCGGCGCCGCGCCGACAGCGGGATCCGCAGCGCCCAGGGCTCGTAGGGCTTCTCGACCTCCCCGAGCCGCTCGATGCGCCCGCCGAAGCGCTTCTTGACGTCCTTCGTGCGCTTCTTCTTGCGGCCCTGGCCGTAGCCGCGCTCCTCCCAGCGCTGCATCCGCCGCATCTGGTCCTCGAGGCGCCCCTTCTCGCTCTCGTAGTGCTCGTATGCGTCGTGTTGGCGGCGCAGCGCGCTCGACCGGGCGCGCTCGTACTCGGTCCAGCCACCGGAGAACTCCGTCGCGCCGTGCGTCCACTCGTCGAGCTCGACGACTCGGGCCACGGTACGGTCGAGGAAGTCGCGATCGTGCGAGATGAGCACGGCGGCGCCCTGCAACTTCGCCAGTTCGCGCTCGAGCCAGTCGAGCCCGCCGAAGTCGAGATCGTTCGTCGGCTCGTCGAACAGGAAGACGTCGAGCGGGCGGCGCAGGAACTCACCGAGCCGGGCTCGGGCCACCTCGCCTCCGGACGTGTTGCCCGAGCCGTCTTCCTGCGGCAGGTAGGCGACCCCGAGCCCGCGCGGCGTGCGCCGGACCGTGCCGTGGTCGGGCTCCTCCAGCCCGGCGAGGATTCGCAGCAGCGTCGACTTCCCCACGCCGTTGCGGCCGACGAGGCCGATCCGGGCGTCCGGGGGCACGACCAGCGTCACGTCGCCCAGGACGAGCTGGGCACCGTGGTACTTCGTGATGTTCGCTGCGGCAAGCAAAGAGGACCTCCGTCGAGGCGGGACAGAAAGCGGTGTCTTGTCGCCTAGGCCCTCATGGACGGCGCAAAGCGCCGGGGGAAATCCTAGCGTCCCGGCTCACAGCCGTTGACGAGCCGAACGAGCGGCAGCCCGTCGACCACGTCCACGACGTTGACGGACGCAAAGCTCTGGTCGAGGCGGAAGGACGCGTTGGAGGGCACGGACAGCCACGTCGCGAGCGCGGCGCGAATCGCGCCCGCATGGCTGACGGCGACGACGGTCTCGTCGCCGTGCTGCACGGCAATCCGCTCGAGGGCGCCGACCACACGGCGGCGCAGCTGCTCGTAGGACTCCCCGCCCGGGAACTGCACGGTTCCGGGGGCGTTCAGCAAGTTGGCCTGTAGCTCCGGCGGGTACTCGTCGAATTGCAGCCCCTCGACGTCGCCGAGCTCGATCTCACGTAGGTCGTCGAGGACGAGCGGCGCGAGGCCGTGTCGAGCGGCGACTGCCTCGGCGGTGACGGCGGCACGCTCGAGCGGGCTCGTGTACACGGCGGCGAGGCTCAGGTCGGCCAGCGCCGCCGCGAGGCGGCCGGCCTGGCCGCTGTCTCCGGCCGCGGCATGCCGGCAGAGGACGAGCCTCATGCGAGCGCGGCAGCGGCGACGAGCACGGCTGTCTCGCAGAGCTCGGTCGCGGTGCCGAGACAGTCGCCGGTCGCGCCGCCGAGCCACCGGCGGTAGCAGAGCCCGAGCGCCACCGCGACGACGGCTGCCGTGAGGGCGAGCCAGAGCCCGCTCGTCCACCAAAGGACCGAGGAGATCGCCACGCCGAGCGCGGCGGCGACCGCGGCTGCAGCGGTCGACAGGCGTCCGGTCAGGACGCCGCCCGGCCCGCCTTCGGCGCGAGGATAGGGCAGGAGCGCCGCCAGCGGCGGAGATGCGGCGCGGGAGAGCGCCCCCGCTGCGACGAGACCCGCGACGACGTGTCCGCGATCGACGAGCGTCGCGACACAGCCGATCTTCAGCAGCAGATCGAGCGCGAGCGCGACGGCGCCAAATGTTCCGATGCGCGAGTCGCGCATGATCGCCAGCGCCTCGTCGCGACCGTTCGCACCGAGCGCGTCTGCCGTGTCGGCGAGCGCGTCGAGATGCATGGCGCCCGTCACGGCCGCCGCGACTGCGACGGCCAGCCCGGCCGAGACGAACGCCGGGAGCGCGTGCGCGGCGAGCAGCGCGACGCCGGCCGTCAGCGCTCCCACTCCGGCCCCGATGACCGGAAACAGCGCTGCGCCCCGAGCGACGTCCGCGCCGTCGACGTCGACGTAGCGCCCGACGGGCACACGCGTGAGGAACGAAACCGCGCCGGCGCCGGCGCGCACGCTAGCGGCCGGCATCCGTCACGCCCGCAGTTGCGAACGTCGCCATCTCGTCGAGGACCGCGAGGGCGGCATCGAGCAGCGGCAGGCAAAGCGCGGCACCGCTGCCCTCGCCGAGCCGCAGGTGGAGGTCGAGCACCGGCTCGAGGCCGAGCGCGTCGAGCACGAGCCGGTGCCCGGGCTCCGGTGAGAGATGAGCGGCGATCATCGCCTCGGCCGCCGCCGGAGCGAGGCGGGCGGCGACGAGCGCCGCGACGGAGCTGATGAACCCGTCGAGGAGGACGACCATGCGGCGCTCCGCCGCGCCGAGGGCGAGCCCGCACAGAAACGCGAGCTCGGAGCCGCCGAGCGCCGCCAACACCGCCACCGGGTCGTCGTGGTCGACGGGATTCGCCGTGACCGCGCGGCGGACGACAGCCACCTTGCGAGCCAGACCCTCGTCGTCGACCCCGGTGCCTCGTCCGCAAACGCGGCGGGCGTCCACAGCGAGCAATGCAGAAGCGAGCGCAGCCGCGACCGTGCTGTTGGCGATGCCCATCTCGCCCAGCGCAACGATCCCGACGCCGTCCGCGTCGAGCTCCGCGGCAGACGTAGCGCCCTCGTCGAGCAGGCGGCGTGCCTCGGTTCGCGTCATCGCCGGGCCGCGAGCGATGTTGCCGGTGGGCCGCCCCACTCCGACGTCTACGACGTGCACGCGTGCACCTGCGGCGCGCGCGAGCACGCACACGGCCGCGCCTCCGGCTTCGAAGTTCGCGAGCATCTGCCGCGTCACCTCGGCGGGATACGCGCTCACGGCCTCTGCGGCGACACCGTGGTCGGCCGCTGCGACGACGACGGCAGCCTCCAGCCGCCCGGGCTTCGGTGTCCCGCGGATCGCGGCGATCTGCACCGCGAGCTCCTCGAGCCGACCGAGGCTGGCGCGCGGCTTCGTCTTCGCGTCGAGGGCGGCCTGGGCCGCCGCGCGCGCAGGCTCGTCGACCGTCACTGCAGCCGCAGCTTCCTTCCCGCGACGACGAGCGCCGCCTCGTCGGCAACGGCGGCCCACTGTGCGTTGACTCGCCCGAGCACGTCGCGATAGCGGCGGCCGAGCGGCGACGCCGGGACGATGCCGAGGCCGACTTCGTTGCTGACGACGATCGTCGGAGGCGTGCGCTTCCGCGCGACGTCTGCCACGCGCGCGCTGAGCGCCTCCACGTCGCCGTCGTCGTCGCCGCGTTCGATCAGGTTGGCAACCCAGAGCGAAAGGCAGTCGACGATCACCGCACTCTCCGCAGGCACCGCGGCCAGTGCCGCCGCGAGCTCGAGCGGCTCCTCGACGGTCCCCCACTCCGCGGGGCGCTCCGCGCGGTGCGCCGCGATCCGAGCGGCCATCTCCTCGTCGCGAGCTTCGCCGGTCGCAATGACGGTTACCCGCCCGCCCGAGCTGGACGCGAGCTCCGTGGCCAGCGTCGACTTGCCGCTGCGCGCACCGCCGAGCAGGAACGTCAAGCTCACCGCGGCCGCCGCACCGGCACGACCACGAATCCCGAGCCGGGCGCGTCGACCACCTCCACCTCGGCGCCGTAGTGCTCCGTGATCAGCGGGCGCGTCAGTACTTCGTCGGCGCCGCCCGCGGCGACGAGGCGGCCGCCGTCGAGCAGCAGCAGGCGGTCCGCGTACTGGCCGGCGAGCGTGAGGTCGTGCATCGTCGAGACGACGGTCAACCCGCGGCTTCCACGCAGCCGGTCGACGATTTCCAGAACCTGCTGCTGGCGGCCCATGTCGAGCGCGGCCGTCGGCTCGTCGAGCAGCAGCAGCGATGCGTCCTGCGCAAGCGCACGTGCCAGCGTCGCACGCTGTCGCTCGCCGCCCGAGAGCGTGTCGAGCCGACGATGCGAGAACGGCACGAGGTCGAGCTGCTCGATCGCTCCGTCGGCGGCACGCTGGTCGGCGCGACCCTCCGTCCCGAAGTAGCCGAGGTGCGGCGTGCGGCCGAGCAGGACGTACTCGCGAACGGTGATGTCGCCGGGGATGAGCGGTACCTGCGGGACGAGCGCGACCTGGCGGGCGAGCGCCTTGCGGGCGATGGCACCGGCGTCGTGCTCGAACACGCGCAGCCGGCCGCCGTAAGGGACGAGACCGGCGACCGCGCGCAGCGCAGTCGTCTTCCCGGCCCCGTTCGGGCCGATCAGGGCGACCCACTCGCCCGCCTCGACCTCGTACGAAAGCGCGTCCAGCACAACCGCCCCGCCCAGCGAGACCGACACACGGTCGAGGGCAAGCGCCGTCACGCAGTCCGCCTGGTCGTGCGCAGCACCACTGCGAAGAACGGCGCACCGAAGAACGCGGTGACGACGCCGATCGGAAGCTCCTGGGGCGCCAGCACCGTGCGCGCTATCACGTCCGCGAAGACGAGGAAGCCGGCTCCCACGATCACCGACAGCGGCAGCAGCAGCCGGTAGCTCCCGCCGACGAGCAGGCGGATCGTGTGCGGAACGATGATCCCCACGAAGGCGATCAGCCCCGCGACGGCGACGGCCGCCGCCGTCGCGATCGTGGCCGCGACCACCACGAACAGCCTGACGCGCGCGACGTTGACGCCGAGGGAGGCGGCCTCCTCGTCGCCGACCGCGAGAACGTCGAGCAGCCGCCGATGCATGAGGATGATCACCCATGCGACGACCGCGTAGGGCAGGACGATGCCGACCTCGCGCCAGCCGGTCGTCGCGAGGCGTCCGAGCAGCCACGAGTACACCTCCTGCACGGTGTCGACGTGCTGCTGCTGGACGAACGTCTCGAGCGCAGTGAGGAACGACGCGATCGTCACTCCCGCGAGGACGAGTGCTGCGGGCCCGGCTGCCGCGCCGGCCGACCGGCCGAGCGCGTAGGCGAGCACGACCGCGACGGCAGCGCCGATGAAGGCCGACACCGGCAGGAGGTCCCCCGTCAGGCCGCTGCCCGGCGCGTACGCGACGACGACCGTGGCGCCGAGGCCGGCACCGGCGGCGGCGCCCAGAAGGTACGGGTCGGCGAGCGGGTTGCGGAAGACGCCCTGGTACGAGGCCCCGGCGGCTGCGAGCGTGCCGCCGACCAGCGCCCCCAGGATCACGCGCGGTAGGCGCAGCTCCCAGAGGATCGCGTCGTTCGCTCCCGAGAGCGGCGAATGCAGCCCGAAGACGTGCGCGAAGGTCGCGTGGACGACATTCACCGCTCCCAGGTGAACCGGACCGACGAGGACGCCGGTGAGCATCGCCGCCGCGAGGAACACGAAGGCGAGGGGCAGCCAGATCCGGCCCTCCCCGCGCCGCATCAGGTCTTGCGCTTCAACGCCGTCGCCACCGCCTGCACGAAGTTGACGACGCGCGGCCCCCAGCGCGACGCGACGGAGTCGTCGATCCCGATGACGCGATGACTCCGCACGGCTGCGATGCCGCCCCACCCGGGACGGCTCGCGACCGTTCCCGCCGACTGTCCGCAGCAGCGCGTGTCCGCGAGGACGATCAGCCCCGGATTCTGGGCGAGGATGTACTCACCCGAGAGCTGCGGATAGCCGCTGGCGGACGAATCGGCGGCATCTGCGATGTTCCTGAGCCCGAAGAGCTTGTAGATCTTGCCGATGAACGTCTGCGAGGTCGCGCTGAAGTAGGTCGGATCGAGCTCGTGATAGACGGAGAGGCGGCGCTTCGGCACCGACGCGACGGCCTTCGCGATCGACCGCTTCATGCGCCGGACGAGCTCGTTCGCGCTCTTCCCATGACCGGTCACGGCGCCGAGTTGCCGGATCTCTGCGTACGCGCCGGCGAGGTTCTTGGCGGCAGGCTGGAGCAGCACGCGAATGCCGAGCTTCTGCAATCCGGAGATGACGTCGTTCGGGTTACCGGAGAGAACGACGAGGTCGGGCCGGTAGCCCGCAATCGATTCGACGTTCGGCGTATAGCCCGAGAGGCTCGTGTGCGGAGCACGCTTGGGATAGTCGGACTGATCGTCGACGGCAACGACCTGCTTGCCGGCGCCGATCGCAAACAGCGACTCGGTGGCGGTTGGCGACAGCGAGACGATGCGGTGAGGCGTCGCGGCCGCTACAGGTGCGACGAGCAACAGCGCGAGGGCGGCCCCGAAGGCCGCGGCGACGGTGAGTCTGTGGAACACGAATCCTCCTTCCGCGAGGGGTTCGGTCTTCGATTGACCCGACGGCGGAGGTCTTCTGACTCGGGGCTCCCTCCCTCGCCGCCTTCCCAGCCCGAAGGCCAGTGGCGTGTGGCGCGGGAGCGTCTCCCCTCACAGCGGCGGGACCGTTCCGGACTTGCACCGGATTCCCTTGCCGCTCGCCGGTTTGTCGCGGGAGACTAGCATCGGCCGCCGATGGCCACGAGGTCACGCCTGCTGACGGTCTGGCTGCCTCGCCGTCGGCATCGCCTACGCCGCGACCGACGAGCTGCGCCAGCACTTCGTGCGCGGCCGGCACGCATCGCCGATCGACGTCGCGATCGACGCGGTCGGGCTCTCGCTGGGGATGCTCCTGTGGCTGAACGTGCGCGAGCGATGAAGGCTGTCGCCGTGGACCTCGCAGCGCTCGGAGACGTCGAGCCGCTCTGACGCGACTGGCTCGACGACGCGGCGCGCCGCTTCCGTGTGGACGTCACGGCGCTCGACGAGCAGCTACCGAACTGGCGCAGGCTGCTGGAGCGCTTCGCAGAGGACCGGGCGCCCGTCTACTTCCGGCGGGACGCCGACGTGACGGGAGCGCTCCGGGCAATGCACGCCGCCGGCGTGCGCGTCGGCGTCTACAGCGAGGTGCCGGATGAGCTGGCGCGCATCGCGCTGTCGCACCTCGGCGCGGACGGCCGCGTCGACGTCGTCGAGACGGGATCGGACGCGCGCGAGCGACTGCTGACGGTTCTCGGAGAGGGGACAACCGACGTGCGAACGCGGGCGCAGCTCATCGCACTACGATGAGCAGCATGGAGCGAAAGGACGTCGGAGACCGCCAGCTGGACGCGCTCCTCGAGCGCCTCGACCGCCTCTGCGACGAGATGCACTCGCTCAACCGCCACCTCGACACGAGCGAACAGCTGCTCCGCATCGCGCGCGAGCTGTCGACGCTCAACGAGTCGCTGCAGGCGCTCGCCTACGCGGCGCTCGGACAGCAGGCGCCGACCGTTCGGCGCCGGCGCACCGGCTAGCTCAACCGCCGAGCTTGTAGATGCGCCCGTCGCCGGTCGCCATGTACAGCTCGCCCGCCGCGTCTTCGCCGAACGACGTCAGCGAGGCGACGCGGAACGGCTCCCGCCTCACATCGGCGGCGGCGCCGTTCTGGATGCGCAGGCTCCAGATCGTCCCCGAGCAGTAGTCCCCGAAGAAGTAGCGGCCGACCGCCGCGGCGACCCCGCGCCCGCGGTAGACGTAGCCGCCCGTGACCGAGCAGTTGTTGTCGGCGTGGCTGAAGACGTACACCGGTGCGACTCCCTGCCCGGGCCCGAGCGGCGTGTTCGAGTAGCGGGCGCGGCCCTCGTAGGTTCTCCAGCCGTAGTTTGCGAGCCTGCCGATCGCGGCCGCGGGCCGGTAGTCGATCTCCTCCCACTCGCCTTGGCCGACGTCGCCGACGTAGAGGTCGCCGTTCGCGCGGTCGAAGCCGTCGCCCATGCCGACATACAGCAGGCCGTGACGGTCGAACTGCAGCTCGCCGCCGTTGTGGTTCGCGTAGGGCTGACGGACGAACAGAAGCTGACGGGCGGTCGACTTCAGCCCGGTTCCGTTGCGCGACCGGAACTCGACGACGCGCGTGTTGCCCTGCCTGTCCGTGTAGTCGACGTAGAAGCGGTGGTTGCGCCTGTAGTTCGGATGGAAGGCGACCGACAACAGACCCTGCTCGCCACCGCTCGTGATCCGGTCGCGCAGGTCGATGAACGTGCCGCGCACGCGCCCGTTGATCAGGTACTGGATCCGTCCGGCCTGCTCGACCGCATACAGGCGGTTGGGCTCGGCCGGCGTCGACGCGATCGCCGTCAGCGCGCCGAGGCCGCTGGCGTACGGCTGGAGGGACAGCTGGTGCTGCTGCGGAGCGAGCAGTGCAGCGGCGGCGAGGAGCGTCGCGACCATCTCGGCCAAAGTACCCACGGCCGGGCCGATCGGTTCGCGCCTTTACCTACTTCTTAGATTTCCTGCGTGTCAGCGCAATGGCGTAGGCGACGGCTCGGCCGGTGGAACCATCGGCATGTGCTCCCCGCTGCGTCCACGTTCGATGTCGGTCATGCCGGGGAGGAAGTAGGCGCCCAGGGTGACGGCGGCGCCGATGAACGCGGCACCGACCAGCGTCGCACGCACTCCGAGTACGGTTGCGACGGGCGCAGTCAGTGCAAACGACAACGGCAGGAGGCCGATCGAAATCAACCAATCCAGGCTCGAAACTCGCCCGAGCAGCCGACGCGGAACGTGCCGCTGCTTGATCGTTGCCCAGACGATCGTGCCGGCGGCCTCGAGCGCGTTGAAAGCGAAGCAAGCGAGCATCAGCTGCCACGCCGCGGTCGCGAGGCCGTAACCGGCGACGGCGATTGTCGCGAGCGTCCACGTCGCGTACATCACGGTCACGTCACGCCGTGGATGCCCGCGCCGGCCCATGAACGCGGCCGCGCCCACAGCACACGCTCCACCGGCCGCAAGAA
>MNJC01000056.1 GCA_001920085.1 Actinobacteria bacterium 13_1_20CM_4_69_9
CAGATCGTGGGTCGAGTCAACGAGGTTGGCGAGGGTACGTCGCGATTCTCCGTCGGCGAGCGCGTCGGAGTGCCGTGGCTCGGCTGGACGGACGGCACCTGTCGCTTCTGCCGCTCTGGACGAGAGAACCTTTGCGACCTGGCGCGCTTCACCGGCTACCAGATCGACGGCGGCTTTGCGGAGCAGACTGTCGCCGACGAGCGGTACTGCTTCGACATTCCCGAGATCTACTCCGACGTCGAGGCTGCGCCGCTTCTTTGTGCGGGGCTGATCGGCTATCGCTCGCTGGTGCTCGCCGGCGACGCCGAGCGTCTGGGCCTGTATGGGTTCGGCGCGTCCGCGCACATCGTTGCGCAGGTGGCCCGCTGGCAGGGTCGCCGCGTCTTCGCCTTCACTCGTCCCGGTGACGAGGACGGGCAGCGGTTCGCGCTCTCCCTGGGCGCGGATTGGGCGGGAAGCTCAACCGAGGCGCCCCCGGAAGAGCTCGACGCGGCGATCATCTTCGCGGCCGTCGGCGAGCTCGTCCCTGCGGCGCTGGCGTCGGTTGCGAAGGGCGGAGTCGTCGTCTGTGCCGGGATCCACATGAGTGACATCCCGTCGTTCCCGTACGAGCTGCTCTGGGGCGAGCGGACCCTTCGCTCGGTGGCGAACCTCACGCGCCGGGACGGCGAGGAGTTCATGCAGCTCGCTCCCGACGTGCCCGTGCGCACCGTGATCCGGGAGTTTCGCCTCGAAGAAGCGAACGGAGCGCTGGAGCACATGCGCGCCGGCGAACTACGCGGCGCCGCCGTGCTGAAGCTCGCTTGACGGGGCGCGGCGCTCAGCCCCAGCCGGCAAGCCTGCCGGCTGGGGCTGGTGAAAGGCGCCACGGTGCGGTGCTCAGCCCGCAGTGATGGAGCCGAAGAGCCCGTGTGCCTCCCCGCCTGGCCCGGCAAGGAAGTAGAGCGATGTCGTCGGCCCGGCCGCGGATCCGTTTCCGAATGCGATCGCCCAGAGACCGTCGATTGCGATCGGTGTGCCGTCGCCGCGTCGGAGCTGGCCGGCGTAGCCCCACTTGCCGTTGCCGCGGTCGTGATAGGCGCTGATTCGCCCGTTACCGAAGTTCCCGACCAGCAGGTCGCTCGAGAACGCCCCGAAACTCGACGGAGCCAGCGCCAGCCCCCAAGGAGCATTCGGGGGCGCGTTCTTTCGGCCGCCGGAGGCGACCCGCGCAACGAGCTTCCCGTCGGGCGTGTATTCGTCGACGTACCCACGCCCGCCGCCGGGAACGTCGACGCGCTTGGCGGCGTCCTGCTTCGCATAGGTGACGAAGATGCTGGCGCCCAGTGCCTGGATGCCAAAAGGCGCATAACCCTTGGGCAGCTTTGCATCGCGGAAGCCGCGTACGAGCGTGACCGGCTTGAACGAGGCGTCGAAGACGTCGACGCGGTTGTTGTGGAAGTCGGTCGCGTACAGGCGGTCGTTCAGGGTCGCAAGGCCTCTGTAGACGGCCTTCTGCGACGAGCGATCGACTCCGGCTATCGCCGTCGTCGCGTTGACGGTTGGGGACCAGCCGAGAATCGTTCCGGCCTGGGTCGAGAACAGGAAGCGGGCAGCGCCACTGACCCCGTTCTGGGTCACCAGGAAATCGCTCGCGCTGCCGTTGAACACGGTGCCGGTGGGGCCGCCTGCGACGGTTACGGTGAGCGCCTGCTTCGCACCCGTGCCGTTGTAGAGGGTCGATTTGTTCGTCCCGTTGTCCGACGCCCACCACGGTGTCGTCGGGCCGGCAGACAGCCCCCAACCGTTGACGAGTGCAGGGTCGGTGATCGGTGCGGACGGTCCGCTGTCCGCGACGAGATCCCTGACGGTGAATGAATTGCCCGGCGATGCGGCCCCTGCGAATGCAGCAATCGACGCTGCGATCGCGATGGCCGCGCCTATGACACTTACACGAAACATCAAGCCTCCTTCGATCTCATGTGGATGCGGCACAACACGCGGTGCCCTCGGCGCAGCTCGCGCGCTTCTAAGCTGGGGCCTGCGCAGATGCCCCGCTATGAGACGGCGTTACTGCCGTTGCTGACCAGGATGCGCCAGAAAGCGCACGACGTCTGCACGGGCAGCATCCAACGGGACTACCTGTTATCCGAACTCCCGCGAACGCGATTCCTGCCAGTTCCGGCTAGCAGGTATACGGGTTGGTTGCTGGCTGCGAAGTCCGCGGCCTCTCGATACGCGATCGTCCAATCCATGGCACGAGAGAAGGTCATGGTCGCCGCGCGGGGTGGTGTTCTGCAAGAAATGGTGGACGCGGTCCACGCGCTTTCAGACGAGCCCAGCGCGGCGAATGTCGAGCGCTACCTCGCATCGAGCCGGGCGCTCGAGGACTCGCATCACCAATCCCCCGAGAGGAAAGGGCGCCATGCTCGAAAGACCAGAGATCCTGTACACAGCTGAGGCCGTCGCCACCGGCGGTCGCGAAGGACACGCCGCGACCAGCGACGGTCGTGTCGACGTCGAGCTCGCTGTGCCGAAGGAGATGGGCGGCTCGGGCGGGCCTGGCACGAATCCGGAGCAACTGTTCGCCGTCGGGTACGCCGCCTGCTTCCAGTCGGCACTCCTGCGTTTTGCGAACGGACGTGGGCTCGACCTGAGTGACTCGCGCGTGACGGCGCGAGTCGGCATCGGCCTCCTGCGAAGCGGCGGCATTGGTCTCGCGGTTGCGCTCGATCTGGACGCTCCAGGGCTGAGCCGAGACCTGGCGGTCGACCTGATGAACCGGGCGCACGAGACGTGTCCCTACTCACGTGCGACCCGCGGGAACATCGTGGTCACGCTCACGGTCAGCGGCTCGAGCATCGAGCGTCAGGCCGCCTGAGCTGCCGTTCCCCGTTAGCGACCGTTAGCTTCGACGACGTTTCGGATTGCGGCCGCCGACAGCCCGGCTTTGGGCAAGAAGCCGTCGGCCAGGCTCGAGGCGATCAGTCCTGCTACGTCCTGTTCGGAGTGCGTCGAGATCAGGATCACGGTTAGGCGGTCGCCGGCATACGTCTCGGACAAACGCTGCGCAAGGTCCATGCCACTCTCCTCTCCGAGGAAGATGTCGACGAGAACGACGTCGGGATGGAGGGTCTCGACCTGACCCACTGCGTCGTCGCTCGTTGACGTGACCCCCATCACGACCAGGCCCTCCCGCTCGAGGAGAACCTGGGCAGCGTGCAGGAAGTATTCGTTGTCGTCGACGATCAGGCAGCTGATGGCCACGTCGTCAGCGTCGCACGGGAGGCTGACTCGTCGCATCGCTGCTACCCGGAACTGCAGGGAAAAGCCGGCGCCGATCCCGATTAGCCCGAACCGGTCTTTCCGGGAGGCAGGCAACCGAGTTTAGGCACTCACGGGGATGACGCACATCGCGCCATCAGCGATCGTCGACTGCGACACCGAACGAAAGAGGAGGCGACGTTGGAAACTCCCGAACAATCCAAGAATGTGGCGAGCCGCCGGTCGTTTTTGCTGACCGGAGCCGCGATCGGCGCAGGAACCATTGGTGCTGGACGGTTCTTGGCCGACGCGTCGCCGGCGCTTGCGGCCGGAGGCCTCTCGAAGGGCGACGCGGCGATTCTCCGCTTCCTTGCCGCGGCCGAGCTCATCGAGACCGATCTGTGGCAGCAGTACAACGAGCTTGCCGGCATCCAGGACGACGAGGTGCCCGGCGGAAGCGGAAGCGCCGCCTACGCCGAGGCGGTTGCCGTGCTGGACGGAGACATGGACCAGTACATCCACGACAACACAGACGACGAGATCAGCCATGCCGCGTTCATCGATGCGTACCTGAAGGCACACGGCGAGCCGACGGTCAACCTCGACAGGTTCCGCACCCTGCCCAGCAGTAAGGCGACGGGCGCGCAACAGATCGGCCGGCTGACGAATCTGATGCAGCTGACGGTCGACACGAGCTTCTGGACGCGCTACCGCAGCGACTCCCAGAACCCCGACTTCGGCGACGCGCCAGTGCAAGCGGTTCCCGGTCTCGCCGCAGGGCAGTTCCCCGCGATTCCGCGCAGCGACGACGACCTCGCGCAACCCGACCATCTCCAGGCCATCGCCAACACGGCCGGCTTCCACTTTGTCTTCATCGAGCAGGGTGGTACGAGCCTCTACGCGCAGCTCGCTCAGCGCGTCACGCATCCCGAGGTGCTCCGCATCCTGTTGAGCATCGGTCCGACCGAGGCGATGCACTTCCAGACCTGGCATGACAAGGCGGGTAACGCGCCGCCGCTCACCGACCCGACGAACGGTCTCGTTTTCCCCGATCTCAACGCCGCGGGCGGCGAGCTGACCCAGACGAACCTGATCATGCCCGAGCCGACGAAGTTCCTCAATCGCAAGTTCCCGATCGTCTCGATCATCAGGCCGACCCAGACGAAGGACGCCGCGATGGCCGCGGTGAAGGCCCTGACCGCGGACGGGCTCTTCATCGGCCAGTCACAGGAGTTCGCCACCGTGATCACCCAGCTCGCAAAGGCCGCAGACGCAGCCCGACACGGGTAAGCGCCGGGCGGCGATCGCAGCCCACAACGTACTCGGCCGTGACGACATTGCGTTCCCTGGCTCGGTCAGGAAGAACGCAATGTCGCTTGGCCGGATCTGACAACAGGAGGACACATGACCGGTTGGACCAGCCCCACACACATCGTCCTGCTACTGCTGATCGCTTTGCTGCTCTTCGGTGCAAAGCGGCTGCCGGAGATCGGGCGTTCGCTCGGCTCGGGGATGCGCGAGTTCAAGGACTCGGTGGGCGGCTCCCACAAGCCTGAGGAGCTCGCTTCGCCCGTCGAGACGACGGGCGCGCCGCGGGACGAGCACGAGACCACGGTCTAGCGCCAGATGCGTAGGCTGCCGCGACGTCTCCCGCACGGCGAGGAGGCGACGTTCGTCGAGCACCTCGAAGAGCTGCGCTGGCGGATCATCATCGTGCTCGGCGCGCTCGCGCTTACGACGATCGTCGCGTTCGCGTTTCACGGCCATGTTCTCGACTGGCTGAACCACGCGTTGCCCGCCGATCGGCGACAACCCGTGACGCTCGGCGTCGCCGAGCCGTTCACCGTCTCGCTGACAGTGAGTGTCTACGCAGGCTTCCTGCTGGCGCTGCCCGTGATCCTTTGGCAGCTCTGGTCGTTCCTTGCGCCTGCCTTCGACCCCTCCATCGAACGGCGCGTGCTCGGGCTGGTCGCGTTCGCCACGGCCCTAGGGGTGACGGGGCTCGCATTCGGTTACTGGATCCTGCTCCCGCGGGCCCTGCACTGGCTGACGAACTACGACGACAAGCACTTCACGAACCTGGTTCAGGCGAAGCCGTACTACGCATTCACCGCGACCATGCTGCTCGGGATCGTGATCGTCTTCGAGCTCCCGATGGTCGTGCTCGGCCTGGTGAGCATCGGTGTGCTGTCGTCGGCGCGTCTGCGAAAGAATCGCCGCGTCGGCTACTTCATCGTCGCGGTGGTCGCGCTCGGGTTGCCAGGGCCGGATCCCGTGACGACCGCGCTCGAGCTCTTGCCGATGTGGGCGCTCTTCGAGGGCTCGATCTGGCTTGCCGCCCTCGTCGAACACAGGCGACCAGAGACTCGTGTGATCGATCCCTTCGAGGCCGTTGTTCAGCCGCCGGACTAGGCATGGCGCAGCTTCACGGCCGCTTGAGGATCTCTTTGAAGGGATCCGAGTACGGTCGGAATGGATGAGGAAAGCCGGCGATCGCGCGTGGCGCATTCGCTTTCGTCACGATTGCAATGGGAGCATCGACCCTCGTCGGAAGCTTCGAACCGCGAGCTGCCGCGACGCACGCCTCGATCGCCATCTGTCCCATGACGTACGGGTCCTGCGACACGGTCGCGTCGATCGACCCGAGGCGGACTGCGTCGAGCGCCTCGGGTATGCCGTCCATGCCGACGATCTTGACCCGACCCGTCTTGCCTGCCGCCCGTACGGCGTCGGCGGCTCCGAGGGCCATCAAGTCGCTCGCCGCGAAGAAGCCGGAGAGGCGCGGGTTGTCCCGAAGCATTTCCTGGGCCACGATCTGCGCTTTTGTCCGCCGGTAATCGGCATTGGAGCGTGCAACCACCTTCAGCCCGGCGCCGTGAATGCCACGTTCGAATCCCCGCAATCGGAGCCCGCTGTTGACGTTGTCGGCGAGACCGCCGATCAGCGCAACGCGTCCGCCGCGCTTCAGGAGGGAAGCCATCTTCGAGCCGGCGATCTTCCCGGCCGCGACGTCATTCGTTCCGATGTAGGTGCGGATCGGCAGGCGCGCGCGCCTCGCAGCGGTCTGATCGATCGGGCTGTCGAGGTTCACGATGGGACGCGCGACCCCGCGTAAGGCCGAAACGAGATTGGTCGACGTGATGGGGTTGACGACATAGCAGTCGTTCCTGGCGCGCACGAGCGACCGGACGTGTGCAGCCTGACCTGTGAGGTCTGCGTTACTCGCCGCGGCTCGGATCGAGGCGCGCGCTCCGCGTCGGTTCGTCTCGACTCGCACACCCTCGTAGATCGTGACGAAGAACGGGTTGTCGAGGGCGTTGAGGACGACCCCGATCCGAACCGGTGCGGGTTTGGCTCCGGCGACGCCTCCGAACAGAAGCACTGCCGAAAGGGCCGCAACTGCAATCGACCAACCCTTCACGTGCACCTCCCGAACCCGGCTAGGAGGTCAACGCTACCCAACCAGCTGCGACCACTCAAGAACCCTTTTGGAGCCGGTCGCCAAAGGAGCAGAATGGTTCTGAACCTCGAGGAGGGTGGTAGGTGAGTCTTCGCCACATCGGTCCACTTGTGCTCGCCCTGGCGGTGATCGTTGTCGGTTTCTTCGGGGCACGGTTCGATGGGCAACGCGACGCGCGGCGCGAGTCCGAGCATCGCGCCGAGATCGCGGCGACGGAGATCCGTGGCCGCCTCGACCAGGGAGGCACGCTTGCCGACAGCCTCCGCCGCTTCATGGCCGGTACGGTCCGCGGCAGCGTCACGAATGCACAGTTTGCGAGCGTCTCCTCCCGATGGCTGAGTCCGGCTGATCTGACGGCGGCTGCCTGGATCGAGCAGGTTCCGGCCTCACGCCGTGCGAGTTATGAGCAGCGAATCGGGCGCCAGATCGTGGTGGCGGATCGTCAGGGGAGGATTACTCGGGCGGGCGTAAAGCCGTCGTATCTGCCGGCGACGCTCGTAACGGGTATCCCGCCGATGACCGTGCCGGGCCTCGATTTTGCGAGCGAGCCGGGCGTTGCCGCTGCGATCGGTCGCCCCCGCACGCTGTACCAGGTCACGGCTACCTCGCTGACAAGGCCCCGAGACGAGCTCGCCGGGCTCTTCCTCGTCCAGTCCGCTCAACGACTTACGAACGGCGCGGTCCTGCCAGGTTACGTCGTCCTGTTCGTTCCCGAGTTGTGGCTGCGCGCTTCGGCAAGTGGAACCGACCGGCTCGAGTTACGCGTCGGCGGAGTTGCGTCGGAAAGCATCGGTACAGACGCAGTCCACAGCCGGTTCGCCGACGCGGGACAGCGATTCGACGTGCTGGTGCCACTGGAATCGGTGCAAGGCGCGGCAGCAATTCTTCCGTGGATCATCCTCGCGGCCGGCCTCGTGGTCGTTGCTCTCGTGGGTATTGCCGAGATCTATGCGTCGCGCCGCGCGAAGGCGAAAGCCGAGGTCGACCGGCTATTCACCATCTCTCCCGATTTGATCGTGGTCGCCGGTTTCGACGGTTACTTCAGGCGTGTCAATCCTGCATTCGAATCGCGCCTCGGCTACACGCAGCAGGAGGTGCTCACGCGTCCTTTGCTCGACTTCGTACACCCTGACGATCGCGGGCGGACGGAAGAGGAAGGCCATCGCCTGCACGAAGGCCAGACGACGATCTCCTTCGTCAACCGATACCTCTGCAAGAACGGCTCATACCGATGGATCGAGTGGACGGCCACGCCCGCCATCGAGGAGCGCCTGACCTACGCGGTCGGACGCGACGTCACGGAGCGTCGAAAGGCCGAGAGCGACCTGCACCACGGCCGAAGCAGGCCGGCTCCTGCACTCGGATGCCACCGCGCTGTGCCGCTACGAGGCGGACGGCAGTGTCACCGTCATTGCAGCTGAGCTCGATGCAGACATGGATGTGTCGGTCGGCGCGCGCTACCCGCTGCAGGACGACAACGTGCTGGGCGTTGTGTTCCGCACGGGCCGGGTTGCACGAAGGGATAGCTTCGAAGATGCGACCGGCGCTGTCGCAGAAATGGCCCGGCGCGGTGGCGTCCGCTCTGCGGTCGGAGCGCCGGTTACGGTCGAAGGGCGTCCGTGGGGGGCCATCGCCGTTTGGTCGAAGCGGGGGCTGCTCCCCGGCGATACAGAACAGCGACTCGTGGACTTCACGGATCTCGTGGCGACGGCGATCGCGAACACGGAGAGTCGCGCACAGCTCACGGCTTCGCGTGCGCGACTCGTTGCTACCGCCGACGCGACCCGACGCCAGATCGAGCGTGATCTGCACGACGGCGCCCAGCAGCGGCTGATCTCGCTCTCGTTCGAGCTGAGAGGTGTGCAGGATGCATTGCCGCCCGAGCTCGACGGTCACCGAGCTGCCCTGGCGCAGGCCCTGGACGGGCTGACGAATGCCCTGGACGAGTTGCGTGAGATCGCGCAAGGGATTCACCCGGCGATCCTCACGCAGGGCGGGCTGGGACCGGCCCTGAAGACGCTTGCGCACCGTTCGGCGATTCCGGTCGAGCTCGACGTGCGAACCGAGGACGGGCTGCCCGAGCGCGTCGAGGTGGCGGCCTACTACGTCGTGTCGGAGGCCCTCGCGAACGCCGCCAAGCACGCACGCGCGTCGATCGTGCATGTCGCGGCGCGAACCCAAGACCGGATGCTCAACGTCTCTGTTCGTGACGACGGCCTGGGAGGTGCGGATCCGGACCGCGGCTCGGGCTTGTTGGGGCTGAAAGACCGAGCAGAGGCAATCGGCGGCTCGCTGTCAGTCGAGAGCGCACGCGGTGCGGGGACGTCGCTTTACGTCGAGCTGCCGCTCGATGACGTTCGTCAGTGAGGGAGGTACGGGCTTCGGCAGGCGAGGCTCGTCAGCCTGAAGGCGGCGACCGCTAGGAGGCCGTCGGAGCTTCTTCCCAGGCGCGAAGCTCGTCGAGCCGCGCCCGCATCACGCTGAACTCCCGCTCCCAGCGCGCAAAGTCTGTCCGAAGGGGAGCGCTGACTTCGCGGCACGTCTGGCAGCGAAGCGAGGCAACCCAGCGAAGCGCCTCAGGCAGCTCGGCTCCGCAGGCGAGACAGATCATTCGGCTGAAGTCACGCATCGACGAGCTCCCACGCTGTTGCGCGCTCGGCGGTGTCTGCCGCTTCGTATTTGGTGATGATCCGCATGCGGTTCCTCCTCTGCTTTGTTCTACCCCTAGGATCGGCGCTCACCGGCCGATTCGCCTCCATGGAGCCGCCCATCTTCTGTTCCTACTGGTTGGGTTCTGCAGTTCCCGTTAGCCGCCAGCCAGCGCCGGAGGGCCTCGTTTTCGGGCGCACCACGGCTCTCGGGCTGAAAGATTCCTGGTAGCTGGAAAGGCCCTGGCAGATCCATGTGGCATCCTGTGTCCAGTGGCTCCCAGCTGCCTGTTTGTCGACGACTCCAAGGAGTTTCTCGATGCCGCTTCGCGGCTGCTCGAGCGCGGCGGAATTGCCGTCACCGCCGTGTCCACGGCGGCAGAAGCGCTCGCACTCGTGGAGGAGCTCGAACCGGACATCACGGTCGTCGACGTCGATCTCGACGGCGAGAGCGGGTTCGACGTCGCCTGGAGGATCGCGCGGATGTCCGCCGGATCGCCCAGGCGCGTCATCCTGACGTCGACGCACAGCGAGTCCGACTATGCGCAGCTCGTCGCAGTGACTCCGGTTTTGGGTTTCATCTCGAAGAGCGATCTCTCTGCCGCTGCCGTTTGCGACTTCATCGACGACCGCCGTCATGGGTACGGCTGCAGGCACGAAGCACTTGTCTATTCGTCAGCGGACGAGCTCGTGGCCGCGTCGGTGCCGTTTCTCCGTCAGGGACTGGCGGCAGGCGAGGATCTCCTCGTCGTTTTGAGAGAACCCAGCGTCGCGGCTCTGCGAGCGGCTCTCGGCGAGGATGCAGCCCGGGTCGAGTTCCACGACTCGATCGACTGGTACCGCAGCCCGGACCATTCGTTTGCGAGCTACACGCGCTACCTCGATGCGCACCTCGCGCGTGGCGTCCCGCGGGTCCGCGTCGTTGCGGAAGTCATCTGGCCTCAACTTGCAGCCGCCTCGGCGGTCGCAGGATGGAAGCACTACGAAGCGAAGATCAGCATGGCAATGGCCTCGCTTCCGGTCTCGTTCGTCTGCACGTATGACACGCGGGAACTGTCCGCAGAGATCGTCGGCGTCGCGCGGCAGACGCATCCCGTCTTGCGGAACGTCGAGGGGACCTGGCCGAACGCAAGCTACTGCGAGCCCGAGGCTTTCGTGCGCTCGCTCGAGCGCGAAGTGCCCGAACTCGCCTCGCGCAGCTAGGTTCGCTTCATCCCGGCAGCGGTAGCTCGGCGATCAGGCTCGTGCCGACCCCTTGGCGGCTCTCGAGGCCGATCGTCCCGCTCATCGCCTCCGCGCGGTCCCTGAGGCCGAGCAGGCCTGAGCCGATGGTGGCATCTGCTCCGCCCACACCGTCGTCGCGGACCGCTATCCGAAGGGTTCGGTCGCGCATCTCGACCTCGACCTGAACTTGCGACGCACGAGAGTGCTTGGCTGCGTTCGTCAACGTCTCTGAAACGACGTAGTAGGCCGCCACTTCGATGGATTCAGGGAGCCGCCCGACCGTTCGTACCTCGAGGTCGACAGGAATCGGCGACCGGTGCGCGAGGGTCTTCAGAGCCGGGGCGAGCCCGCCCTCGGCGAGTATCGCCGGATGGAGCCCGAGCGCGATCTCCCGGAGCCCGTCGAGAACTGTGGTGAGCCCTTCGGCTATGTCGGAAAGCTCGTCCTGATGCTGGCTCATCTCGTTCGGGACGGATGCCTGCGCCGCACGCACCTTGAGCGCCAGCGAGACGAGCTGCTGCTGGGCGCCGTCGTGCAGGTCTCGCTCGATTCGCCGCCGCGTCGCGTCGGCGGTGGCGACGATCCGCGCGCGTGAGGCGTCGAGCTCGGCGCGGCCCTCGGCGTTCGCGATTGCCGTCGCGAGGAGTTCCGTGAACTTCGCCAGCCGGCCTTCGAAGTCAGCCGGCAGCGGCTCGGTTTCGCGCGAGCCGACGGCCATGACGCCCCAGAGACTGTCGTCACTCTCGACGGACCAGCTCCTCCCGACCGGGCCGAGGAAGCCGTCGTCAGTCGCAAGCAGCGTCGCCACGCCGTTGCGGTCGTCGTAGCGCATCAGCACGCTGAGTGGGGCGTTGAACATCTGTGCCACCTCGTTTCGGACGGCGTCGAACACACCGTGCGGAGTCGCCCCCTCGGCGACGACTGTGGCCACCCGCCGTAACGCCGCCTGTTCGTCGGCGAGCTGACCCAGCTGTTCGTGCGCCTGGCTGTTGGCGATCGCGGTCGCGAAGAGCTCGGCGAACTCGGCCAGCCGCTGCTCGGTCTCGCGGGGTAGCGGTTGCTCGCTCTTCGAGCTGACGACCAACGCGCCCCAGCGGCGACCCTGTACCGTGATCGGCGCTCCTACGGCTGCACGCAGCCCCAGCTCACGGGCGACGCAGTGCGCGGGGCCTGGCGCCTCTTCGGAGTAGACGATGCGTGCGGGCCTGCCGGTTTCGAAGATCCGGCCCGATAAGGTGCCTTCGAGCGCGTAGCGTCTGCCGAGGTTTTCGTAGCCACCGTCGGTCGTCCAACCGCTCAGCGCAGTGACCGTCTCGCCTGCCTCGTAGCGCATGAGAGCGCAGCCATCTGCACCAATCAATGCCGCCACCTCCGCGCTCACGGCTTGGAACACCTCTGCCGGTCGCGCACCCGCAGCAACCAGCGTGGCCACCCGCCGCAGCGCCGCCTGTTCGTCGGCGAGCTGCGCGAGCTGCTCGTGGGCCTGGCTGTTGGCGATCGCCGTCGCGACGAGCTCGGTGAACGCGGCGAGTCGTTGCTCGGTTTCGGGGGGCAGCTGCTTCTCGCTCTTCGAGCTGACGGCCAAGACGCCCCAGAGGCGGCCCGCGACGGTGATGGGCGCTCCCACGGAGGAGCGCCAGCCCATCTCGCGGGCGGCCTCAGGGGCCTCGCCGGACGCGTCTGCGTAGTTGTCGACCCGCCCCGGCCGGCCCGTCTGGAAGATCACGCCCGCAACGGTGCCTTCCATCTCATAGCGCCTCCCGACGTACCGGTAGCCGCCCTCGGTCGTCCAGCCGCTCAGCGCCGTCACGCTCCCGTCTTCCTCGTACCGCGCAAGGGCGGACCCATCGGCATGAATCACGGCGGCCACCTCGGCGGTTACCGCCTCGAACACCTCTGCCGGCGGCGAACCCGCCGCAACCAGCGTGGCCACGCGCCGCAGCGCTGCCTGCTCCTCCGCCAGCCGTCCCAGCTTGGCACCATGCTTCGCGTGGGGTTCCGCGAGACGGGCGGACGTGCCCATCGTTTCAAGGTACCCCATGGCCGGCGGTGTGAGCAGAAGCGGCAGCGATCCGGGTGAGCGTCGCACCAATTCGGCGGCCGCGCATTACCGCTAGCCGGAATCCCACGGAACGCGGTACCGGGGTGCACAGGTCGGGGCTGCCCGGAATGACAGCGCGAGCGTGGACAGAGATGGTTCCACCACGAGGATCACGGGAGCGGTGAGCCGGTGGTTTTGATTCACGGCTATCCGCTGAACGGGAAGCCAAACGGCGAGAGGACAAACGATTAACACGACCGGAAACGCGGCTGGCTCCAGACCCGTTCGGGGCGTCACCCGGCCGCATCCTCGCGAGCGAACCGGGGTTCGCTTCGTCCTCACGAACGTGGCCGACCCGAGTCGCGCGGATGACTACAGCGCCTGGTACGACGACTACGAGAGGGCGATCATCCGTCCGGGCCTGATCGCAA
>MNJC01000016.1 GCA_001920085.1 Actinobacteria bacterium 13_1_20CM_4_69_9
ATTCGGCTCGACGTGACCCACAATGCATCAATGGCCGCGGCAGCAGATCCAAGTCAGCCGCGATCTCGGCCGCCTGGCTTTCAACCTCGGAGTGCCCCGGCAACCGCCGGCCGTCAGCGGCTACGACGTGGCACTGGCGCGCGACGGACGAATCGCCGTCTTGTACACGCTGGTGAATGCCGGCGACGCGCTTTAACGCGCTCCATACCCTTGACCGCGGGCTCCAGCTCAGAACGGCGTAAGCGCGCCGGAGTTGCGCGCGACTCACTCCTTTTTCGGCAGCAGCTCGAGCAGCCCGGAGAACAGCGGCGTGATGAGGCGCGAATGCGGATACACGCGGTACGTGTTGTAGACCGCGCCGTCCCCCATGGCGAACACGCTCCACCCCGCGCTCACGGACACGGCCGACGCGAGGTCCGGCGCACCGACCTCCTCGCGGTAGTCGCGCAGCCACTGCGGCGCCTCGCGGAGCAACCGCCCCATGTCGAACTCTTCACGGACGATGCCCGACATCTCCTCGCGGCGGAACGCGTAGCCGTAGTCGAACAGGAAGTCGCCGCCGTGCGCCGACACGTACGGCACCGTCCACCCGCGACGCCTCTTGTACGCGACGAGCTTGTCGAGCGGCGCGTGCGACATGCAGAGCAGCGTTACGTCGCGATCGTTCAAGTGCACGACCACGCCGCCCAGCCCGTCGGCGAGCGACGAGCAGCCCGGGCACGCAACCGCCCATTCCTCCCCGAACATCAGGTGGTAGATGAGCAGCTGCGAGCGGCCCTCGAACAGCTCGGGTAGCGACCTCGGCCCGTCCTCGGTCGCGAAGCTGTATTCCTTCTCGACCGGGACCCAGGGCAGCTCGCGCCGCTGCTCCTCGACGCGCTTGGCGTGCTCCTCCAGCCCCCGCTCGGCGGCCAGCAGCTCCCTGCGCGCCGCCTGCCAATCCTGCTCCGTCCCGGCCTTCCTCGGACCTCCTTTGCGTTGACCTCGTCCTCATTGAGACGGTGCGACGGCGGAAAACTCATCGGCAGGCCGAAGGCCTCGAACAGCGCGCCCGGCTCCAGTCTACGACCTCGGCGACGCGCCCCTCCTCCACCCACAGCGCCGCGCCCACATCGGTACAAACGGCAGATGTAGTCACCGCTGGCAACGAAGTATGGAGCCTTTATGGAACCCGTGGTTGCAACGGGTCGCAACCGGTCGCAATCACCTAGGCGCGCAAACCGCGAAGTCAGACGCAAGCCGTCCGCAGCGGTCGCGACTCAAGGCGGCCGGCGGACAGCCATCGCGCATTGGACGACCCGGAGTCGAGCTAGACGATCGTCACGCCGGGTTGGTCGTCGCGTCGAGGCCGGCGCGAACGAACGACAAGACGGGATCGACCGCGGCCGCGACCTCGTCAGGCGTCGGCGCCTTCCACTCCCCGGGCTGCACGTCGAGCTCGAGCAGCTCGAACGCCGCGGTCAGCGAGGCAGCAGCGATCTGCGGGCGGCGGTCGTCCGGTCCGACGCCGAGATCGTCGGCGATCGCGGCTGCCAGCACCTCTTGCAGCTGCCCGATGCGCGCGCGGCGATGGCTCGCCAGCGTCGGATCGGCGGTGACCGCCTGCGCGAGCCTGCAATCGAGCTCCGTCTTCTCCGCGGCGGACGAGAGGATGAACTCGCGCAGAGCGGTCAGCGCGTCGACGCCGGCCGGCCGCTGCTGCAACGCGCGCGTGAGCGCGCCGGACGTCCGCTCGATCGTCGAGAAGAGGATGTCTTCCTTGCTCGGGAAGTAGGCGAAGATCGTCCTGGTCGAGACGCCGGCGGCGTCTGCGATCTCAGCGAGCGTCGTCTCGTCGTAGCCGCGCTCGACGAAGAGCTCGAGCCCGGCGCGCACCAGGGCCTCACGCGTCGCGTGCTTCTTGCGCTCCCGAAGCCCGGCCGCCTGGTCGTTCACATGTCTGAGTGTATCGATACATCTGCGTCACGTGCAAATTTGCATCTGGTGCAGATTAGTGGTAGATTCCTGCACCGATGGAAAAAATTCTTCAACTGCACGAAAGGAGTGCTGCCGTGCGGCGCACTGCAACCAATCCGTGGGTCGTGCTCGTCCTGATCTGCCTCGCACAGTTCATGGTCGTCCTCGACGCGACGATCGTGAACGTGGCGCTGCCGTCGATCCAGACCGACCTCCACCTTTCCGACAGCAGCCTGCAGTGGGTCATCAATGCCTACACGCTGGTCTTCGGCGGCTTTCTGCTGCTCGGCGGGCGGCTCGGCGACCTGCTCGGCCGCAAGCGCCTCTTCCTCGTCGGCCTCGTCATCTTCACCGGCGCCTCGCTCCTCGACGGGCTCGCGACGGGCGAGACGATGCTGATCAGCGCTCGCGCCCTGCAGGGCCTCGGCGCCGCGCTCATCTCCCCGGCCGCGCTGTCGATCATCGCGACGACCTTCAAGGAGGGTACCGAGCGCGCCCGCGCGCTCGCTGTCTGGGCTGCGATCGCAATCGGCGGTTCCGCGGTCGGGCTCATCCTCGGCGGCGCGCTGACGCAGTATTTCTCCTGGCCGTGGATCTTCTTCGTCAACGTGCCGGTGGGGATAGTCGCGTTCGTGCTCTCGTCGCGGCTGATCGCGGAGTCGCGCGACGAGCGTGCGCATCGCAGCTACGACATCGCCGGAGCCGTCACGGTGACAAGCGGTCTGATGACGCTCGTCTATGCACTCGTCGGCGCACAGTCGGCCGGATGGACGTCGGCACGTACACTCGGGCTCTTCGCGCTCGCGTTCGTCCTACTCGCCGCGTTCGTCGTGATCGAGCTGCGCGCGAAGGCGCCCCTCGTGCGACTCTCGATCTTCCGCGTGCGCTCCCTACTGACTGCGAACGTGTCGATGTTCCTCGCAATGTCGGGGATGTTCGCGATGTTCTTCTTCAACACGCTCTACATCCAACAGGTGCTCGGCTACGGACCACTCGAGGCGGGGCTCGCGTTCCTGCCGTTCACGGCCGGGATCATGGTGTCCGCATCGCTCGCGTCGCAATTCGCGCCGCGCCTGGGCGTGCGGCCGGTCGCGGTCGCCGGCTTCCTACTCGCCGCCGCCGGCTTGCTCCTGCTGACGCAGCTGCCGGTCGACGGCTCCTACGTGGCCGACGTGCTGCCGGCGCTGATCCTTTCGTCGCTCGGAATGGGCGCGGTCTTCATGCCGCTCACGTTGATCGCGACCACCGGGCTCGACGACGACGACCAGGGCCTGGCCTCCGGGCTCTTCAACACGTCGCAACAGATCGGCGGCGCGCTCGGCCTCGCGGTGCTCTCGACCCTCGCGACGAGCAAGGCGAGCGCCGCCGGCGGACCGCCGCTCGAGGCGCTCGTGGTCGGCTTCCACTGGGCCTTCGCGGCCGGGGCGGTCGTGATGCTCGCAGCGTGCGGCGTGATGGTCGCGCTTCTCCGCAAGCGCCACGTAGCGCGGATCGAGGAGCAGGCCGCCTCCGGCGAGCCCGTGCTGGTCGGAGCGTAGAAGCGGGGTAATAGAGGTCGGCCGCCCGCGCGGCGGCCGACCGTCTCTTGCACACCGGTCCTTCACCGGTCTTTCCCCGGTCCTCATGTACACGCGCGCGAGGGGCGACGGGCAAGCACTGGCGACGAGGGCCTCGCAAGCCCTCGCTGCCGAGTCGCGCTCGGCTTCTGCCTCCATCCGCTCGAGGCGGCAACGGTAGCCTCGGCCTGGTGTTCGACCACGTCGGTATCGCCGTCTCGGACCTCGCGGCCTCCGAGCGCTTTTACCGCACCGTCCTGAGCGTCCTGGGCGCGGAGCCCAGCCATGCAGACGCCGAGCTCGTCGAGTGGGACGACTGGGACATCGGGCCGACGGACCGCGAGCACCCGGTGACCCGCGGGCTCCACGTCGGCTTCCGCGCCCGCGACCGCGCGCAGGTCGACGCGTTCTGGCAGGCCGGGATCGACGCGGGCTACCGCGACGACGGCGCGCCGGGGCCGCGCACGCAGTACGGCCCGACGTACTACGGCGGGTTCCTGCTCGACCCCGACGGCAACAGCGTCGAGGCGGTCCACGGCGACCGCGAGGACGCCGTGCCCGACGGCCGCGTCGACCACCTGTGGCTCCGCGTCCGCGACCCGGACGCCTCCCGCCGCTTCTACACCACGATCGCCCCGCACGCCGGGCTCCGCCTGACGCACGATGAGCCCGGCCGCGTGCAGCTGTCCGGCCCGGACTACAGCTTCTCGCTCGTCCGAGACGAGCGGCCGCTCACGGAACACGTCCACCTCGCGTTCCCCGCACCCGACGACTCCGCGGTGCGCGCGTTCCACGCCGCAGCGCTCGCGGCGGGCTACGAGGACCACGGCGCCCCGGGTGAACGCGCCGTCTACCACCCGGGCTACTACGGCGCGTTCGTGCTCGACCCGGACGGGCACAACGTCGAGGTCGTGAACCACAACCGGGGCTGAGCTTCGCCGCGGCAGCGTCTTTCTTCGGTTCCGACGCCCTCACTTTCAGGCACTTCTTAGCCGGCGCTCAACTCCGGCTTAATCGCGGCTGGTGAGATGAGTTCATCAGCAAGCGAAAGGACGATCCGATGAACGAGCAGCAACCCGCGACGAGTACGGAGTCGCCCGAGCCGAGCGTTTCGGACAGGCGCATTCCAGGCAGCGTGGCGCCTCTCAGGATCATGCGACATATCCAAGTCCGCGCAGCGCTCGTCGCGCTTGTCGCGCTAGGCGCGATCGGCAGCGGCACAGCCTATGCGGCAACGCGAGCGACGAGTCGTCCGATCGGGACAGGCGTCGTGGTCGTCAACACGAACCTGGGCTACCAGAATGCATCCGCGGCGGGCACCGGCATTGTGCTTACGTCGTCCGGAGAGATCCTGACCAACAATCACGTGATCGCCGGTGCGACGACGATTCGGGTCGTCGTCCCGAAGACGACGCACACCTACACCGCGCGCGTCGTCGGCTACAGCACGACCGCAGACGTCGCCGTGCTGCAGCTGCAGAAAGCCTCGAACCTGAAGACGGTGAAGACCGGCAGCGCCTCGAACCTCAAACTCGGCGCGCACGTGACAGCCGTCGGCAATGCGGGCGGCACGGGCACGCTCGTGTCTTCGAGCGGCACCGTGACCGGGCTGAACAAGGCGATCACGGTCCAGCGACGGCTACGCAATCCCGATCGGGAAGGCAACGACGATCTCGAAGCAGATCGTCTCGGGCACATCGTCGGCGACGGTGCACATCGGCGCGACGGCGTTCATGGGCGTGCAGCTCGGAAACGGGCCGCCCTTCGCGGACCAGGGCGCGACCATCGTCGGCCTCGTCCCGGGCGGGCCCGCTGCAGCGGCGGGGCTCGTGCCCGGCGATGTGATTACCGCGGTCTCGGGAAGGGCGGTGAGCGGCCCGAGCGACATCGAGCCGATCATCCTCGCGCACAAGCCCGGCGACAAAGTCACCGTCACCTACACCGACGCAAGCGGACAGAGCCAGACCGCGAGCATCACCCTCGCAATCGGGCCACCGCAGTAGCTCCACGAGAAGGACTCCGATCATGTTCTCCCAAAAACTGAACAGGCCCATCGCCCTCGTCGCCGCGGCCAACGTCGTCGGAGGCGGCGCCTACGGCATCGTCAATGCGACCGCCGGAAAACAGCTCAGGCACCCGCGACGACAGCCTCACACTCCGCGCCGACGCCTGCGCGTGCTTGACCGTGTTGGTGAGCATTTCGGAGGCGGCGTAGCAGCCGGCCACCCCGACGCCGTCCGAGAGTCCTGCGTGACACGGAAGTCGAGTGCAACCCGAATCGGCGCACGACGCGCGAGCGTCTTCAATGCTGGACCGAGGCCGCGGCGGGACAGCACCGCCGGATGAATTCCTTGCGCGACCTCTTACAACTCGTCGAGCGTGGCCGTCGGGCCGTCGCAAACGCGCGAGAGTTCGGCTCGAACCTCGGTCACTGCGGCGGCCGGCAACCCGATTGAGCAGCGCGCACGCAAGGGAGACACCTCGAAGGACTCGCCGGCCCCATAGCGCCCGTTCTCAGCCTGCTGTCACGCGCTCGTCGATGACATACGCCTTCGTCCGCGATCGATCGAGGAACCGTTCTTCGTCCGCTGCGATCGCCTCGACCGAGAGTTCCTCGATCCACTTGACGAACCCGGCTCGGTCGGAGAACACCAGCTCGGTGATGACGTCGAAGTCGATTGCCTCGTCCTCGCGATTGAACTCGTCGCCCCGCACGAGGTAATTGCGCTTATAGACGAGCGGCGTCGCCGAAACGAGGCTCAAGACGAACGGAACGTGGTGATTCTCGTAGTAATCGATCAGCTCCTGCGTCTCGAGACCTTTCCTCTTGGTGAGGAAGGCGAGCACCTTCAGCATGTCGATCGCTCCTCTTTCGACGTTGACCTCCAGCTTCGGGCATGAACGTTGCCGGGCGGGTCAGGAGACGGCGGATTGCCTCGACCTCGAGAACGTACCTCTAGCGGTCCCGGCGGAAGCTTCAGCGCGGCAGACGTTCGCGCAGCTTCCCGAGATCGAGGACGCGGATGCGGCGCCGCTCCTGCTTGATCACGTTGTCCTGAGCTAGATCGTGAAGGGCGCGCGAGACCGTTTGTCGGCTCAGCGCGAGCGTCGCGGCGAGCTCCTCCTGCGTCAACTCGACCACTGGCTCCTCGCGCTCGGCTGCCTCGTGCAAGAGAAGGTGGCTGACTTGCTCTAGGGCTGATCTGCCCGCCATTTCCAGTAACCGCTGGTGGGCACGGTCGAGCGTGTGGGCGAGCAGGCCGAGCCAGCGAAAGGCAATCTCGGGAAAGAGCTGCTCGAGCGTGCCGACCGTGTCGAGACGAAGGCGGAGAAGGGTGGCCTCGCTCAGTGTGACGGCCGAGTAGGGATACGGGATGCCGAGAAGGATCGCCAGATGATCGACGCTCGAGCCGGCGTACAGGATCTGCACAACGAGGCGCTCTGAGCGCGTCTGGTAGACGAGTTCTACCTCGCCCCGCTCGAGGACCAAGAGCGCATCCGGCCGCTCGCCCTGGCGAAAGAGCGTTGTCCCGGGCGAATAGGTGCGCCGGGTAGCGAAGGCTCGAAGCGCTCCGAGGTCGTCATCGGGCAGCCCCTCGAAGTCCTCCTTTGTCATCGTCGCGCGTAGCCAGGGAGCGAATCGCGGGCTATCCGCCCGTGGCTTTCGTACCGCGGCGCGCGGGATCGAGGGACTGATCCCGGGACTGTCGCAGATCCGACAGTTTGTGCGCCGCCTACCGGGCTAGACAGTGAGCAGCGGGATCGTCGCCCGCCGCGAGTGGCGCGGACCAAACTCGCGTCGTGCGGGTTGTAGTAGCAAAAGATGAAGGGAGTACATGATGTCGCAGGTTCTTCCTGAACGTAGGCCGTCGACTTCGCCGGACCGGTGGGAGCCCTTCAGCGAGCTCGAGCAGGTGACGCAGCGCATGCGCCGGATGCTCGAGCAGACAATCGGCGGGGCCTGGCCGTCGCCTCTGCTGACCGAAGGAGCCGGCTGGGCGCCGCTGGTGGACATCGAGGAGCAAGACGACGCCTACGTCCTCGAGGCGGAGGTTCCGGGGGTCAAGCGCGAGGACGTGAACATCGAGGTGGTCGGCAACGAGCTCTCGATCACGGGCGAGATCAAGGAGAAGGAGCGCAGGGGCGCATTGCGGCGACGAACGCGCCGTACCGGGCGCTTCGAGTACCGCGTCAGACTTCCGGAGCAGGTCGACGCCTCGAAGATCGAGGCGAGCCTCGACCAGGGAGTCCTCACGATCCGCGTCCCGAAGTCGGAGCGCTCGCAGCGTCAGCAGATCGAGATCAAGTCGAAGTGAGGCGAGGGCGCTGACCATACCGGTCGCCTCGTGTGCACCCAGATCACCGACCTAACGACAGGGGGTTGAGATGGCCGTCGAGCACCTTTGCCAACGTCACGGGCGACCGGCAGTCGCGTCCCGGGTCCGGCTTCGCCCGGACGGGACGCAGGAAACGGAATACCTCTGCGAGCTCGATCTGGCTGAGGAGCGGATGTCGAACCGCCTCGGTGGCCGCAGCCTCTTCGACGAGTTCTTCTCCGACGTCTTCGACCAGGGACGGCCAGCCGGGCGCGTCGCCGCGCCCACCCGGCAGGTCGAGCGGGTCGACGTCACCCAGTTCTTCAGCGACGCGACGCGCGAGCTGCTGCAGCGGGCGGCGCAGACAGCGCTCGAGTGGGGAAGCCTCGACCTCGACACCGACCACCTCTTGCACGCGGCCCTCAGCGACGACGTCGTTCGCCATGTGCTCCGTGAGATCGACGCCGATCCGGACGCGATCGCGGCCCAGCTGGAGGAGGAGGCCGACACGGCGGAGCGGACCGATGTTGCCCCGTCGCTCTCGCCTGACGCGAAGGCGGCCTTGCTCGCTGCCTACGACGAGTCGCGCGAGCTCGGGGCCTCGTACGTGGGGCCCGAGCACGTGCTGCTTGCGCTCGCACGCGACAACGAGAGCGAGGCCGGACGGCTGCTCGAGCGCTTCGGCGCCTCGCACACGAAGCTGAGGGGCGGCGTCATCCGCGGTGTCGAGCCCACGGGCGGCGCGCGGGAGAGGAGCCGCACTCCAAGACTCGACGAGTACGGACGCGACCTCACGCAGGAAGCGCGTGAGGGCAAGCTCGACCCAGTCATCGGCCGCGCGGACGAGATCGACCAGGCGATCGAGATCCTCTCCCGCCGCACCAAGAACAACCCGGCCTTGCTCGGCGAGCCGGGCGTGGGCAAGACCGCGATCGTCGAGGGGATCGCGCAGCGCATCGTCAACGACGAGGTTCCCGAGACGCTTGCCGACCGGCGCATCATCGAGCTCGACTTGGCCGGGATGATCGCCGGGACGAAATACCGCGGGGAGTTCGAGGAGCGGCTCAAGACCGTGATCGACGAGATCCGGGGCGCGTCCGAGGAGCTGATCGTGTTCATCGACGAGGTGCACACCGTCGTTGGCGCGGGCGCCGCCGAGGGGGCGATGGACGCCTCGAACATGCTCAAGCCCGCACTCGCCCGCGGCGAGCTGCACGTGATCGGCGCAACGACACTGGATGAGTACCGCAAGAACATCGAGAAGGACCCGGCGCTCGAGCGCCGCTTCCAGCCGGTGCTCGTCCGCGAGCCGACGGTCGAGGAGACGATCGACATCCTCCACGGCCTCAAGGATCGCTACGAGGCCTTCCACCGCGTGCGGATCTCCGACGAGGCAATCGTGGCTGCGGCCGAGCTTTCGGACCGCTACATCCGCGATCGCTTCCTGCCCGACAAGGCGATCGACCTGATCGACCAGGCGAGCGCGCGCGTCCGTTTGCGCACGAAGACGAAGGACGGCGACACGAGGTCGCTCGAAGAGGACCTGCGCCGACTGACACGTGAGCGCGACCAGGCGACGGCGGCCGAGGACTACGAACGCGCGAGCGAGGTCAAAGAGCAGGTCGAGTCGCGGCGGCACGAGCTCGAGGAGCGCCGAACCGGCCGGCAGCGGGCCGCAGAGGTCACGCCCGAAGACATCGCCGAGGTCGTCTCGAGGGCGACCGGAATCCCCGTCTCACAGCTGACGACCGAGGAGCGCCAGCGGCTGATGAAGCTCGAAGAGGAGTTGCACGGCCGGATCGTTGGACAGGAAGAGGCGGTCTCCGCGGTCGCGGAGGCGGTCCGGCGCTCGCGCGCGGGTCTCGGCGACCCGAGTCGACCGGTCGGCAGCTTCCTCTTCCTCGGGCCGACGGGCGTCGGCAAGACCGAGCTTGCCCGCGCGCTCGCCGAGGCGCTGTTCGGCGACGAGAACTTGATGGTCCGCTTCGACATGAGCGAGTTCCAGGAGCGGCACACGGTCTCGCGTCTCGTCGGCGCGCCGCCCGGCTACGTCGGCTACGAAGAGGCAGGACAGCTGACCGAACAGGTTCGGCGACGGCCGTACTCGGTGCTGCTCTTCGACGAGATCGAGAAGGCCCACACGGATGTCTTCAACATCCTGCTCCAGATCCTGGACGACGGCCGCCTGACCGACGCCCAGGGGCGAACGGTCGACTTCAAGAACACCGTCGTGATCATGACCTCGAACCTCGGCGCCGACCGGATCCAGGATTACGCCCGTCGCGGCGAGTCATTCGAGCAGCTGAAGGAGGAGCTGATGGGCGTCCTGCGCGGGAGCTTCCGCCCGGAGTTCATCAACCGGATCGACGAGATCATCGTCTTCCGGGCGCTCACCAAGGAGCAGCTGGTCGAGATCACGCGGCTGCTGCTCGACCGGCTGGTGCGGCGCATGCGGGCGCAGGGAATCGAAGTCTCGTTCAGCGACGAGGCGGTCGAGCTCCTCGCGCGCGAGGGGTTCGATCCCGAGTTCGGCGCACGCCCGCTGCGCCGGACGATTCAACGCTTGGTCGAGAACGAGCTCTCGCGAATGGTGCTCTCGGACAGGGTTCAGCCCAACGATCGTGTTACCGTCGGCGCTTTGGACGGCGAACTGCACTTCGACGTCGAGACGGGCATGGCCGCCGAGTCCGATGAGCGAGAGCACGAGCGCGAGATCGGCGCCGAGCCGGTACGCCGCTGACGATGCTCCGGTCGCGGACGAGGACTCCGCGACCGCGCAGCCCGCGGTCGTTCTCGGAGTGGTCGTGGCGCCGGGGCTCGCGCGCGACGTCAGCGCGAAGGTCGTCGCCGAGCTCGCCGACGACCTCGTCGCCCTCGACACCGGAGTCGACTGGCGGACCGAGCTCAGGGTCGACCGCCTCGTCGTTCCGCCGGCGCTGACGACCGAGATCGTCGACGCGGCGCGGCAGAAGCTGCTGGACGAGAACTGGGATCTCGCCGTCGTCGTCACCGACCTGCCCTTGCGCGTCGGGCGACGGCCGGTCTCCCGCCAGGTCAGCCCGACTCACGGCATCGCCGTCGTCTCGCTGCCGGCCCTCGGCGCAGTGCATCTCACGCAACGCCTGCGCCGGACGCTCCTCGCGCTCGTCCGCGAGCTTGCCGGCAACGGCGCGAGCGAAGGGAGCAACGGCGGCCCGCTCGCGGGGATGCGACGGCAGTGGGGACGCGACGTGCTCCAAGAACTCGCGACGGAGATGGCGGCTCGGCCGGGAGCGCTGCGACTCCTCTTCGTCCCGGCTGTCCTCTTCAGCCACCTTCGCCTGCTGCTCGGGATGGTCCGGGCGAACCGTCCGTGGCGACTCGCGGCGCGGCTCTATCGGGCGCTCGTCGCCGCGGTCGCGGCCGGTGCGTACGGCGTAGTCAACTCGGACATCTGGCGGATCTCTGCAGCGATCGGCTCCGCCCGCCTTGCCGTCGTGTGCGTCGCGTCGATCCTGTTCACGAGCGCGGCGCTGATCGCGGCGCACGGGCTCTGGGAACGACCGCCCGATCGGCGTCTGCGCGACCAGGTGATCCTGTTCAACTTCGCGACCGTCGCGACCGTCGTGATCGGCATCGGCACCCTCTACATCACGCTCTTCCTGCTCATCTTCGCGTCCGCCGAGCTGTTGCTCGGTCCGAACGTCCTCGCCTCGGGGCTCGGGCACGCCGTCGGGGTAGGCGACTACGTCACGCTCGCCTGGTTCACCGCCTCGCTCGCAACCGTCGGCGGAGCGCTCGGTGCAAGCCTCGAATCAGACGACGCCGTACGCGAGGCTGCCTACGCCTCGTCGAGCGACAGCGGCGAAGACGAGAGTTTCATACCCCAGAGAGAGGAGTCGTGATGGCGCCGGCTCTATGTCGAGCGCGCAGCCGTCATCGATGACTTCGGGGCGCAGTTCCTGGGGCGAGGGTCCGTTCCCGTAGATCCGGCAGAGCCCGATGACCGGCGATGCGGTCGACCATGACGTCAGCGGCCAGGAGACCCGCCGCGATCTTGTCGTGGCCGGGCTGGCCCAAATGTGTTGGTGTTGTGCACGGTGCCGGCGACGGGCAGCGTCACGCTCGGTGTGTCGACGATGCTCGCGAACACCGGCAGGCGCATGGCCCGGTCGACAAGACGCACCTGGTCGGCGGCAGTCGACACGGTTTCGTCGTCGAAGCCGCTCGGATCGGTGTAACGGGTGTGGGTCATGCCCAGCGACCGTGCGGCGGCAGTCATCCGGGCGATGAACCGGTCCGCCGAGCCGGCGTCCCATCGCGCCAGAACCGCGGCGATGTTGTTCGCCGACGGCAGCAGCAGCGCCTGCAGCGCCTGCAGTTCGGTCAATCGCTCTCCGGCGGCGATGAACATGACCGACTCCTGCTGTCGGCGCCGGCGGTCGGTGTCGGCGACATCGGCTTCGGTGAGCGTGATCGTCGGGCCGCCCTCGCCGGGCCGTAGCGGGTGGTCACGGAGCACGAGATAGGCGGTCATCACCTTCGCGACGCTGGCGATTGGAGCCGCGTGCTGGTTCGGGCCGGCTTGGACCTGCGACTGTCCTGTTTGGACGAACGCGGCTTGGCCATGTGCCGGCCACACCGTGCTGGGCACGGCCTCGCCAAGCGCACCACGGTGCTCACGGCGAAGGACGTCGATGGACGATGCGTCTGTCGCGGACGAGGACGCCCGCAACTGGTAGCCGAGGGCCGCGGCGATCGCCGCGATGGCAACCAACAGGCCGACGTCACGGAGATTGCGAGTCCGAATCCGACGGGCCGGTGTTCGCGCTGGGTAGGTCATGCCTCGATTCAAGGCAGCGCGGTGTTGCCAGCACGT
>MNJC01000050.1 GCA_001920085.1 Actinobacteria bacterium 13_1_20CM_4_69_9
TCGATCCCGCGCGAGCAGCACGAGGCCGCCGCCGCGCTTGGCTTCGGCTGGGTCGGCCGGCACCTGTTCGTGATCCTCCCGCAGGCGCTCCGCCGTTTGCTCCCGCCGCTGGTGAGCTTGATCGCGAACATCATCCAGAACACGACCATCGCCTCGCTGATCGGCGTCACAGAGCTGCTCGCGACAGGACAGCGCTCGATCGAACGGCTGCAGTTCGAGGCGGGAGCGAACTCCCACGCGTTTGCGATCTACACGGCGCTGCTCGCGGTGTTCTTCTGCATCTCCTTCCCGCTTACGAGGCTGGCGCGCTTCCTCGAACGACGCCTGGTCTGAAAGCAGCCGCCACGAGCGTTGCGCCGAGCAGCGTTCCCACGCCTCCGAGCGCCAGGTCGCCGATCGTGTCCTCGTACGTCAGCTGCAGCCCGGACGACCCGAGCTTCGCGCTGGCGTTGCAGCGAACGAGCCTCGGCAAGCTACCGGCGTGGTCGATCGCCGTCGGATTCGGCGCGGCGACGGAAATCCTCTGGGAGCTCAGTTGAGGAAGTGGGGCGCACGTTGCCGCCTGTGTCGATCACGAACGGCAGCACGACGAGGATGTCGATCGAGTGCGGGCCGCGGCCGGCCGCGCAACTGCCACACGACGGGCACGATCAGCGCCGCGAGGGGGGACGTGAGAGCTCGCGCCAACATCGCCTTCCCGTTGAAGCGCTCGAGGTCGGACGTCACCGAAAAGAGCAACATGGCGACGAGGAGCGCCTTGGCGCCGACGTTCAGCCACAGCAGCCGCCGCTCCACCGTCCCAGTTTGAACCCTTACGGTGCGTCCGCAAGACTTGGGCCGAGATGACCGCCGTCGAGGTCCACTGCGGGAGTTGCGGCGAGGCCAACGCCGTCGGCGCCCGCTTCTGCAGCAACTGCGGCGCGCCGCTCGCAGAGTCGGCTCCGCGGCAGGAGGAGCGCAAGCTCGTCTCGGTTCTGTTCGTCGACCTCGTCGACTCGACGGCGCGCGCGGACAAGGCCGATCCTGAAGACGTCCGCGACGTGCTGCACGCCTACCACCGTGAAGCGAAGGAGTGCATCGAGCAGTACGGCGGGGTCGTCGAGAAGTTCATCGGCGACGCCGTCATGGCGGTCTTCGGCGCGCCGACGGCGCACGGGGACGACGCCGAACGTGCTGTCCGCGCGGGGCTCCGCGTGCTCGAGGCGATCGCGCGGCGCGACCTCGCCGCGCGCGCGGCGGTCAACACCGGTGATGCGATCGTGTCGGTTGAGCAAGCGCGGAGCGGCCAGGCGCTCGCAACCGGCGACGTCGTGAATACCGCAGCCCGCCTTCAGAACGCAGCGCCGACCGGACGTGTCGTGGTCGGCGCAGAGACGTATCGCGCGACACGACAGGCGATTCGCTACGAGCCGCTCGATGCCGTGGACGCAAAGGGCAAGGCAGACCCGGTCGAGGCCTGGCTCGCCGTCGAGCCGGTGACGGGGCCCGCAGAGCGGCCGCTCGGCGCGGCGCCGCTGATTGGCCGCGACCGCGAGCTCGAGCTGCTGCAGTCCCTCTGGAGCCGGGCTATCGACGAGCGGCGCCCGCATCTCGTCACGCTCGTCGGGCCGCCCGGGATCGGCAAGTCGCGGCTCTCTCGCGAGTTCGCCACCTTCATCGCCGCCGGCGATGGGCGCGTCGTCCGCGGGCGTTGCCTGCCGTACGAAGAGCGCAGCGGCTACCAGGCGTTCGCCCGGCTCGTTCGCGACTCCGCGGGGATCCTCGGCTCGGATACGCCCGGAGTTGCGCGTTCGAAACTCGAGGCGAGAGTCGAGACACTTCTCCCGGACGAGGAGCGCACGGACACGCTGCGCTTCCTGCTGCTGCTCCTCGGGATGGGGGACGACGAGGTGCGCGACGGGCGGCTTCTCTTCTTCGCTGCGCGCCGTTTCGTCGAGTGCATGTCGCTGGAGCAGGCGACCCTGTTCCTGTTCGAAGACATTCACTGGGCCGACGGCAGCGAGCTCGAGCTGCTGACGTACCTGGGCCAGTTCGTTCGCGAAGCGCCGGCGACGCTGCTCGCGACGGCGCGGCCGGAGCTTCTCGACGCCCATCCGTCGTGGGGGTCCGGGCTGGGGGCACAGACGACGATCCCGCTCGAGCCGCTCACGGACGACGCAGCGCGCGCGCTCGCAGATCACCTCGCGGTGGGAGTCGATCCCGACCGGCTCGTCGACGTCGCGGGCGGGAACCCCCTGTTCCTCGAAGAGCTGGCGGCGTCGGTGGCCGAATTCGGCGCGAGCGACGAGCTGCCGGTGACCGTCCGGGAAGCGATCGCCGCCCGCATCGATGCGCTGCCGCAGCATGCACGCGACGCGCTGCTCCCCGCGGCGGTGATCGGCCGCACGTTCTGGCGCGGCGTCCTGAACAGCATCGGTTCGGAGGTCGATGTCGACGAGGCGCTGCAGACGCTCGAGGCGCGCGACTTCGTCAGGCGCGATCCGGCCAGCCAGCTCGCCGGCGACGCGCAGTACACGTTCAAGCACATGCTCATTCGCGAGGTCGCGTACTCGACCGTCCCGCGCGCGACTCGCCGCGAGCTGCACGCCGCGGTCGCGCGCAACATCGAGGAGACCATGGTCAGCGACGCGCTATCGACGATCCTTGCATATCACTGGCGCGAGGCGGGTGAGCCGAGCCGTGCGATCCCGCATCTACTGGATGCAGCCGATCGCGCGCGCCGCAGCTGGGCGCGCGGCGCCGTGATCGACCTGTACACACGCGCATACGAGCTTGCTGACGACGCGGAGCTCCGTCGCAGGATCCGGCTGCAGCGCGGGCTCGCCCTCGTCGAGCTGGATGAATACGCGGCGGCGGTCGAGGAGCTCAGCACGCTCGTTTCCGAGCTGAGTGGCAAGGAGAAGCTCGACGCGCTGGTCGGACTCGCGCTCGCGTATCTGTGGACCGAACACGACGCCGAAGAGATCGAGACGGCCACCGAGGCAGTGGCGCTCGCCCGTGAGCTCGGAGACGACGCCGGGCTCGCCGCGGCGATGGCAGCGCACAGCGAGGGCCTCGCCATGCGCGGCGAGGACGGTGACCTCGATCGCGCGCTCGAGCTCGGCGATCGCGCGCTCGAGGTCTGGGTGCCCGGGACGCGGCCGTTCGAGCTCACGCACATGCTGCACCTGCACGCAAACACGCTCGCGTGGCGCGGCGAGTACGAGCGTTCGCTTGCCCTCTCGCACCGGACGCGCTCGATTGCCCGCGACGTGCACAGTCCGGAGGCGGTCCTGCGAGGAGAGGGCCTCGAAGCGCTCGCCCTCGCCGGGCTCGGCCGTCACGAGGAGGCGATTCCGATCTGGGACGAGCTCTTCGAGTTGCAGAAGGAGCTCGGAGGGCCGCGGCGCGTCGTGCTCAACTACTCGTCCATCGCCTACCGCGAGGTGTACGACCTTGCCGAAGCGCGGGCGCGCAGCGAGGAGGCGCTCGAGCTCTCGGTCGGCATGCCGTTCGGCATGCCGAAGCAGTTCGCCGGCTCCGACCTGATCCAGACGGACCTCCTCGCCGGCGACGTCGGCACGGCCCAGGCGGACTGGCCGGAGCGCTGGGCTGCGGCCGAGCACGCCACGGGGTGGACGAGGTGGCTGATCGCGGGCCGGCTTCTTTCGGCGCGCGCGGAGATCGCGCTCGAAGCCGAGGATCCCGATGTCGCGGCCGAATGGGCGCAGCGGGCCGTCGACGTCGCACGGCGCACGCGACGGTTCAAGTACGAGGCGCGCTCGCTGTCGACGCTCGGCCAGGCGCTGGTTCGCCTGGGTCGCAACGACGACGGGTTCGCCGCATTGCGCTCGGCCGTCCAGATCGCGGATCGCATCGTCAGTCCCTATGCGCGCTGGAACGCGCGCGCCGCGCTCGGCGGCGTCGCGTACGAGGTCGGCCGCGACGACGAGGCTGCGACCGCGTACCGCGAGGGCCGCGAGATCGTCGACACATTCGCCACAGCGCTCGCGCCGCAACGTACCGAGACGCTGTCGAAGTCGCCGGTCGTACAAAAAATCCGCTCGGCGTGAAGCTCGTCACCGTCGGCAACGTCATGGTCGACGTCGTGGCCGAACGTCTGCCCGAGCGCGGCGAGCGCGCGCACGGCGGCGTGCAGCTGCGTGCGGGCGGCTCGGCGGTGAACGCCGCGCTCGTCGCCCGCGAGCTCGGCGCTGAGGCGCAAGTCGTCGGTCGCGTCGGCAGCGACGCAGCCGGGGATCTCGTCGTCGCGATGCTCGAGGGCCGCGGTGTCGAGGCGCGCCTCGCCCGTGACGCCGACCTCCCCACGGGAACCGCGGTTGCGCTCGCCGACGCCGTCATGGCCGATCGCGGGGCGAATGCGCGCCTCTCGCCCGGGGACATCCCGTCGCCGCTCCGGGGCGACGCTCTGCTCGTCTCCGGCTTCGCGCTCTTCCAGGACGGCTCTCGGGAGGCCGCGCTGGCAGCGCTCGCGGCGTTCGAAGGCGCCTGGACGGCCGTCGACCTCGCGTCGCCGCGTCTCGCACGCGCGGACTTCGACGCGCGCGTCGTCTTCGCGACGGAGGCGGAGGCGCGGGTCGTCTCCGGCCTCGACGACCGGTACGAGCTCGTCTGCCTGAAAGACGACTACGGCGTCGAGCGCACATCGCCGTTCGGCGCGGGCGATGCGTTCGCCGCCGCCTTCCTCGTGGCGCTCGCCGACGGCGCAGCTCCCGACGAGGCACACGAGCGCGCCCGTGAGGCCGCCGCTAGAGCAGCGTCGCCATGAGCTCTGCCGCTCGGTCCGCGCCTCTGCCGTCCACCTGGCGGTAGGACGGAGTCGCCGTGCGGAGCTCTGCGAGCTTCGCTTCGAGCGTCTCCGGCGTGAGCTCGCTGTAGTCGAGCCAGCTCGTCGCGCCGTAGCGGTCGAGACGCCGCCGCACGTGGTAGCGCTGCTCGAAGTGACTCGACAGCGGGATCGAGAGGAAGGGACGCCGCGCGGCGACGAGCTCCATCGTCGTCGTCAGGCCGCCCTGCACGACGGCGACGTCGCACGCGGCGAGGTGACGATAGAGCTCGTGCACGTACCCGCGCACCTCGACGTTGTCGCGACGCGGCACGCCGGCGGGGTCGATGCGCGGCCCCGTGACGACGATCGTGCGCAGCTCGGGCGGCAGGCACTCGACGACGCGGTGCAGCAGCGGCGCGCCGACGCCCGAGCCGCCGACGGAGACGATGCAGAACGGCTCGTCGTCGTAGCCGAGCTCGCGCCGCAGGGCCGCCCGGTCCCCGAGCGCCGCCGGATCGAAGCCCGGGATGTAGCCGGTGAAGTCGAAGTGCCGCTCCGTCCAGTCGCGGATCGCCGGGAGCCCCGGTCCGAACGTGTCCGGGACGATGTCGTCCGGCTCGCCCACGAACAGGGAGAGGTCGCGCACGCGGGGACGGCGCGCGATGTGCTCGATCATCTCGGCGTTGTAGTCGGCCGTCAGGTACGCCTCGTGCTCGCCGCCCGACGGCATCGGCAAGAAGCCGACGAAGTCGCTGAGCCAGACGTACGGCGACGTCTTCAGCTCGGGGTTCTCGTGCAGGTAGTAGTCGAGCTCCCAGGCCTCGTCCCCGATCCAGAGGTCGTAGTGCTCGTCGCGCACGAGGTCGTGGAAGAGCATGAAGTTTGCGCACAGGATCTCGTCCAGGCGCCGGATCGCCTGGAACGCGTGCAGGTCGTGCTCGCCGGCGTCGCGGTCGATGTGGTCGGACTCGGCGGCCGTCTCCCGGCTCGCGGGGTGGATCGTCTCGCCGCGCGCCTCGAGCACGGTCGTCACCGGATGCTGCGCCAGCCAGTGGACTTCGAGGCCTGGTACGCGACGGCGCAACGCGTCGGCGATCGCGACGTCGCGCCAGGCATGGCCGAGGCCGATCGGGGACGAGAGCACCAGCGCCCGCTTCGTGCGCGACAGCGAACGGGTCCACGTCCGCCGCCGCGGCGGCCGCCCGCCCGCGCGTTCGGCGAGCTCCCGGAGAAGCAGGTTGATCTGCACCGGCTCGCGCGCCTGCAGCGCGTGCCCCGACCCGCGAAACTCGATGAAGTCACCACCGGTGAGCGCGGCCACGTTTGCGCCGCGCTCGAACGGGATGATGCGGTCGCCTGTCCCGTGTGCGACGACGACCGGGCAGCGCACGCTGCGCAGCAGGCGTTCCGCGGTCTCACGGTCGACGAGATTCGAGGACGAGCCCTGCGCGGCGACGATGACGTCGGGTGTCGTGTCGAGGCCGAAGGCGATGCCGTCCTCGATCTGCTTCGTCGAGTGCGGCTCCGAGAAGATCTGGCCCATGAAGAACTCGAGGAAGTCCTCCCAGTTGCTGAGCCAGTAGTACCGGTTGTATTTCGCCCAGCCCTCGTAGGTCTCTAGCTCCTCATCCCAGACCAGGCCGGGGCGCTCGATGTCGGGCGGAATGAACCCGATCGTCGGGGCGATCAGCAACGCGCCGACCGCACGCTCCGGGTGGCGCGTGGCGAAATGGAGCCCGTAGAGCGCGCCGAGCGAGACGCCCGCGATGACGGCAGCGTCGACGCCCACCTCGTCGAGGACGGCGGCGGCGTCGTCGGCGAACTCGATTGCGTCGTACGCCTCCGACTCGGTCGGGCGATCAGAGAGCCCGTTGCCGCGTCCGTCGAACGTGACCACGCGGAAATGCCGGGCGAGGTACGGGATCTCCAGCTTCCAGTGCCGCGAGTGGTAGATCGACCAGGTGGGCAGGAGCAGGCCCGCGGGCTCCCCCTTGCCGTAGCTCTCCCAGTGGAGCCGGACGCCGTCGCGAACGGCGACGCCGGTCTCGTCGGGCTCTCGAGCGGTCGTTCCGGTGTCGCTCCGGCCCACCCGGTCGATCGTATTGCTCAAGGACGCGCTTCGTACACCAGGTTGAAGGGCGTCTGTGCGGCGATGCGGAACTGCGTGAAGCCGCCGGCCGAGACGACGTCCTTGATGCGCGCCGGCCCGGCCTGCGCGCCGAGCGCGAGACCGACCTCCTGCGAGAGCGAGCCGGGCGTGCAGAGGAACGTCGAGAACCCGTAGTAGGCGCGGCCGACGGGGTTGAGGTTGTCCTCGACGCGGTCACCCGCCATCGGCTCGACGATCATCCACGTGCCGTCGTCCGCGAGTGTCTCGCGCACGTGCCGCGCCGCGCCGACGGGATCGCCCATGTCGTGCAGGGCGTCGAACGTCGTCACGAGGTCGTACTTGCGCCCCGAGTACCTGGACGCCGGAGACGCCTCGAACGTCACGCGGTCGGCGACGCCCGCCTCCTCGGCACGCTTGCGTGCCGTCTCGATCGAGCCCTCGTGGATGTCCGAGCCGAAGAACGTCGACTTCGGGAACGCCTGGGCCATCAGGATCGTCGACGAGCCGTGGCCGCAGCCGATGTCCGCGACCGACGCGCCGCGCTCGAGCTTCTCGACGACGCCGTCGAGTGCCGGCAGCCACGACGGGACGACGTTCGCGTTGTAGCCGGGACGGAAGAAGCGCTCGATCCCCTCGAAGACGTCGTGGTTGTGCTCGTGCCACCCGACGCCGTCACCGCTGCGGGCGGCCTCGGTCACGCGCGGCGAGTCGATCACGCTGCCGAGGGCGACCTGGAAGAAGCCGGGCAGAAACGCCGGGCTGCTCTCGTCCGCGAGCGCGATCGCCTGCTCCGGCGGGAGGGTGTACGTGCCGGTCGCGCCGTCGTAGTCGACGTAGCCGCCGGCGGCCTGGGCGTTCAGCCATTCCTGCACGTAGCGCTCCGCCACGCCCGTGCGGCGCGCGAGTTCCATGGGCGTCAGCGGTCCGGCACCGGCGAGTGCCTTGTACAGACCGAGCTTGTCGCCCATCACCACGAGCGCCGAGTTCAGCGTCGCGCCGACCTCGTCCACTGCGCGGAACACGAACTGCTCCAGCTTCTCCCCGTCGATGGCGACGGGCTCTTCGACTGCAGCCATTTCACGGCCTCCTTCGGTTGGATCGCTCGAACCTACGGTCGTCGGAGGCGCGATCGCTTCCGTGAGGCCACCTAGTTCTTCGCAGCGCCGGAGTCGTTCGCATCAGGGGAGGCGGGTGTCAAGATCGACTGCATGCTGCTGGGCCGCGAATCCGAACGGCTGGCGAGGCGGAGGCGGAGATTCCCTTCGCGGGACTGGCCGAGCTGCTACGGCCGGCGCTCGCCGCGCTCGATTCGATTCCGCGGCCGCAGGCCGCGGCTCTCGCGAGCGCGCTCGCGCTCGCGCCCCCGAGTGCGCAGGACCGCTTCGCCGTCGGCGCCGCGACCCTGAGCCTGCTCTCGGCTCGTGCGGAGGAGCAACCGCTCCTGCTGCTCATCGACGACGCGCACCGGCTCGACGGCTCGAGCTCCGAGGCGCTCCTGTTCGCTGCGCGGCGTTTGCTCGCCGATCCGATCGCCGTCGTGCTCGCAGTGCGTGAAGGCGAGCCGTCGCTCGTGGACGGCAGTGACCTCCGCGTGCTCCGTGTTGCGGGGCTCGCCCGCGGCGAGGCGACTCAGCTCCTGGCGGCGCACCAGGTGACCGGCGACGTGGCCGATCGTCTGTACGCGACGACGGCAGGCAATCCGCTCGCCCTGCTCGAGCTGGCGGCCCAGGCCGATCGCGTTGCGGAGTTGCCGACGGGTGGGCCTGTACCGATTTCCACGAGCATCTCGGCCGCGTTCCGGCGCCGCTACGACGAGCTGCCCGAGGACACAAGACGTCTGTTGCTGCTCGCTGCCGCCGGGACGTCCGACGACCTCGCCGTCCTGTCGCGCGCCGCCGCTTCACTCGGCCTCGACCTCGCCGCACTCGACGCCGCGGTCGAGCACGAGCTCGTCTCCGTCGAGGGAGGCCGCGTGGACTTCCGTCATCCGCTCGCGCGCTCCGCGGTCTATGCGGAGGCGGGTGCGGGGGAGCGGCGAGACGTTCACGCCGCGCTCGCTGCCGCGCTGCCAGACCGGGACGTCGATCGCCGCGCCATGCGGCCCGTTTGTCGCCGTCAGAGCAGGAGCGAGCCGGGCTGATCGTCGCCGCAGCCGACGCAGCATGGCTGGCCGGGGATTCCGAACGAACGCTGCGACTGTTGGCCGAGGCCAGCGGGCCTGACGCGACGTATCTCCGCGGACAAGTCGCGATGCGGCGCGGCCCGGTCGAGGACGGCTACCGGCTCTTGGTCGACGCAGCCGAGCAGGCGCAGGAACCTGAGGACGCCGTCGTCAGGTACGCGCACGCCGTACGCGCGAGCTTCTACTCGGGCGACGCCGCAGCCATGATGGCAGCGGCGCAGCGGGCGGTCGAACTGGCGCACGCGGCCGCCTCGGCCCGGACCGAGTTCCTCTCGCAGATGGCGTTCGCGGTCGCCTCGGTCGCAGTCGGCGACGGACATGCGGGCATCGCTGCCGCGCGTCGCGCGGTCGAGATCCTCGAGCGTTCTGACGAGCTGCGCGACGATCCATGGCTGCTGGCGTGGGCGGGATGGGGACCGCTGTGGTTGCGCGAGGCCGAGACGGGCCGTCACCTGCTCGGTCGCGCGTTCGACGAGGCGCGCACTCGGGCCGCGCTCGGTGTCCTGCCTGGGATGCTGCACGTGCTTGCCCGCGATCAGGCCACGACGGACGCGTGGCTTCCGGCGCAGGCCAGCTACGAGGAGGCGATTCGTCTCTCGCAGGAGACGGGTCAGTTTGTCGAGCTCGCCGCTTCGCTTGCAGGTCTCGCCTGGTTGGAGGCGCGGCAGGGTCGGGAGCAGTCCTGCCGCGCGCACGCCGACGACGCGAGGCGCCGCTGCGCGGAGCTCGGCCTGGGCCTCTACGCAGTGTGGGCGGAACAGGCGCTGGGCGATCTCGCGCTGGCCCTCGGAAGGCCCGAGGAGGCGATCGAGGCGTACGGCGCGCAGCGCGCGCGGATGGACGCGCTCGGGTTTGCAGACGTCGACATCGCGCCGGCGCCGGAGCTCGTGGAGGCATACCTTCGCCTGGGCCGCCGCGAGGAGGCGGAGCACGAGGCCGCCGCGTACGTGCGAGCCGCCGAGGCGAAGGGCCAGCCCTGGGCCCTCGCGCGTGCATGGCGCTGCCGCGGGCTGCTCGCCGGCGACGACGAGCTCGAGGCGTGCTTCGACGCGGCGCTCGAGCTGCATGCGCGCACGCCCGACGTGTTCGAGACGGCGCGCACGCAGCTGGTCTACGGAGCCCGGCTGCGCCGTGCGCGACAACGCGTACGCGCGCGCGAGCACCTCCGCGCGGCGTACGAGGCATTCGACCGTCTCGGTGCGGGTACATGGGCGGAGACGGCGTCGGCCGAGCTCGCACCTGCGCCACGTCTACCGGAAGCTCGGGATCCGTTCGCGCGACGAGCTTGCCGCAGCGCTCACGGCGTGACCGGTCGGACGCCGGCTATGCCCAGAGGTTGATGCCGGCGTCGGTGGCGTAGCGATCGATCTCGGCCAGCTCGTCGTCGCTCAGCTGGAGGTTGTCGAGCGTCGCGACATTCGCCTCGAGCTGCTCCACGCTGCTGACACCGACGAGCGTCGACGTCACGCGCGGATCCCGCAGCGTCCACGCGAGCGCCATCTGCGCGAGCGATTGCCCCCGCCGCTGCGCGATCTCGTTCAGCCCGCGGATCTTCTGCAGCGCCTCCTCGATCAGGTTCGGCGAGAGCGAGCCGTGGCGACTTGCGCGCGATCCTGCGGGGATTCCGTTCAGATACTTGTCGCTGAGCATGCCCTGCGCGAGCGGTGAGAAGACGATGCAGCCGACGCCTTCGTCCTCGAGCGTGTCGAGCACCTCCGGCTCGATCCAGCGGTTCAGCATCGAGTAGGACGGCTGATGGATCAGCAGGGGCGTTCCGAGGTCGCGCAGGATGCGCGCCGCTTCTGCCGTCTGGCCCGCGTCGTACGACGAGATCCCCGCATACAGCGCCTTCCCGTGGCGCACCGCCGTGTCGAGCGCACCCATCGTCTCCTCGAGCGGCGTGTCCGGATCGAACCGGTGCGAATAGAAGATGTCGACGTATTCGAGCCCCATCCGGTGCAGGCTCTGGTCGAGGCTCGCGAGCAGGTACTTGCGCGAGCCCCACTCGCCGTACGGGCCCGGCCACATGTCGTAGCCGGCCTTCGTCGAGACGACGAGCTCGTCGCGGTACGGGCGAAGGTCGTCGCGCATGATGCGGCCGAACGTCTCCTCGGCCGAGCCGTACGGAGGCCCGTAGTTGTTCGCGAGGTCGATGTGCGTGATGCCGAGGTCGAACGCACGGCGGACGATCGCCCGGCTGTTCTCCAGCGGCCGCTCGCCGCCGAAGTTCTGCCACAGGCCGAGAGAGATCGTCGGAAGGCGGAGCCCGCTGCGCCCGCAGCGACGGTACTGCATGCGGTCGTAGCGCTCGGGTGCGGCGACGTACGTCACAGCCACTCCTGGATCTTGCCGCCTTCGGCGAGCCCGGTGAAGTCGCCGCGGTCGCGGATGCCTTCGGCCGCCGACACGAGCGCTGCGGCGGCGACCCATGTCAACGCGCCGCCGACGCTGACGCGCTGCGCGCCGGCTCCGACGATCTCGTCGAACGTGAGGTTCGGGCGCGCGAGCACGTTCACCGGCTTCGACACGGCGCTGCAGACGGCGTGGATCTCGTCCGTCGTTGCCAGGCCGGGCGCGTAGAGCACGTCGGCGCCGGCGAGCTCGAATGCCTGCAGCCGCGCGATCGTGTCGTCGAGGTCGGGATTGCCCCGGATGTGGTTCTCGGCGCGCGCGGTCAGAACGAGCTCGCCGGCCGCTTCGGCCGCCGCGGCGACGCGCTCCGTCGCGTGGCCGATGTCGTAGATCCGACCGCCCCGGTCGAAGTCCTCGATCGACCCACCCGCCGCGCCGGCAGCACCCGCGCCGGCAACCGCCCGGGCGGCGTCCTCGGGCTCGGGGCCGTAACCGTTCTCGAGGTCGACGGAGACGGGCAGCTCCGTGACCGCGGCGAGCGCGGCCGTGTGCGAGAGCACCTCGTCGAGCGTCACTTCCCCGTCACGGCGCCCGAGCGTGAACGCGAACCCGGAGCTCGTCGTCGCGAGCGCCTTGAAGCCGAGCTGCTCGAGCACCTTCGCCGAGCCGGCGTCCCACGGGTTCGGGATGACGAACGGCTCGCCGGCGTGTAGAGCCTGAAATGCCTCGCCCTTGCCCATAGGATCGAAGCTACGCTAAATACTTCAATTTGGAAAGTCTGACTTGGGGAGGGCACATGGCGTTGCAGCTTGGGGATACGGCTCCGGACTTCGAGGCCGAGACCACCGAAGGAAAGATCCGCTTTCACGACTGGATCGGCGACTCGTGGGCGGTCCTGTTCTCGCACCCGCGCGACTTCACGCCGGTGTGCACGACCGAGCTCGGCTACATGGCGAGAGTCAAGCCCGAGTTCGACAAGCGGAACGTGAAGATCATCGGCCTCTCGGTCGACCCGACGGACAACCACGAGAAGTGGGCGAAGGACATCGAGGAAACGCAGGGCACTGCGCCCAACTATCCGATCATCGGCGACGCGGATTTCGCCGTGTCGAAGGCGTACGGGATGCTCACATCCGACGTCGCCGGCGACCCGACACTGCGGACGCCCGCCGAGAACCAGACGGTGCGCAACGTCTTCGTGATCGGGCCGGACAAGAAGATCAAGCTGATCCTCGTCTATCCGATGACGACGGGTCGCAACTTCGACGAGGTGCTGCGCGTGATCGACTCGCTGCAGCTGACTGCGAACCACAAGGTCGCGACGCCGGTCAACTGGCAGCAGGGCGACGACGTGATCATCGCCGGCTCCGTCTCCGACGACGAGGCGAAGGAGCTGTTCGGCGAGTGGGAGTCGCCGAGGCCGTGGCTCCGCATCGTCCCGCAGCCGAAGACCGAGAAGGAACCGGCAGGAGTCTGAGTAGCCATGTCCCGGGACAGTCCCGGGACATGGCTACAAAGGGTCAGCAGGTCTCCGCAGCGAGCTCGCCGACCGGCTCCTCGTGAGCCGCCGGCGCGCTCTCGCGGATCAGCGTTGCGCCGATCACCGCCGCGACGGCCGCGAACACCGCGCCTAGCAGGAACGCGAGGTGATAGCCGCCGGTCAACGCGGCGAGCTCGCTGTGTCCGGCGTCGACGAGCGTGCTCGTCCGTGATGCCGCGGCGCTCGCGAGCACCGCGAGGCCGACCGCGCCGCCCATCATGAACGACGTGTTCACGACGCCCGACGCGAGGCCGGCCTCCGCCGGATCCACGTCGCCCATCGCGGCCAGCAGCACGGGATTGAACGCCATGCCCGCGCCGAGCCCGAGCAGGATCATGCTCGGCAGGACGTCGGCG
>MNJC01000048.1:0-9590 GCA_001920085.1 Actinobacteria bacterium 13_1_20CM_4_69_9
TCAGGTCGAAGAAGCGCGAGATGATCCAGTCGGTCTTTCCACCGTAGTAGCCGGCCAGCAACGCGAACAGCATCGCAAAGAAGGTGCAGATGATCGCCGAGCCAATCCCGACGGCCAGCGAGTTGAGGCCGCCGTAGAGGAGGCGAACGGCGACGTCGCGGCCCTGGTTATCGGCGCCGAGGACGTACTTGCCGCCTGCGTGCCAGAACTGGGGCCCGACGGGAATCCCGCCGGCGTGGAATTCGCCGTTCTGGCCGAAGCCGCCCTTGGAGACGACAGCAACTTGCTTGCCATCCCGCGTGAAGGTCTCGCCGAGGTGGCCGGTATTCGGCCCGGTGTGGGCGATGTGGTCCTTGTAGAGCGGCGCGCAGAGGCACGCAGCGACGATGACGAAGAAAAGGAGGAGGAACGCGAGGGCGACGTAGTTCCGGCGAAGCCGCCGCCACGCGAGGTACCAAGGGCTCTTGCCCTCGATCGCGCCCTCGTCCTCCGCCGCCGCGAGCGCCGCGGCGGTGTCGAGAGTGAAATCGGTCGTGGACTCTGTTGCCACTCGTCCCCGTCCTTCCCTACCGCCCCAAAGCCAAATCCGCGAGGAGGGCGCCGGCGGTCGGCGCCCTCCTGCGGCAAGCGTCTTACTTCATGCAGCTGAGACCCCAGTCCCAATAGAGCACGACGCTGAACGTGTAACAGGTCATGTCCACCTTGGGACCGAAGAAGTCGGTCTGCGACCGGTTCATGTACGGGATGGTCGTCGCGTACTTCGCCATCAGGTCGGAGTCGACCTTAGCCCACCGGTCGTTTACCGCCGGCGTCAGCTCGGTGATCTTCTTGAGGTCGCTGATCTCCTTGTTGACGCTCGGGACGTCCACGTTGCCGACGTTGTTGTTGTGCACCTGCGTGATCCGATCGCCGTTCAGCAGCGTGTCGAACCAGTCGAGCGGGTGCGGATAGTCCTGGTACCAGTCCGTGAACATGGCCTGGGCCTTCGTCGCCTGGTTCCCGATCGTCTGGAAGTACACCGAATGCGCCAGCAGGTGGAGCTTCGGCTTGTAGCCGATCTTCGCGAGCTGGCCGGCGAAGTACTCGATCGACGACTTCGACGGATCCTCGTTCGTGCCGTAGACGTCGACCGTCTGCCCTGCCGTGCCGGACTGCTGCACGAGCTGCTTCGCCTTGGCGAGGTCGAAGTGCCACGCGTTGATCTTCTTGTACTGCGGATAGCCAGGCGGCAGGAAGTTCTCCGTCGGCCGGCCGAGGCCGCCGTACACGCCGGAGATGATCGCCTGCGGGTCGACCGCCATCTGCGCCGCCTTGCGAGCCTGGATGTTGTTGAACGGCGGCATCTTGTTGTTGATCGCGTAGTAATACGTGTTCGCGTTCGTGTAGATGCGCAGCTGATCCTTGTACTTCGACTGTGCCTCCGGCAGGCGGTCGTTCGGGACGATCTGGAAGTCGTAGTCAGACTTGCCGCTGACGACACGCTGATACGCAGCCACCGGGTCGGTGATGATCGTGCCCACGACCTTGTCCGGATTGCCGGACGGCTCGGTCGGGATCTGGTTGTTGAAGTTCGGGTTCCGGACGAGCGTGAAGCCGCGGTTCGGCTGGTAGCTCTGGAGCATGTAGGGACCCGTCGACGGGATCGGGTGCGTCGACTGGTCGGACGCAGGCGTCCCGCTCGGTACGACATGCGCGAACTCGAGAGCGAGGATGTACAGGATGTCGCCCTCGGGATGGTCGAGCTTGATCTCGATCGTCCGGTTCGCGTCGTTCGTGATGATCCCCGAGATGTGACCCTTCTTCGTCGTCGCGAAGCCGTTGTTACCGCTGACACCGCTGATGGCTGAGAAGAAGCCGACGCCCGGCGAGTCCATCTTGAACGCACGCTCGATGCTGTACTTGAAGTCACTCGCCTTGACCGGCTTGCCGTTCGAGTACTTCAGGTTCTGGCGCAAGGTGAACTTCAGGTCCTTCCCGTCAGCCGAGATCTTCGGCATGCTCTCGGCGAGGTACGGCACGAGCTGCGCGCCTGCGGGGCCGGCCTCGTGCTTGTAGCCGAGCAGTCCGCTCCAGACATAGTTGTTGATCTGGTACGCGGCGACGGTGTAGTACAGCTGCGGGTCCATGTAATCCGGCGCATCCCACACGACCCGCAGGAGGGGATACGTCTTCCCGCTGTTGCTGTTGCTGCCGCTGCCGCTACTCCCGCTCGAGGACTTGTTGCCGCCACCGCCGCAGCCGGCGAGGAACGCAAGAGCCGTAAGGAGCGCGAGGACGCCGACGACGCGGGTCAACCTCGATCTTCTTGTCACTAGGAAACTCCTCCCTTGTTGCTGCCACGGCGGGCGCAGACCCCCTCGTCCGCTCGCGGATCGTCGATTCTTACAGACGTTTTTCTTGCTTTGCCGTTAGTTCGGTTTCGTAGTCCTGCGCGGATCATTCGCGCCGGGACAGCCCCCCGGACATGCCGCGGAAGCGGACATGTCCGGGGGACAGTCCCTAAGACACCGCACCTCTGGACACCGAACGTATGTTCGCTTACCCTTCCGCCATGCAGCTCCGGCTGGATGCCGCCGACCGTCTCGTGGAGCTCGTCGAGGAGCGGCGTGGGCCGGTGTACGTCGAGGAGGCGGCACGCAGGCTGTTCGCGCTCCGCCATGCGCCGGTCGGGATGGCGCGCAGCTTGCTCGAAGACGTCGTCGGCGAGGACGCGCGGCTCGCGTGGCGCGGCGACGCCGTCGGGCTCGCGGACCCGCCGGGCGCCGACCTGCCGCTCGAGCGTGCGACGTTCGTCGTCGTCGACCTCGAGACGACGGGATTGCGGCCGGGCAGCTCGCGCATCTGCGAGATCGGTGCGGTGCGGGTGCGCGAGCTCGAGCTGGAGGAGGAGTTCGAGCTGCTCGTCGATCCCGGGATGCCGATCGGGCCGGTCATCTCGGCGCTGACCGGCCTGCGCGACGCCGACCTCCGCGGGGCGCCGCATCCGGCGATCGCCGTGCGGCGCTTCCTCGAGTTCGCGGGCGACGCGGTGCTCGTCGCGCACAACGCACGCTTCGATCTGTCCTTCCTCGACCGCGAGACGGAACGGCTGACCGGAGCGCGTCTCGCCGGGCCCGTCGTCGACACCGTCGGCCTCGCGCGGCGGCTGCTCGCGGGTCGGACACCGCGCGCAGGGCTGGCGACGCTCGCGCACTTCTTCGGCACGGCCGCGCAGCCCTGCCACCGCGCCCTCCCCGACGCGCAGGCGACGGCCGAGATCCTGATCCAGCTGATCGGGCTCGCGCAGGAACGGGGCGCGCTCACCGTCGCCGACGTCGTCGACCTCGCGGCGCCGCGCGTGCGCAAGGTGTACGCCAAGCGCTCGCTCGCGTTCGGCGCGCCGACGGCCCCGGGCGTGTACCTCTTCCGCGACGCGCACGACCAGGTGCTGTACGTCGGCCGTGCCCGCGACCTCCGCGCGCGGTTGCGCTCGTACTTCCGCAGCGACCGGCAGCGGCCTGCGGTCGAGTCGGCGCTCGGGGCGCTCGAGCGCATCGAGTGGCGCGTCTGCGGCTCGGAGCTCGAGGCTGCGCTCGAGGAGCTGCGCCTGATCCGCGAGCTGCGGCCGCCCGCGAACGCGCGCGGGTCGCGACCCGACCGCTACGTCTACCTGCGGCGCCGCGGCGACACCGTCGTCTGCTCCTCGAAGCCGTCGGCGATCGGGCCGCTGCGCAGTCGCGCACGCGCACGCCTCGCGGCTCGGGCGCTGCGCGTCGACGAGGTCGACGACCCCGCACGCGCGCTGCCTCGTCTGCGCGCCCGTCTGCGCGACCTGGCCGACTGCCGCCGCTTCGAGGACGCGGCGCGACTGCGCGACCGGATCGCCGCCGTCGAGGACGTGGTCCGCACGGTGCAGCGCATCCAGCGGGTGCGCCAGACGCGCTGCTGCGTGATCGTCCCGTCGAGCGAGCCGGGCTACGCGCGCGGCATCTTCGTCGCGAACGGGCGCATCGCGGACGTGCGCACGCTCGCCGGCCGCGTCGAGGTCGACGCCGGCCTCGCCGCGTGCGAGCTTCCCGGCGACGAGGACCTCGACGAGCTGCTGCTGATCGGCACCTTCCTACGCCGGCCGCCGCCGGAGCTGTCCGTCGCGCCGCTCGACGCCGAGCAGATCCTCAAACGGGCCGCGGCTCTTCCTCGGGCGCTAACGCGACCGGCTGCTCGACGACCACCGTCTCGCGCTCGTGCGGCCTGAGCCGCCCGGCCTGGATGTCCTCCGCCCAGTGACAGGCGACCTCGTGACCGGTCGCGAGCCTGCGCAGCGGCGGGATCTCCTCACGGCAGCGGGGCGGCTGGACGAACGGACAGCGGGGGTGGAAGCGGCACGCCGCCGGTGGGTTTGCAGGGCTCGGCAGGTCGCCCGCGAGCAGGATCGACTCGCGTTGCCTCTCGACGACGGGGTCCGGAATCGGCACCGCCGAGAGCAGGGAGATCGTGTACGGGTGCAGCGGGTTCTCGTACAGCTCGGCCGCCGGCGACACTTCGACGATCCAGCCGAGATACATGACCGCGATGCGATCCGAGATGTGGCGCACGACGGCGAGGTCGTGCGCGATGAAAAGGTACGTCAGCTGGAATTCGTCCTGCAGCTGCTCGAACAGGTTGATGATCTGCGCCTGGATCGAGACGTCCAGCGCCGACACCGGCTCGTCGGCGACGATGAAGTCGGGATTGAGGGCGAGGGCGCGTGCGAGACCGATCCGCTGACGCTGTCCGCCCGAGAACTCGTGCGGATAGCGCCCCGCCGCGTCGGGCGGGAGCCCGACCGTCTGCAGCAGCTCGCGAACGCGCCCGGCCGACTCGGCTCGGTTTGCGAGCCCGTGCGTGCGCAGCGGCTCCCCGACGATGCGCCCGACGCTGTGCCGCGGGTTCAGCGACGCGAACGGATCCTGGAACACCATCTGCATGCGCCGGCGTAGCGGCCGCATCTCCTGTTCGTTCAGCTTGGAGATATCGCGTCCGTCGAAGACGATCCGGCCGTCCGTCGGCTTGTACAGGCGCAGGATCGTCCGGCCGACCGTGGACTTGCCGCAGCCGGACTCGCCGACGAGCCCGACGGTCTCGCCTCGGTTGATCGTCAGCGAGATGTCGTCGACGGCGCGGATGTCCCCGATGTGACGGTCGAGCAAGAGCCCGCTCTTGATCGGGAACCAGACCTTGAGATGCTCGATCTCGACGAGCGGCCCGCCCCCGTTCGAGCTGCTCATGCCGTCGCAACCGCTCGCGTGCGGTCCCACTCGTCGACGGCCACCGGGTTGAAACACGCGACCTGGTGGCCCGGCTCGATCTCGATCAGCGGTGGCACTTCGCGCCGGGAGAGGTCGATCTCGAAACGGCAGCGCGGCTGGAACGGACACGCCTGCGGCGGCTGCAGCATGTTGGGCGGCGACCCTTCGATCGGGTGCAGCCGGGCCCTGCGTGCAGCGTCGAGACGCGGCACGCTCTGGAGCAGGCCGAGCGTGTACGGATGGCGGGGCGTCGCAAACAGCTGCTCGGCGGAGCCGGTCTCCATGAACATTCCCGCGTACATCACGTTCACACGCTCGCACATCCCCGCCACGACGCCGAGGTCGTGGGTGATCAGGATCAGCGCCGCGTTCTCCTCGGCGACCAGTGCGCGCAGCAGGTCGAGGATCTGCGCCTGAATGGTCACGTCGAGCGCGGTCGTCGGCTCGTCGGCGATCAGCAGCTTGGGCTTGCAGGCGAGCGCCATCGCGATCATCGCGCGCTGCCGCATGCCGCCCGAGAACTGGTGCGGGTAGTCGCGGATCCTCGCCTTCGCGCTGGGAATGCCGACGCGGTCGAGCGCCTCGACCGCGGTCCGCTCCGCCTCTTTGCGGTCCATGCCGAAGTGGGTCTCCAACGCCTCGCGGATCTGACGTCCGATCGTCAGGACCGGGTTCAGCGACGTCATCGGGTCCTGGAAGATCATCGCGATCTCCTTGCCGCGCACCGATCGGAGGGTGCGATCGGTCTGCCTGACGAGGTCCCGCCCCTGGAAGACCGCCTTACCCGACTCCACGCGACCGTTGCGGGACAGCAGCCCGAGGATCGCCAGCGACGTGACGCTCTTGCCGCAGCCGGACTCGCCGACGATTCCAAGGGTCTCGCCCGGTGCGATGTCGAACGAGATGCCGTTCACGGCGTGAACCGTGCCGCGCCGCGTCCAGAAGCGGACGTGCAGATCCTCGACCGAGAGCAGCGGCTCCCTAGCCACGTGTTCGCAGCTTCGGGTCGAGGGCTTCGCGGAGGCCGTCGCCGATCAGGTTGAAGCCGAGCACCGAGATGACGATCGCGACGCCGGGGATGATCGCCAGGAACGGCGCGATGTTGAGGTAGTCGTTCACGTCGGTCAGCATCGTCCCCCACTCGGGCGTCGCCGGATTCTGCGGCCCGAGCCCGAGGAAGCCGAGGCCGGCGACATCGATGATCGCCGTGGCCATGGCAAGCGTCGCGGCGACGATGACGACGGAGATCGAGTTCGGGAGGACGTGCGAGACGAGGATGATCCGCCGCCGCACGCCGACAGACCGAGCTGCCAACACGAAGTCGTTCTCCTTCTGCGCCAGGATCGACCCACGTAACAGCCGCGCGAAGATCGGGATGTTGACGACGCCGACCGCGATCATCACCTGCCGCAGCCCCGCGCCGAGCATGGCCACGATCCCGATCGCGAACAGCAGCCCCGGGATCGCGAGCATCACGTCCATGCAGCGCATGATCGTGGAGTCGGCGTACCCACCGAAGAAGCCCGCGGTCGCCCCGAGGATGAGGCCGATCGTCAGTCCGATCGTGACCGAGACGACGCCGATCAGAAGCGAGTAGCGCGCGCCGTAGACGATGCGCGAGAACTCGTCGCGCCCCTGCAGGTCGAGTCCGAACCAGTGGTCCCAGCTCGGGCCCGGCGGCGTGCCGAAATGCAGGCGGTCGGGGCGCGCCGCCTCGGGGTTCTCGGGCGCGATCAGAGGCGCGAAGATCGCAATGACGACGAAGGTCGAGACGAAGATCCCGCCGAGGATCGCGGTCGGGTTGCGGCGCAGCCGGTACCACGCCTCGGACCAGAGGCCCGACGGCGCGTCGGCCTCGAGACGGATTTCCTCGACTTCGGCGAGAGACATCAGCTGTACCGGATTCGCGGATTGATCAACGCGTAGGAGATGTCGACGACGAGATTGACCATCACGAAGACGAGCGCGAGGAACAGGATGCCGCCCTGCAGAACGGGGTAGTCGCTGGCGAAGATCGCGTCCCTGAGCCACGAGCCCATGCCGGGCCACGCGAACACCGTCTCGGTCAGCACCGCACCCGACAGCAGCAGCCCCGTCTGGATACCGATGATCGTCGAGACCGGAAGCATGGCGTTGCGCAGCACGTGCCGGCGGTCGACGATCCGCGGCGGGAGGCCCTTCGCGCGGGCGGTGCGGACGTAGTCCTCGTTCTGCACGTCGAGCACCGATGCGCGCGTGATGCGCGTGATCACCGCAAGCGGAATCGACCCGAGCGCGATCGCGGGCAGGATCAGGTGGCGGATCGTGTCCCAGAGTGCGTGCGGATCACCCTCGATGATCGCGTCGAGGATGTAGAAGTTCGTCGGATGCTTGGCGTCGCTGAGGATGTCCTCGCGTCCGACGCTCGGAAGTAAGTGCCAACGGATCGAGAAGAAGTACTTGAGGATGATCGCGAGGAAGAAGATCGGGACGGAGATCCCGAGTAACGAGCCGATCAGGGTGCCGTTGTCGAGCATCCCGCCGTGGCGTTTTGCGGCGAAGTAGCCGAGCGGTATCCCGAACGAGATCGCGAACATCATGGCCGCGAGCGCCAGCTCCACCGTCGCCGGGAAGCGGTGCTTGATCTCGTACGTGACCTCGCGACGGCTCGAGATGCTGGTGCCGAGCTCGCCTTTCAGCGTCGTCTTCAGGTAGTCCCAGTACTGCACCGGAAGCGGCTTGTCCAGCCCGTACCGCTGCTTGTACTGCTTGACGAGCGCCGGCGTCGCACGCTCCCCGAGCAGCGCGCTCGCAGGATTGCCCGGCAGCGCCCTGATCCAGAAGAAGATCAAGATCGAAACGCCGAGCAGGATCGGGACGAGCAGCAACAGCCGGCGGACGACGTATCGAAGCATTGGTCAGGCAGCTCGCCCAGTCGTGTTGCTGGATGGCGCGGTCGCGAGGAGCAAGCGAGGCAGGGACGCTGAGAGCACGCGTGCTTTTAGCACGGGCGCGACCGGGGACGCGGCATCGCGTAGCTCATGGCGGGCGCGGCGCCGGCGGACACGTCTGGTCGAGCTGCACGTGTCCGCCGGCTGCGTGTCTATTTGACTACTGCCCTCCGACGGTGGCGAACTGGAACCACACGCCACCGACCGGCGTTGCGATCAGCTTCTGCACGCGCTTCTCCGCGCCCAGGGCGGGAGTCGCGTGTGCGTAAGGAACGCCGGGCAGGTAGTTCATGATCAGGATGTTTGCCTTCTTGTACAGCGCGACCCGCTTCTGGAAGTTCGGCTCGTTCAACGCCCGGTTGAGGATGCCCTCGATCGCCGGGTTGTGGAACCCGAACTGCGGGTTGTAGTTGCGGAAGAACGTGCCGAGGAAGTTGTCCGGGTCGCCGTAGTCACCGGTCCAGCCGATGAGGTTCAGATCGCCGGCGCTGCCCTCGTTCACCTTCGGAACGTACGTCGGACGCCATGGCGCGGTGTGCGCGGTGACGTCGAAGCCCGAGTTGTTCAGGCTTGCCTGGAACGCCTCGAAGTTCCGCTTCGGATCCGGCATGTACGGCCGTGAGACCGCCGTCGGATACCAGAAGTCGATCTTGCACGGGACATGGCAGCTGGACGAGTTCAGCAGCTGCTTCGCCTTCGTCGGGTTGTACGGGTACTTCTTGACCTTGTTGGTCCACCCGAACAGCGACGGGGGCTCGAACTCGTTCGCCACCCTGCCGGTGCCGTAGTAGAACTGCTTCACGACCGTCGAGCGGTCGAGGCCGTATGCGGCGGCCTGCCGTACCTTCAGGTCGTTCATCGGCGACCCCGGGCCCTGATGGAACGTCACGTACGCGACGTTGAACGCCGGTCGCTTGACGACCTTCAGGCGCGAGTCGCCGCTCAGGCCGCCGATGTCCTGCGGCGGCGCGAGGTCGAACGCGTTCACTTCGCCGGTCTTGAGTGCCTGGTAGCGCGCCTCGTTGTCCGAGATCGGCCGGATGACGATCTTGTCCAGCGCCGGCTTCTTGCCCCAGTACTTGTTGTTGCGGACCAGCTCGACCTTCTGGCCGATCGTCCACGACGAGAACTTGAACGGGCCGGTGCCGGTCGGATGCTGGAACGCATACGTCCCGGTCGGCTTGAACGTCCCGCCGGTAAGCGACGCCTGGTCCGCGCCGTACTTCTTCAGCGCCGTCGGGCTCTGCATCGCGAACGACGAGATCACGAGCGACGGGAAGAACACGCCGGACGGGCGGTTCAGCTTCACGACGATCTGGTACTTGCCGTGCGCCGCACAGCTGTGGAACAGCGGCGGCGACAGGTTGGCGACTTCGTTGTGGCGGAACCCGCC
>MNJC01000048.1:9612-20472 GCA_001920085.1 Actinobacteria bacterium 13_1_20CM_4_69_9
AGGTCTTCCCGCCTGCGAGCTTCCACTTCGTTGCGAGCGCCGGAACGATCTTCGTGGTCCCCGGCTTCAGCTTCACGAGCCCCTCGAACATCTGCTCGGTCACGCGGAACGACTCACCGTCTGACACGAGCGCCGGATCGAGATACGTCGGGTCCGAAGCACCCGCGAACACCATCGTGCCGCCCTTTGACGCGCCACCCGCTGTGCCCGCGATCACGAGCACGACGACTGCCGCAAGCGGCAATGCCAGCCTTCTCACGTTCCCCCTCACCCAGTCTCCTTTCGTTTCCCGCCCCGCGGGCGGACGCCCAAGTATGAACATACGGTTAAGGCCTTCTCAATAGGACTCCGGAAACCGCAAAAAGTCCGGCCCGCTTCGCGGGCCATGATGACTTTTCGCGGGAGTTGCGATTCAGGCCGCAGCAGCCGATGCCGGCAAAGCCGTCATCGGCGGCGAGAGAAGGCCCGAATTTGGGCCATGTTCCGACCATCAAGGTCTGAGCAGGTGTGACGATTCGTCCACTGAACGATTGAGGGCGGCCGCGGGGCCGCCCTCAGAGTTCGTCGCGCGCGGGCTTCGGCTAGGCGGCGAGCGAGATCAGGTCACGCAGCGCGGACAACCGCGCCAGCGCCTGGCCCTCGAGCTGCCGGACGCGCTCGCGCGTCAGGTCGAGCTCGTGGCCGATCGCCTCGAGCGTCCAGGGCTCGCCGTCGAACCCGAAGCGAAGCTCGAGGATGCGGCGCTCCCGCTCGGGCAGCGCGTCGAGCGCGCGGCGGACGCCCTGGCGGCGGAGCGACTCCTCCGCCTCGTCGAACGGATCGGCGGCCTCGCGGTCGGCGAACAGATCGCCCAGCTCGCCCTCGTCGTCTGCGCCGACCGTCTGGTTCAGCGAGACGGACGCCTGGGCGGCGCCGAGCGCCTCGTCGACGTGCTGGATCGGCAGGCCTGTGGCCTCGGCGAGCTCGTCCTTCGTCGCCTCGCGCCCGAGCTCGACCTCGAGCCGGCGCGCCGCGCGCGACAGCTTCTGCTGCCGCTCGACGACGTGCACGGGCACACGGATCGTCCGGGCGTGGTTCGCCACGGCGCGCTGCACCGACTGGCGGATCCACCAGGTCGCATACGTCGAGAACTTGTAACCGCGGCGCCAGTCGAACTTCTCGACAGCGCGGTTGAGCCCGAGCGTGCCCTCCTGGATCAGGTCCAGGAACGGGACGCCGAGGCCGCGGTAGCCCTTGGCGATGGAGACGACGAGCCGGAGGTTCGACTCGATCATGCGCCGCTTGGCGACGGGATCGCCGCGCTCGATCGCCTTCGCGAGCGTGACCTCCTCCGCAGCCGTGAGCAGCTTGTGGCGGCCGACGTCGGCGAGGAAGAGCTGGAGGCTGTCGGCGGACCCCGAGAGCACGTGCTGCTCGGCGGGCTCGGCGGCCTTCTCCTTCTCGGCCTCCTTCTCGACCTCGGCGGCAGGCTGGCGCACCTCGAGCCCGATACGCTCGAGCTCGCGGGTCAGCTCCTCGATCTCGTCGGAGTTGAGATCGTGCTCGAGGGAGAAGGCTTCGAGCTCGGCCGGCTCGAGGTACCCACGCTCCTCGGCACCCTCGACGAGCGCCTTGGCCTGGTCTGAATCAAGTAGTTCGTGCAGCTGATTTTGTGTCAACTGTCCCTTTCGGCTCTGTCTTTGTGATCTGCGGCAGACCTTCGCACTGTAGGCGGGATTCCCTTTTCTTTCCAGGCGGAACCGCCCTCCGACGGTTCCAAAACTGCAACGAGACCGTGCTCTCTGTTATTCCGTCGCCGCGGGCTCTTTGGTTTGCGCGCGAACAGGAAACTCGAACTCGATCTTGTCCTCGTCGTTCAAGACGAGCCGGGCACGAAAAGGTTTGCCGTTCCGTGACCGGAAACCAGAGAGTACTTCCCGGGTCCGACGTTCCTCGATCAGCTGGCGCGCGATCTCCGGTGTGAGCGTCCGGCTGGCCACCCGTTTCCAGATCACGAAGCCGCAGCCGGTCTCCTCGCGGCTCTTCCAGCTCGTGCAGCCGTAGGCCTTCGAGTTCTCGCGAATGATCTCGCCGGTGACGGCGCCGCAGCGCGGGCAGGGGCCGAGCTCGACCCGCTCGGGCCGGAGCTTCTCCTTGTCGAGAGCGGCGATCTGGTCGACCGTCTCCTTGGTGAACTCCGCGATCCCGTTCATGAACTTCTTGCGATCGCCGCGCCCGTCCTCGATCTCGGCGAGCTTGTGCTCCCAGTCGCCGGTCAGCTCCGGCGAGGTGAGCTTGTTCTCCTCGAGCATCGTGATCACCTGGATGCCCTTCGGCGTCGCCTGCAGGTCTTTGCCGACCCGCTCGATGTACTCGCGCCGGATCAGGACTTCGATCGTCTCCGCGCGCGTCGCGGGCGTGCCGAGACCGGAGTTCTTCATCGCCTCGCGCAGCTCCTCGTCGTCGATCAGCTTGCCGGCTGTCTCCATCGCGGAGAGCAGCGTCGCCTCCGTGTAGCGGGGCGGCGGCTTCGTCATCCGATCCTCGATCTCTGCGGCAATGCAGCGCACGGTCTGACCTTCCTGCAGCGCCGGGATCTCGCCGCCTTCGGTCTCCCCGTCCTCCGACTGGCGTTCGTGGTCGGGCTCGACGCCGTAGACGGAGCGCCAACCCGCTTCGAGCGTGATCTTGCCCCGGGTACGGAAGCGCTCTTCCTCCACGGCGGTGATCACCGTCGTGCGCGCGTAGCGCGCCGGCGGATGGAACACCGCGAGGAAACGACGCGCGACGAGATCGAACACTCGCCGCTCGTCGGGCGTGAACGACTCGACGTCATGCTCGACGTCCGTGGGGATGATCGCGTGGTGGTCGTCGACCTTCGCGTCGTTGACGACGCGCTGCAGCGGCAGCTGGTCGAGCGCGAGCACGTACTCGGCCGACTTGCGGTAGTCCGCGATCGGCTCGAGCGTGCCGGCGGTGGGCTTCAGCTGCGGAACCATGTCGCCCGACAGAAATCTCGACGACGTGCGCGGATAGGTGATCGCCTTCTTGCCTTCGTACAGCGACTGCGCCGCCTGAAGCGTTCGGCGCGCGGAGAACCCGTAACGCCGGTTGGCATCGCGCTGCAGCGACGTCAGGTCGTACAGCAGCGGTGCGCGCTCTGACTGTTCCTTGCGCTCGACCTTCTCGACCGTGCCGTCCTGGCCGGAAACCTTCGCGACGATCCGATCGGCGCGCTCGAGGTCGCCGAAGATGCGCGTCTCGTCGTCCTCGAACCAGATGCCCTGGTAAGGCGGCTGGAACGTCGCGTGCACGAGCCGGTACGGCTCGGGCACGAATGCCTGGATCTCCCGCTCGCGCTTCACGATCATCCCGAGCGTCGGCGTCTGCACACGGCCGAGCGACACGACGCCGCCGACCCATGCCCGGCCGCGAATCGTCGCAGCGCGCGTCGCGTTCATCCCGACTAGCCAGTCGGCCTCGGAACGAGAGCGCGCGGCAAGCTCCAGCGAGTTCATCTGGGTGCCGGGGCGCAGCTTCTCGAACCCCTCCCGGATCGCCTGCTTCGTCATCGACGAGATCCACAGCCTCTGGACCGGCAGCGGCGCATCGGGGCTCGTCGCCGACTCGCCGAACACCGACTCGTACACGTACGCAAAGATCAACTCTCCCTCGCGGCCGGCGTCGCACGCGTTGATCACGTCGTCGATGTCCTCGCGCTTGAGCAGCGTCTCGATCAGCTTCAGCTGCTTCTTCGCCCTCGCGTCACGCGGGACGAGCTTGAAGCCGTTCGGCGGGACGATCGGCAGGTCGGCCATGCGCCACTTCTTCCACTTCTCGTCGTACTCCTCGGGCTCGGCCAGCTGAACGAGGTGGCCGACGGCCCACGTGATCACGATGTCGTCGGACTCGAGGAACACGGCCTCGTCACGCGCCGTGCGCGTCGACTTCGGCTTCGAGGTCGCCTTCTCGACGACCTCCTCGGCGGTCTCCTCTTCAGCCTTCTTCTTGCCGCGCTTCGGCTTGATGTCGTCGAGCTTGCGGCGCTGGAAGACGCCGTCGAGCGCGCCCGCCAGATCGCGGCCCACAGACGGCTTTTCTGCAATGACAAGGGTCTTTCCCATCTGAAACACCATAGCGAGGGTTGGAAGAGGCGCTCCAAAGCGCCTTCGGCTGGGGATACTTGGCCGCGTGCGGCCGAGTCCCTTCTACCTCTTCGCGGGCGTCGTCTCGCTGCCGGCGATCAAGTGGGTCTACCGGCTGCGCGCCGAGGGCGTCGAGAATGTGCCGAAGGAAGGCGGCTTCGTGCTCGCCGCCAACCACGTCTCCAACTTCGATCCGTGGCCGCTCGGCGTGCCGCTCTTTCCGCATCGGTACCTGCGCTTCATGGCCAAGGCCGAGCTGTTCTGGTGGCCGCTCGGGCCGCTCATCCGGTCCGGCGGCGCCTTCAAGGTCCGCCGGGGCGAGGGCGACGTCGAGGCGATCAAGCAGGCGATCGAGCTCGTGCGCGAAGGGCACGCCGTCGTCATGTTCCCGCACGGAACGCGACAGCGAAAAGGGCTGGTCAAGAAGTACCGGCCGCGCTCGCACAGCGGCGCGGCGCGCATCGCGCTCGCGGCGGGCGAGCGCCTCGGCGAAGGTCTATGAGCGCGGCTCTACTACTTGATCGTGAGTGCGGCGCAGCTGGTGTTGCTCTTGTTGCCGGCGCGGTCCGTGGACGTCACGCAGAAGCGCAGCTTCCCCTTCACCTTCTTCGGCACGTTCCAGCGCACCACGTACGGCAGGAACGGGCTCGTGTCGGCGAGCTGCAGGGTGATGCGCTTCAGGACCTTCTTGCCCTTGGAGATCACGAACCTGTCGGCGGTCTCCCCGCGGCCGTCCATCGCCAGATAGCCGAGCCCGGCGACCTTCCCGTGCATCCCGGTCGACTTGAACGCCTGGTCGATCGGCGCGCGACGGTCCGGCTGCAGCGCCGGCTGCGCCGTGCCGGCGGCGAGCTGGTAGTTCACCGAGCGGATGTCCGGCGCGGCGTCGAGCCAGTTCGCGTCGAAGCCGAGTGCGTGGACGTTGACGCCCGAGGTGATGCCGAAGTCCGACGCTTTGAATGTGAGCGTTGCGACGCCGCCGCTGAAGCCGGCCTGGTACGACGCCGGCGCCGGGACCTGCGTGTAATCCCCGGCCGGCGTCGCCTGGTACACGGTCGCCGACGGTCCCTCGAGGTCGAGCTCCCATTCGGCACCGTAGAAGACAGATCCGGTGTCGGGGTTCTGGTCGGTGTCGAGGCCGACCGCAACGCCTTCGTTCGGCGCGAGCGTCGAACGGTTCGGGACGGTGAGCTTCACGGTGACGATCCCGGCGTCGTCGCTCGAGATCGCAACGGCGGTCAGGTCGGGCGAGTTCGCCGCGTCACCGCTCGGATCGGTGAAGGACTTACCGTTCGCCGCGTACGCCGCCCCCGTAAGTACCAGCGCGGCAACGCCGACAAGTGCCAGCGGCCGCCAGGTTGACCGCGCCATTGCCGCCAGCGTAGCCGAGAATCGAGCCGATGTCATCGACCGACACCCGTCCGCTGCTCGTCGTCGACGGCGACTCGCTCGCGCACCGCGCCTACCACGCGCTGCCGAAGAGCTTTCGACGCGCGGAAGGCCGCCCCGGCAACGCGCTGCTCGGCTTCTCGAACTTCATGCTCCGGCTCTGGCAGTCGGAGCAGCCGCGCGCCGTGCTCGTCGGGTGGGACTCGCTCGACACGCCGACCTACCGGCACGAGCTCTTCGCCGGCTATCAGGCGGGTCGCCAGTTCGACGACGATCTGCTCGAGCAGCTCGACCTGCTGCCCGAGCTCGTGCGCGCGTTCGGCTTCGCCGCGGCCAAGGCGCCCGGGTACGAGGCCGACGACTTTCTGGCTGCGGCCGTGCGCAAGGAGGAGAAACGGAGCGGCCGCGCACTCGTGGTCACGTCCGACCGCGACTCGTTCCAGCTCGCGAGCGACCTGACGACGATCCTGCAACCGACGCGCGGCGTGAGCGAGCTCGCACGAGTGGGCCCTGCAGAGGTACGCGAGCGCTACGGCGTCGCGCCCGAGCAGGTCCCGGACTTCATCGCGCTGCGCGGCGATCCATCGGATCGGATGCCCGGCGCGCGCGGAGTCGGCCCGAAGACCGCAGCCAGCCTGCTCGCGCAGTACGGCAGCCTCGAGACGATGCTCGACGACGGGCGGTTCGGCGCCCAGGCGGAGGAACTGCGGATGTACCGGCGAATGGCGACGCTGGACGCCTCCGCCCCCCTACCTCCCCTGAGAAACCAAACCCCGAAATGGGCGGAGGCGTCCTCTTTCGTCCGAGAGCTCGGCCTGAACGCCCTCGCCGACCGCGTGCTGGCGCTATCGAAGCCGTAAGCCATCCGGCGCTCGCGGTGCTGCACCCGACCTTCGGCCATCCCGAGTCGGAAGAGCGCTTGCAGGTTCTCCTGCAGGCGTTTCCCGACGCCCGCCTGGGAACGCCGGCGCCGCGCGAGGCGCTCGAACGGGTACACGCGCACGAGTACCTAAAGGTCCTGGAGGACCTCGCCGAGCCCGGCTGGTTCGGTTCCCCGGACACGATCGCCTCCGAGACGAGCTGGGAGGCATGCCTGCTGGCCGCGGGGTGCGCGATCGAAGCGGCCGAGACAGGTGCGTTCGCGCTCGTGCGCCCGCCCGGGCACCACGCCACGCCGAGCGGAGCGATGGGGTTCTGTCTCGTGAACAACGTCGCGGTCGCTGCGCGCCACATGCAGGCGGCGCATGGAGTCGAGCGCATCGCGATCGTCGACTTCGACGTGCACCACGGCAACGGCACGCAGGACGTCTTCGACGGCGACGACTCCGTGCTGTACGCGTCGCTGCACCAGGTCGGGATCTACCCGGGAACGGGCGCACGTGGCGAGGGCGGTGCGACGACGGTGAACGTACCGCTGCGACCGGGCTGCGGCGACGCCGAATGGGTGCGCTCGTTCGAGCAGCACGTCGAGCCCGCGGTGTCGCGCTTCCGGCCCGAGCTAGTGCTCGTCTCCGCCGGGTTCGACGCGCACGAGGACGAGGACATCTATCTCGTCGACATGCACGTCACCGACGACGGCTTCCGCGAGCTCGCGCAGCGCTGCTCCGTCCTCGCGCCGCGCGTCGCGGCAGTGCTCGAGGGGGGTTACAACCTCGAAACGCTCCCCCGCCTCGTCGAGGCTGCGCTCGAAGGGTTCGACTAGAACCGTCGGTGAGTCAGCGGCGGGCCGTTGCGAGCGCCTCGAGGGCCTCGCGGCGCGATGAGACGCCGAGCTTGCGCAACAGGCTCTTCACGTGCGAGCGGACCGTGTGCTCGGAGATGAACAGGCGCTTCGCGATCTCGTCCGTGCCGAGGTGTTCGTCGAGGAGGAGCAGCACCTCGAGCTCCCGGGCGGAGAGGAGCTCCACGATCGAGTCCGGCACGCCCGAGCCGCGGCCGCCGCCCGCGCGCACCTGTTCGAGCAGCCTGCGGGCGACCGCTCCCGAGAGCGCCGCCTCGCCGTTCGCGACGCCGCGCAGGAAGCCGACGATGCGCTCCGGCGGCTCGCTCTTCAGCAGGTAGCCGGCCGCACCGCCTCGGATCGCCCCGAGCAGGTTCTCCTCCGTGCCCGAAGCCGTCAGAACGACGACCTCGCAGCCCGGCGCAGCGTCGCGCAGGCGCGGGAGGGCGGTCAGCCCGTCGACGCCCGGCATCGAGAGGTCGAGCAGGATCAGGTCGGGCTGGAGCTCGTCCGCGCGCGCGACGGCCTCGCCGCCGTCCTCCGCCTCGCCCACGACGTCGAAGCCGTGCTGCATCAGCAGCCCGGAGAGCGCGGACCGGGTCAGAGGATGGTCGTCGACAAGCAGGATTCGCTCGGCCACAGGCATTCAGACCCTTATCGGCAAGTCGGGATCTGCCGACAAGAGTGAACGTGCGGCACGACGACAGGGACGATTTCCAGGCGTGGCTGGCAGGAGAGATCCTGCTCATCGGGCTGCTCGGCGCCTCGCTCGCCCTTTTCGTGACGAACCGCCACCTGCAGACCGAGGTCTACCTCCCGAACCTCAGGCTCGTGTTGCAGACCGTCGCCGCGTTCGCGGCCGGCATCATCGCGGTGCTCGCAGGCGTCCGCTACGCGGTCGAGGGCCGGCGTCTCGACCTGCTGCTGTCGACCGGCTTTCTCGTCGCGTCGGCCTCGACGAGCGCCTTCTCGATCCTCCCCGCGCTGAACGGGCACCCGATCCATCGTCCGGAGGCATGGGCGGCGATCGTGGGACGAACCTACTCGTGGGTCTTCATCGCGACTGCGCCGTTCGTGCGCGGCCGCTCGGGACCGCGCGCGCTCGCCAATGCGATCGCCTTCGCGCTGATCGGCCTGCTCGCGATGTGGCTCGTCCTGCGCTCGGCCGGATCCAGCCTGCCCGCGCTCGATCCGCACGGCGAGACGCCGTTCGCGCTGACGAGCCTGCTGTCGGCGCTCGCCCTGCTGAACCTGCTCGCGCTCGTCGGCTTCGGGAAGCGCTTCTTCGAGCGTCGTGAGGACCTCGACCGCTGGCTCGCGCTCGGCGCGACGCTGATGTTGTTCGCGTCGCTGCACTACATCTTCACGCCGGTGCTGGCGACGAGCTCCGTCTCGCGCGGCGACTTTCTGCGCCTGCTGGCGTACGGCCTGCTGCTCGTGGGCGCGTGGCGCGCGATCAGCTTCGCCGTCTTCGGCCGGGCGGTGGCCGAGGAGCGCGCGCGAGTCGCGCGTGAGATCCACGACGGGCTCGCGCAGTACCTCTTCGCGGTGTCGACGCACGCGACGATGCTCGAGCAGGGCGCTCCGCCCGAGCCGACGATCGCGAAGCTGAAGGAGGCGGCGACCGCGGCGCAGCAGGAAGCGCGCTACGCGATCCTCGCGCTCTCAACGGCTGCGGGAAACGCGACCCTAGACGCCGCTCTCCGCCGTTACATCGAATTCGTGACCGCGGACGGCCAGCTGGAAGTCGACGTCGAGATCGATCCGGCGGTGCGCCTCGCTCCCGACGAGCAGATCGAGGTCTTCCGCATCGTGCAGGAGGGGCTGGCCAACGTACGCAAGCACGCGAACGCTCGGCGCGCCGAGGTCGAGATCGGGCTACGCGACGGCGAGCGTTTCGTGTCCGTGCGCGACGACGGCGCCGGTTTCGACGGTCAGGCGACGGCGGCGGGACAGGGCCTCAAGAACATCCGCGCACGCACCGAGAGCATCGAGGGCGGCTTCAGCCTCACGTCGCGGCCCGGGGTCGGAACGGCGCTCGAAGTCGTCCTGCGCGCCTGAGCCGCCTCAATTCGGGGGATCCGCCCCGCGTACGCTGCAGCCCATGAGCGATCCCGTCGCGCTTTGCGCCGAGGCCTACGCGGGATGGCACGCCTCGTGGCTGACCGCGCTCGAGCTTCGCTCGGAGCGTGCGAACGGGATGTGGCGGGCGCTCGACCGGCCGCCTTACATCTATCTGGCCGGAATCACGCTCGAGCCCGGCGTGCCTTCCGAGGAGATCGCCCGCGTTCCCGGCAGCGTCGGCGACGCGTGGCAGACGCTCCAGCTCGAAGGCCACGGCTTCCGCGTCTGGCGGACGGAACCGTGGTTCCACCGGCCGGCGGGGCCGGTGCCCGACCGGTCACCGCCGGAGCTCGAGATGGTGGCGGTCCGCACGCCCGAGCAGGTGGTCGAGTTCGAGGCCGTCAGCGTGCGCGGCTTCGGCACCGAGGAGGACACCATCGAGCCGGGGACGTTCCATCCGCCGAGCGGCCTGGACGACGAGGCGATGCACATGTTCATCGGGCGTGTCGGCGGCCGCCCGGTCGGAGCCGCGATGGGTTACGTCCTCGAGGAGGCGGTCGGCGTGTTCGGCGTTGCGACGATCGTGTCCGCGCGGAGGCGCGGCTATGGCGCGGCGCTCACGCGCGCGGCAATGCTCCCCGACACCGGCTTGCCGGCCGTCCTGGCGCCCAGCCCGCAGGGCGCGAATCTTTACCGACGCCTCGGGTTCGAGCCCGTGGGCGAGCTCACCATCTGGTCTACGGAAGGCCCGGCCCCGTGACGCGCCGCTCTCCGCGAGGTGTCTTCAGGAAGACCTGCCAGTTGTAGAGCTCGTAGAACATCGCCCGGTCCGTGCGCATCGCGCGCGCGTAACGGAGGACCGCATCGACGTACGCCGGCGACGGGTTGTACGCGTGCAGCGCGCGGCGAATGTTGCGCGGCGCGCCCGATGCGTGCAGATAGTTCGCAGCGCCGCGGATTGCGTCGTGCGCGTCGTGGACGTTGCCGCCGAGCCCGTAGCGCGCCCACGTGGCCGGCATGAACTGCATCGGTCCCTGCGCGCCCGACGCGCTCGCATTCCGCAGCTTCCCGAACTTCGACTCGACGAAGTTGACGGACGCGAGCACGTCCCACGGAACCCCGAAGCGGCGCTGGGCCTCCCGGTAGTACGCGAGCAGCGCCGGCGCCGGCGCTGCAGGCCCAACCTTGATCGTCGCCCATGCCGGCAGCGGAGGCGTGAGCCGGTAGAGCTCCCGGTGCGCGGCGAGCAGGTCGCGCGTCGTGGAACTGAGCCGTGGCGCAAGCGCCCGGACGGCCCTGTCGGAGAGCTTCGTGTCGCGCGCGAGCAGCCGGTAGAGGCGTTGCTCGTAGAGCGCGTCGAGCACGACGTCACGCGGAGCCGGCGCGGACTTCGGCGTCCACCGGGCGATGGCCGCGCGCAGGTCGGCATCGGTCTCGGTCAGCGCCTGGGCGACGAGCGCGGGCTGCTGCGGAAGCGGCGCGTCGGGCGGCGGAGCTGCGACCGCGAGGGCGGCTAGCCCCAGGCTGCCGACGTGGCCACCGCGCGATACGCGTTGAGCGACG
>MNJC01000131.1:0-12744 GCA_001920085.1 Actinobacteria bacterium 13_1_20CM_4_69_9
CTGCGGTGGGGCGCCGTACTTCTGCAGCACGTCGGGCACCTCTCCCTGGAAGTTCTCCAGGACGGAAAGCACCCAGCGGTCCGTCGCGGCCGTGCCGTTCAAGGTGTGCGGGGGCTCGAGGCGGCCTTCGTCCGTTCGGTAACGGATACCGCTCCGGCGGGCCTGGTAGTCCGTCGTGTTCGAGCACGACGTGATCTCCCGGTACCGCTCCTGCGACGGGAACCACGCTTCGATGTCGTAGCGCTTCGCCGCCGATGACGACAGGTCTCCGACGGCACTGTTCACGACGCGGTACGGGAGCCCGACCGCCTGCACGAGCGACTCCTCGATCGCCAGCATCTGCTCGTGCACGTCCCACGACGTCTCGGGGTGCGTGTAGACGACCATCTCGACCTTCTGGAACTGGTGCACGCGGAACATGCCGCGCGTGTCGCGGCCCGCGGCGCCTGCCTCACGCCGAAAGCAGGACGAGAAGGCGCAGTACCAGATCGGCAGCTCGTCGAGGATCTCGTCGATGTGCATCCCGATCAGCGGCACCTCCGACGTTCCGACGAGGTAGAGGCCGTCCTCGGGCACGGCGTAGTAATCGCCTTTATCCGACGGGAAGAAGCCGGTGCCGTACATCGCTTCCTCCCGGACGAGCACGGGCGGGATCATCGGAGTGAAACCGGCGGCAACGAGGTGGTCGAGCGCAAGCCGGTAGAGCGCGAACGCGAGCAGCGCCGTGTCGCCGGCGAGGAAGCCGAATCGCGCGCCCGAGATCTTGGCAGCGCGTTCGAGCTCGAACCGGCCGATCTCCGTGTGCTCCCGCGGATGTTCGAGCTTCGGCGGCTCGCCCCAGCGCTTGATCTCGAGCGCGTCCTCCTCGGTGAGACCGTCGGCGGCGGACTCGTGCGGCGGATTCGGGACCTGGGCGAGCGCCTCGTCGCGGGCGGTCTCCGCTGCGGACAGTTCGTCTTCGAGCGAGCGCAGCTGCTCCTTGATCCGCCTCAGCTCTTCGAGCTGCTCTGGCGTCGGCTTGCCGTCGACCTTCTGGCGCGCCCGCAGCTCGTCCACTTGCGGCACGAGCGCGCGCCAGCGTTCGTCTGCCGCCAGCAAGGTGTCGAACGCGTCGGCGGCGCCGCGACGCGCGAGCGCGGCGCGGAACGCCTCGGGATTCGCACGTGCCTCGCGGAGGTCGATCATCGCGCCAAGAATGCCTCAAGGACCTGCGCGACGCCCTCATCGTCGACAGGGGGGCAGACGAAGTCGGCGACCGCCTTCACGCGCTCGTGCGCGTTCGCGACGGCGACGCCGTACGCCGCCCACGCCACCAGCTCGACGTCGTTCTCGCCGTCGCCGAACGCGAGCGTCCGCTGTTGCGAGAAGCCCACGCGCTCCGAGAGGTAGTCGAGCCCGGCCGCCTTCGTCACGTCAGGCGAAGCGAACTCGAGGAAGTACGGCAGCGACTTCGAGATGTACAGCCGGCCGTCGAAGCGAGCGAGCATCCGCTGCTTCAGCTCGTCGAGCACCTCCGGGTCATCGATCACGACGAGCTTCGTCGGCGGCTCGCGCAGCCACTCGAGCAGATTGCCGACCGCGTGCAGCTGGAGGTGCTGGAAGTCCGCGTACCGCCGTGCCTCGGGCGTCACCTCCGCGACGTAGAGCTCGTCGTCGACGTAGCAGTTCAACCCGAAGCCCTCGTCGTTGAGAGCGGCGATCGCTTCGCGCGCCAGCTCGAGCGGAATCGGCACGTGTCGCAGCCAGCGCCCGCTGACGGGGTCGGCCACGACGGCGCCCTGGTAGCAGACGACCGGATCGTCGAGGCCCGCCTCCAGGGCGTACGGCCGCACCGCCTGGAACATGCGGCCCGTGACGAGCACGACGTGAATCCCGGCCGCACGCGTCGCCGCGAGCGCGGCACGCGTGCGCGGGCGCAGCACGGCGTCTTCGCCGATCAGCGTCCGGTCGAGATCGCACGCAACCGCATCGACCGCGCGCGGGAAGTCGTCCGGGAGCTTCAGCCCTGCGGCGTGGTGAGGAAGTCGACGAGGTCTTTCAGGTCGCTTGCCGACAACGACCCGTACGACTTCGGCATGACGTTGTGCGGATAGCCCGGCTGCACGTATGCCTCCGGGTTGACGATCGACTTCGTCACGAAAGGCTTCAGCGGCTGCTTCGCCTGCTGCGCGTACTGCGGCAGCTTGTCGAGGTCGGGGCCGATCGTCCCCTTCGCGTCCGGGCCCGCCGGCGCGTAGGTGTGGCACGCGCCGCAGCCCTGCGTGGTGAAGATCGCCTTTCCCGGCGCCTCCTGCTTGACCGTGCCGACGACCGTGTTCGGGGTCGCCGTCGTCACTCCCTCGCTGCCGCAAGCGGCGAGAGCGAGCACCGCTGCGGCGCACACGGCGGTCAGTACGGCTCCACGACGCATGGGGCGCGAGTCTACTGGCTCGAAACGGAGGAGAGCCAAGCAGCCGAGCGCCCCGAGGCCGATCACTTCCACCGGTGTGTCGTTCACGAGCAACGAGACTGCGAGCGCGACGAGCATGGCGTCGACCGCCACCCGTCGCGGCCTCCTCGTGCCGATCCAGACGAGCAGAGCGAGCGAGGCGAGGAAGAGGAAGATGTTGACTGCCGACCTCGTCGCGCTGGCCCACGAGATGTGCAGGCGGTGGCCGAAGTCGCCTGAGAGCGATCCCGGCCCCCCGCCGACTGCGTGGGTGACGTGGCCGGCGCCGCCGAGCGCCGCGTCGATGCCGACGAGCGCGAACACGAGTGCGATCACGCCGGCTGCGGCGAGCGCGGCGCGCCGCCAGGTCACGCGCGCCGGGTCGAGGCGAAGAAGCACAACGGCCAGCGCAGCCGCGTAGACAATCAGGCCGCCGCCGTCCGCGCCGGCCTTGCTCCATGCGACCGTCACGAGCGCAAGTCCGCCGAGCGGTAACAGCCAACGCAGCCCGCCGAGGACGACGGCCGCGAGCAGCGCCGGCAGGAGCAACGTCTCGACGTGGTTCCCGATGCCGTAGAACCGGCCGCCGCCGTCGGGTCGCGCTCCCAGCACGGCAAGGGAGTGCGTCTCCGGACGCAGTGCCAGGACGAGCAGGAACCCCGTGAAGAAGGCTGCGACGGCGTACGGAATCCACCGCAGCCGCAACGACACGAGGCACGCGATCGCAGCCGGCGCGAGCGACATCAACAGCAGCACCTCCCAGAACCGCGTCGTGCCCGTCCATTCCAACCAGAGCGCGACGGTCACGGCGGCGGCGCCGAAGAGGACGCCCGCGCGGGCCTGCACCAGGGCGAGCACGAGCAGCGTCAGCACGACGACGGTGAACGTCCACCCGCGCACGTGGTGCACGCGGCTGAGCCGCTCGTCGAGCCGCGTGAGGTCCGCGCGCGAGCCGGCGACGGCGCGGATGTCGGTCGTGCGGCCTCGTGCCAGCGCGACCGCGGCTTGCGTGATGTCCGGGAGCGTCACGAGCCCGTCGATTCGCGTCGAGCCCGACGTGAGGATGCCCGTGTAGCCCGGCGCGTCGACGGAGACGAGATAGCGCTTCGTGTTGGGATGCGTCCCCGGAGGCGGTAGCTGCACGTACACCGCCGGCTGCCCGGTCGCTCGCCCCTCGACCAGGTCGACCTCGACGTTCCCGCCGGGCTTGCCGCCGAGCAGGGCATTCTCGACCTTGCCGCGCTCGAGCGACGCGATCGCGCCGGCGCGGCTGATCGTCCCGCCGGCGCCGGCCACGTAGAGCCCCAGCGCGCCCGGAGGCGTCTGTCCAGCCGGCACCACATGGATCGCCGGGCGCGCAGCCGACGCTGTTGAGCCGGCATTGAGAGCCCCCGCAACCACCACCAGGGTGGCTACGATTCGCCCAGTAAACCTCGCCTCCAAGGAGAGCGATTCTCGATGAAACGCAGGTCCTACGGGCGCGACGCCGGTCTGTCGCTGCGAATGTTCCTCACGACGACGCTGCTCGGCCTTCTCTACGTCGTCTTCGCCGTCGTTCTGTTCCAGGTCCTGAACGTCGGGCTCGTGCCGATGCTGGTCATCGTCGTCGGGCTCGCGTTCTTCCAGTACTACACCTCCGACAAGCTCGCGCTGAGAGCGGCGGGCGCCAGGATCGTCGAGCGCGATGAGGCGCCGGAGCTGCACGACATGGTCGAGCGGCTCTGCGCGATGGCCGATCTGCCCAAGCCCCGTGTCGCCATCATCGACACCGACGTTCCGAACGCGTTCGCGACGGGGCGGAGCCCGAAGCATGCGGCGGTCGCCGTCACGCGCGGTCTCTGGCAGCGGCTCGAGCCGCAGGAGGTCGAGGGGGTGCTCGCGCACGAGCTCTCCCACGTGGCGAACCGCGACGTCCTGATCATGACCGTGGCGAGCTTCTTCGCGATGCTCGCGGGCCTGCTCACGCGGTTCGGGCTGTACTCCGGCATGTTCGGCGGGGGCCGCCGCGACAACAACTCGGTTCCGGTCTGGCTGATCGTCCTGATCGTCTCGGTCGTGACCTACTTCCTCAGCCAGATCCTGATCCTGGCGATCTCGCGCTATCGCGAGTTCGCGGCCGATCGCGGCTCGGCGCTGATCACGGGCGCGCCCGAGCACCTGATGAGCGCGCTGCAGAAGATCTCCAGCGACATGTTCAGGATCCCGCAGCGCGACCTGCGGGAGGTCGAGGGGATGAACGCGTTCTTCATCATCCCGGCGAACGTGAAGGGCTCCGTCAGCCAGCTCTTCATGACGCATCCGCCGCTCGAGAAGCGCCTCGCCGCGCTGTCGGAGATCGCGCGGGAGATGGGCCGCCCGGTCGCATAGTTGGGCCTGCGCGACGTTCTCTTCGGCCGGAAGAGCCTGGCCGGGCCGGCGGGTGAACGTCTCTTCGCGCTGACGACGGCGGCGGTCACACTGCAGACGGAGCTCGGCCTGCGCACGGCCGGCTCCGGTGGGATCTGCTTCAAGCCGCTCTCGGCGGGCGACTTCGTCCGCGCGGAGAACGACCTGCAGCAGCTCCTCGACGGCATCGCCGGGGATTCCGGCTCGAAGCTCGAGCGCCGCGAGGACAAGTTCGGGTACACGTGGATCGTGGTGCACGACCCCGAGCTCGAGGACCAGGTCGCGACCGTCCACGCGGTCGCCCAGGGGCTCGAGGAGCAGGGCTTCGGCCCGCAGCTGCTCGCGGCGGTGTTCAGGTTCGACGGCGGCAAGCACCCGGTCTACTGGATCTACGGCTACAAGCGCGGCGCGTTCTGGCCCTTCGTCCCGACGGGCGACGGTCAGGAGCGCGACAACGCCGAGGAGCTGGAGCTGAAGGCGAAGCTCGAGCCGGAGCTGCCGGTCGAGCAGGACCTGAGCCGCTGGTTCGGCGTCTTCGACGCGCCTCTCTAGGCGAAAAGCCCGCAAATTGCGGCCTTTGCGTCATCGTGACGCACGATGACGCCATGGATGACCTTGACGTGACATCACGGTGATGTCACAGTGCCGCCCATGAACGTGGCGGCCTACGTCGAGGCGCTCCAGCAGGATCTGGCAAATGTCGCCGGCATCGGCGACGACGCAGTCGCGGAAGCAGCCCGCCGGATCAGCGCAGCCCTCGAGTCATCCCTCCGGCTCCGGCTCATGGACGCTCTCGGCGAGGCCGCCGCGGAGCTCACGAACCAGTTGCCCGACGGCCACGTGGAGGTGCGCCTGACCGGAGGCGACCCGGAGCTGGTCTACGTGCCCGAGCCGGGGGCACCTCCTCCCACGGCCCTCGAAGACCTCAGCGCCCGGATCACGCTGCGCCTGCCCGAGACGCTCAAGGCGATCGTCGACGCCGCCGCCCAGGAGGCAGGCGTGTCGGCGAACACGTGGCTGCTGCAGCAGATCACCCGCAGTGCTGACCCCACCAAGCGGCGTTCGCATCCAGGCGGCCGCCGCATGACCGGCTACGGCCAGAGTTGAAAGGAGTCACGATGCACGTCCTCCCACTTCCGTTCGGGCTCGCGCTGGCGCTGCTGCCGCGCCGCGAGGCGGACACCATCCGCCGCAAAGACGAAGTGCGCCCGCTCATCCGCAACGCCGTCCGACCGCGCGATCGCTATCTCTCCGACCTGCGCTACTTCAACAACACGCGGGGTCACGTGTGATGCGGAGCGAGACGTTCTCCACGCCGGGCCCCGTTCGCCTCGACCTGGAGCTCCCGGCAGGCGCGATCGAGATCGAGGCGAGCGAGACGGACGAGACCCACGTCGAGCTCGAGGCACTGTCGGCCAACGAGCAGGTACAGGAGATGGTGGCCGGCGCCCGCATCGAGTCGAGCCGCCGCGGGGATGGCTACGAAGTCGCGGTTCACGTTCGCACCCGGCACGGCGTGTGGATCTCGTTCAGCCGCGGCCCCGACATCCGTCTCGGCACCCCGGAGATGCGCCTGCGCGTGTCGTGCCCGGCCGGCGCCGAGCTCGACGTCCGCACGAAGTCCGCGGACCTTGAGGCGCACGGCAAGTACGGCAAGCTCGACTTCAAGACGGCGTCGGGCGATCTCAGCGTCGAGACGGCGGGCGACGTGGACGTGAAGACGGCGAGCGGCGACGTCCATTTCGACGCCGTCGAAGGCCGGCTCGACGTCAAGACCGTCTCCGGTGACGTGCACGTCGGCTCCGTCGCCCTGAACGCAACGTTTCAGGTGGTCTCCGGCGACGTCTACGTCGGCGATGCCGGCGGCTCGATCGCGACGAGCAGCGTTTCGGGCGACCAGCGCTACGAGGCGGTCGTGAACGGCCGGCTCGAGCTGCGTGCGGTCTCCGGCGACATCGGCGTCGGCATCCGGCGCGGCTCGCGCGTCTTCATCGACGCGAACACGGTGAGCGGTTCGACCAGCTCCGAGTTCGAGCTCTCCGACGCACCGGGGCAGGCGGCGCCCGCAGACGACGCCCCGCTGGTCGAGGTCTTCGCGAAGACGGTCTCGGGCGACGTCCGCCTCGAGCGCGCGCCCGCACCTGCCCACGCATGAAGCTCTGGCCGACCGGAGGGCTCTGGCGCCATCCGGACTTTGTCAAGCTCTGGTCGGCCGAGACCGTCAGCCAGTTCGGGACGCAGTTCACGCAGCTGGCGCTGCCGCTCGTCGCGATCGACGTGCTGCACGTGAGCGCGTTCGACGTCGCGGCGCTGACGACGGTCGAGTTCCTGCCGTTCCTGCTCGTGAGCCTCCCGGCCGGAGTGTGGGTCGACCGGCTGCGGCGGCGGCCGATCCTCGTCGTCGGCGACGTCTCGCGCGCGCTGCTGCTGGGCTCCGTGCCCGTCGCCTACTGGCTCGGTGCGCTGACGATGGCGCAGCTCTACGTCGTCGGGTTTCTCGTCGGCATCGCGACGGTGTTCTTCGACGTCGCCTACCAGTCGTACCTGCCGGCGCTCGTCGAGCGGCAGCAGCTGATCGACGGGAACGCGAAGCTCGAGATCAGCCGGGCCGCGGCGCAGCTCGGCGGCCCCGGTCTTGCCGGCATCGTCATCACCTTCCGGAGGGCGCCCGCCGCACTCGCGTTCGACGCCGTCAGCTTCGTGGGCTCGGCGCTCTTCATCTTCAGGATTCGCAAGCACGAGCTCGCGCCCGCGCGTGACGCGCAATCGCCCCGAATGCGCGAAGAGCTGCGCGAGGGCCTGCGCTACGTCTTCCGCCACCCGTTCCTGAAGAACATCGCCGCCTGCACGGCGCTGTTCAACTTCTGGGGGAACATGGGCTTTGCAGTCCTGCTCGTGTTCGCGCGCCGCGAGCTGCACCTGAGTCCGCTCGCAATCGGCCTCGCGTTCACGCTCAGCAACGTCGGCCCGCTGCTCGCGGCGTTCAACGCGAACCGCATCTCCTCGCGCTTCGGCGTGGGGCGGACGATCATCGGGGCCTCGATCATCGGCGCGCCGACGTTCCTCGTCATCCCGTTCGCGCCGGAAGGGAACGCGGCGCTCGCGTTCCTGATCCCGGCGTTCATCGTCGGCGGGCTCTCGAACGTGATCTACAACGTCACGCAGGTCAGCCTGCGGCAGGCAATCACGCCGGCGCGCCTCCAGGGACGCATGAACTCCGTCATGCGCTTCATCGTCTGGGGGACGATTCCGCTCGGGTCGATCATCGGCGGCGTCCTCGCGAGCACGATCGGCGTCCAGGAGACGCTGATCGTCAGCGGCATCGGCTGCTTCATGCCGTTCCTGCCCGTGTTGTTCTCGCCGGTGCGACGTATCGAGTCCATGCCCGAGCCCGTCGACGAGGCCGGTGCCGTACTCGGGCCGCTGGTCGCGGATGCCGGGCCCGTGCCGGTGGAGCACGTGGGGACCTAGTGCGCGAGCTCCTGCGCATCCGCGATGCGCGTATCTTCCTTGCCGGCTGGACGGTGTCGCAGTTCGGCGATTGGGCGCTGATCATCGTCCTCGCGGTCTGGGCGAAGGCGCTGACGGACAGCAACGCCTCGGCGGGTCTCGTCTTCTTCGCGCTCGCGGCGCCCTCGATCTTCTCGCCGCTCGCCGGCATCGTCGTGGACCGAGTCCGGCGGCGCCCGTTGCTGGTCGTCGTCTACACGATCGAGGCGGTCGCGGTCTTGTCGCTGCTCTTCGTCCACGACCGCAGCGACGTCTGGATCCTCTACGCCATGGCCGTCTTCATCGGCGCATTCGGGACGCTCGCAGCGTCCGCGCGCTCGGCGCTGATGACCGTGACGATCCCGCACGAGCTGCTGGGCGAGGGGAACGCGATCTTCCAGTCGACGCGCGAGGGTCTGCGCCTGATCGCGCCGCTCGCCGGCGCGGGCATCTACGCCGCCGCCGGCGGCGGAGTCGTCGCCATCGTCGACTCGGCGAGCTTCGCGTTCGTCGTCGCGGCGCTGCTGCTGATGCGCACGCCCGAGCCGCGCTTCGAGCGCGTCGAGCACAACTTCGTCTCCGAGGCGCTCGCGGGTGCGAAGCACATCATCGTCACGATTCCGCTGCGCCAGATCGTCTTCTCGACGGGTGCGGCGCTGCTCGTCGTCGGCTTCTCGGAGACGATCATCTTCGCCGTCATCGACCAGGGCTTGCACCGCCCGCCCTCGTTTCTGGGCGTGCTCAGCACGCTGCAGGGCATCGGGGCGATCGCCGGCGGCCTGACCGCGGCGCGCGGGCTGCGCAAGCTCGGCGACGTGCGCGTTGCGGGGCTCGGGATGGCGGGCTTCGGCATCGGCGAGCTCAGCTTCGTCAGCTCGAACCTGCCGCTCGTCGCGATCGGAATCGTGGTCGCCGGGTTCGGCGTCTCGTGGTTCATCGTCGGGCTGATGACCGCGCTACAGGTGCGCACACCGCTACGGCTGCAGGGGAGAGTCTCGTCGGCCGCCGACGTGTTCATCAGCACGCCGCAGACCGTCTCGATCGCGGTCGGCGCGGTGCTGATCGCCGTCGTCGACTACCGGCTGCTCGTCGTCGTGGAATCGGTCGCGGTCGCGCTCTGCGCCGCGTACCTGCTCACCCGCCGGGCTGTTGTTCCGGCTGAGGCTGAGGCTCGGACTCCTCCAGTTGCTTCTGCGGAGACCCTGAGCCAACCTCAGCCTTGAGCTGCTCCAGCTCGCTGTCCACCTGCTGCTGCGAGGCGATCTGCTGGAGCTCCCGATCGAGCTGCGTCTTGTCGGAGCCGATCTCCTGGAGGTCGCCGGACGAGACGAGCTCGTCGAGTGCGGCGGCTCGGGCCTGCATCTGGTCCGTCTTGTCCTTCGCACGCTGAATCGCGAGGCCGGTGTTCTCCACCTCGCGGCCGATACCGGTGGCCGCCTCGTTGATCCGCACCTGCGCCTCGGCGGCGGAGTACTGCGCCTTGATGACTTCTTTTTGCGAGCGGAACTGCTCGATCCGCGCCTCGAGCGTCTTCTGGTTCGCGACGAGCTTTTCCTGCTGGTCCCCGAGCTGCGTCACCTGCGTATCGAGGTCCTGCAGCTGCTGCTGGATCCCCGACTTGCGCTCGAGCGCCTGACGAGCGAGATCCTCACGTCCGGCGGCGAGCGCCTGGCGCGCCTGCGTGTCGAGCCGGACGACGTTTTGCTCGAGCTGCTGGGTCTGGATCTGCAGCCGCTTCTTCGCCGTGACCACGTCGGCGATGCCGCGCTTGACGTTCTGCAGCGACTCGAGTTGGCGCTCGTATGAGTAGTCGAGCGTCTCGCTCGGGTTCTCGGCGCGGTTGAGCAGCGCATTCCACTTCGCCTTGATGATCTCGCCGGTTCGGGACAGCAGGCCCATCGAGCTCCTCCTCGTCGCAGGTGTCCGGGTAGCGTACCGCCGTGCTCGTCGAACGGAGCATGCACCCCGATTGGCTCTCGAACGCCTACCTCGTCGCGGACGAGGAGGGCGGCTCGGCCGTCTTTGTCGACTCCGGCGCGGACGTGAAGCCGCTCCTCGCGGCCGCGGAGCGATGGAGGGTGGAGCCGAGCTACGTCCTGCGGACACACTCCCACCACGACCACGTCGTGCACGAGCGCGAGCTCGGGCTGCCGGTGCGAACCGACGGGATCGAGGTCGGCGGCCTGCGCGTCGAGGCGCTGCCGACGCCGGGCCACTCCGACGACATGATCGCGTTCGTCGTGAACGGCGAGGCCGTGTTCACCGGCGACACCCTGTTCAAGGACTCCGTCGGCGGCGGCGATCTCGAGCAGGTCCGGACCTCCGTCATGGACGTGCTGATGAAGCTGCCGCCCGAGACGCGGGTGCTTCCCGGCCATACCGAGGAGACGACGATCGGCCGCGAGTGGGAGCAGAACCCGTTCGTGGTCGTCTGGCGCGGCGCCCAGCCGGAGGGCACCGACCGGGTGCGCGTGGGCGGCGAGGACGCGACACTGATCGTCTGGTCGCCCGACTACGACGGCGGCGGCAAGGCGTGGGTCCGTTATGACGACGGACGCGACGCGATCGTCGGCGGCTCGCGGGTCGAGAGAGGCTAGCTCCGGAAGAACTCCACGAGTCGCTCGCCCTCGGCGTCGACGTCGACACGTTCCTGTTTCGTGAGGCGCCGCAGCGGCGTGATGGTCAGGTCTCGCTTCGTGCCGACGTCCCACGTGGCAGAGACGAAGCCGTCCACGAGGACGGTGGGGAGGACGTCGCCGTTCTTGCGAATCACCGTCGGGCGGAGCTTCTCCGGGAGGATGCGCGTGCGCTCGGGCGCCGCGTACGCGAGCAGAGACGAGTCCCATTTGGGCAGATAGCGCACGGGCGCCTCCGTCTCGCCGTCGGGCAGCGGCGCACGCGGAACGTCGAGCAGGACGCGGCCGCGCTCGTCGCGGAACCGGCGGAGCTCCACGCGCTCCAGGCCGGGGCGGATGTCGCCGACGCGCACGCCGGCGAAGCGCAGGATGTCCTCCTGCGTCGCCGGCCCGAAGGCCGCCAGATAGCTGCGCACGAGCCGCTCCGCGCCGTCTTCGCGCGAGGGAAGCTCGACGCCGAGGACCGACTCCATCGCGCGTAGCTGCGTCCGGCCATAGTGGCTCCACGTGCCGCCCGGCGGCAGGTGGACGAGCGGCGTCAGCGTGCGCGTCCGCCAGCGGAAGCCCATCTCCTCGGCAGCGAGCTCCTCCACCTCGTCCTGCGTGATCGGGCGTTCGAGCGCGGCTGCGCGCACGCGCCGGCTGAGCTCCGCCAGCTTGTCCGTCGCGACGCCGGGCGTCCGGTCCCGCGCAGCGGGGCCCCAGACGGCGAAGAAGTACGGGTAGTCGCGAGCGCTCGTGATGTGGAGCGTGATGCGGAAGAGCTGCGTCTTGACGACGCGGTGCTGCGCGAGCGCGCGCGTGAGCTGCTCCTTCTCGAAGCCCACCAGTCGCGACCACAGGCCGATGTACGGGGACGGGGGCCACTGCGCCTGGATCGCGCAGAGACGCTCGACCGCCTGCTGTACGCCGAGCCTGCGGCGCTCGAGCAGCAGCTGGCGCGCGAGCAGCGCGCGGTTCAGCTCGCGCAGCGTGAGGACGCGTTCCTCGGCCATGCCGACAAACCTAAGCGCTCGGGTGTCGTCTCGACCAGCAGATGGCATGCGCACTCGTCTGCATCGCGCTGGGGTTGCACGGCGCCGGGATCGACGTCGTTCCGGCAAATGTTCCGGCGCCGGCGCTCAGCGCGCGACCGGCGCGACGTGTCGCGCTGCGTAACTTCGGCGGCTTTGCGGGGCCGTACACGCGCGGCTGGAGACGCGTGGGCCGCGTCTCGGTCAACCTGGTGGAGGTGGTGCGGTCGAACACGGTCGGGCGGCTCGGGCTCTTTCCCGGTCAGGTCGTGTGGCTCGTCGTCATCCGCGACGTCTCGATACCGGATCTCGGGCCGCCGGGCCGCCCGCACCACGACTTCGTCGGGTGGCTCGGCGTCTTCGTGCGAACCGACAGCCCGCGCTACATCGTCGCGACGAGCTTCTGACCTAGCAACGTTGCTCGCCCGGCGGCGCGAGCGTGTCGGCTGCTGCGCTCGGTCTCAGGAAGAGCTGACGTTGCACCTCGACAGGCAGCTGCTTGCAGGGGCGGTTGGTCGATCCATGGAGCCATTCGCCGTCCTCGCGCCGCAGGAGCGCGAACCAGCCTTTCCCGTCGACGGAGCTGAAGAGGACGTAGGCCCAACGGACGTCCGGAAGCGTCATGCGCACCCATACGAGGTCGAGGTGGGCGGTCGGGTGGTCTCGGTGGACGACGCGTCGCGCCGCGGCGACGGCCCGAGCCGCGAGCCTGCGCTGGCGCTCGAGCGGCGGCGGGAGACCGCCGAAGTAGGCGCGCCGGATCGCAACAGCGCCGAGCAGCTCGTAGCCGCGT
>MNJC01000131.1:12918-16652 GCA_001920085.1 Actinobacteria bacterium 13_1_20CM_4_69_9
CCCCTCCCGCCAGCACGGGAAGTACAGGACGTTCCTGCGGCCGCAGCGGTAGGCGATGTCGCCGGCCGTCGTGTACGTGTCGGTGCAGCTGCCCGTGCCTACGTCGCGCACCTTCAACGCCGGCTTGACGGCACCGCCCGGCGTCAACGGGCTCCAGCGGACGACAGTGGTCGGTGCCGGTGTGTGTGGCGCGCTCAGCACGGCAGCGACGGCAAAGAGCCCGGCCCACCGCATCAACGCACCGTAACCTGTCCCGGGCCGGGCTCTTGGAGCCTTCTATTCGCCCGCCCCATCGGAGACTGACGGTGCCCACGTAGGCGACACGCGCAGGCGTCCGTTCTAGACTTCGTCGGGCGAGAAGAATGTCCCGAGAAGACACGGAGATCGTCGCCGGTCAACTGGCGGAACTGACCCGCTCGGTCGAGAGGCTGGCTGCCGAGGTGCAGGCCATTGAGGCTAAAGCTGTCACTGCCCAAGATCGCGCGGACACTCAGCAAGAACGGATTGACCTGGCCGCGAGAGAACTAGCTGAAGTCAGCGCTCGCCTCCAGGCGGCAGCGGACGCCCTCCGAGAATCAATCTGATCCGTCAATCCCGCGGCAGACGAGCGTCGGGTCGACGCGGCTTAGCAGGGAATCTCGGCGGTGAGCTCTGTGCCCAGCCCGGGCGCGCTCTCGATGTGCAGCCGGCCGCCGAGCGCCTCGACCCGATCCGCCAGACCGACGAGCCCCGAGCCCGGAACGGGCGCCGCGCCTCCGATTCCGTCGTCGCGCACGACTACCGTCGCAAATCCGTTCGAGCGCTCGACGGTAACGCTTGCATACGTCGCTTGCGCATACTTCGCGACGTTCGTGATCGCCTCCGCTACGAGGTAGTAGATCGCCGCTTCGACGGAGTCCGGCAGCCGGTCTTCCGGAAGCCTGGTGAGCTCAACCGGCACCGGCGCGCGCCCGGCGAGTGCGCGGATCGCAGCCTCCAGGCCCCGATCGGTGAGAACGACCGGGTGAATCCCGCGCGCGAGCTCCCGGAGCTCCTCGAGCGCCTGCTCGAGCTCTCTGTTCGCCTCGTCAAGAAGCGCCTCTGCGGACGCGGGGTTCTCCCGCAGGCTCGCCTTGATCATCCGGAGCTGGAGTGCGAGGGAAACGAGTCGTTGCTGTGCGCCATCGTGCAGGTTTCGCTCCAGTCGTCGACGCTCGGTGTCACCGGCCTCGACGATCCGAACGCGTGACGCGGCCAGCTTCCTGTACGCATCGGCGTTTGCCAGCGCTTGCGCGACCAGCTCCGCGAAGTCGGCGAGCCGGCGCTCTGATCCCGGCGCAAGCGGTTCGTCGCGCGGTGCCGCCGCCACGAGGGCGCCCCAGACCCGGCCGCCGACCCTGATCGGGGCCGCGCTGGCCGACGCGTAGCCGAAGCTGCTCAGCCGCTCCACGATCTCCGGTGCCCGGCCCTCGTAATCGTCGATCCGCTCGGGTCGGCCTGTCTTTCGGATCTCCGCGAGAACGCCGGTCTCATCGACCGGCACGCGCGAACCGACCGGGAACGCGAGCCGGCCGGTTTCACTCCAGCCGCCGACGAACGTGACGGTGCCGTTCTCGTCGAAGCGGGCGAGGCTGGCCGCCGACGCTCCGAGCGTCTGCGCCGCCTCGAACGTCACCTGCTCGAAGACGCGGTCCGATGCCGCCTCGGCGGCGACGAGCGTGGCGATCCGTCGCAACGCGGTCTGCTCGTCGGTGAGCGCCTGCTGCGCGCCCTCGCTCGCAGCGCGCTCCGCCGTGAGGGCCGCGAGGATCAGCGACGTCAGCGCGGCGACGGCGACGAACAGCTGGCTCGCGAGCACGCTGTGCGTCAGCGAGGTCCGCAGGAATGGCCCTGAGCCGTGCGCGGTGTTCCACACCGTCAACGACGAGGTGATCGCGAGCGCAGTGGCAGCACCGAACGGGCCGAAGCGAAGAGCCGCCCAGATCAACACGGGAAAGACGATGTACGGCACGTCGCGCTGTGACGGGACCTCGATCAGCACGATCAGGATGGTGAGGAGAAGCAGGGCCTCGGCCACCCGCATGCGCGGCATCCGCCACGTCCTGCGCGCCGCCCAGACGAGGATGAGCGGCGTGAACACGAGCGCGCCGGCAAAGTCGCCGAGCCACCAGGTGCGGAAGACGTTGCCGAACTCGTCCGCCTTGATCACGTCGCCGAGCCTCAGCGAAACGACGCCGAAGACCGCGCTGATCAGCGTTCCGAGGGCGGCACACCCGACGAGGGCGAGCACGTCCCGGACCCGCTCGAGCGCGATTCGCTTTTGCGTCAGCCGCCGGAACAGCACCGCCGCGACGACGACTTCGAGCGTGTTCCCGACCGTCTGGCCGGCGATCGTCCCCCACGGTGTCGAGAAATCGGCGAGCAGCAGGTCGCCGATGACGATTCCGGGCCAGATGCCCGGGCCGAGAATGATCAGCGCGGCGACGCCGACGCCGACCGGCGGCCACAGCGCAGTGACCGTGCCGTGCAGATAGGCAAGGTGGAGCCCGGCGCGGCCGGCTCCGTAGTACAGACCCGCGACGGCGCCGACCAGGATCCCGTACAGCGCGACCCGTCCGATGCCCGTGCGCTTCCACGTGTCGAACCGCTCGACCAGCGAGCGTTCGGGCGCAGAGGCGGCGAGTGTCGGGCTCACGGTTTTCGAGAATAGTCCGTACGAACGGGAAAAACGAAGACCCCGCCGGCCGAAATCTCGCGCTGAGCGGCCCTCAGGCGACGCTTATCCTGTGAGGGTGAGCAGCGCGGATATTCGGCGAGGTCGCGACGGACGTCCAAACCTGTTGAGACGCATTTTCACGGTGTTGCGTTTCCGGCGGACGCTGCGGCGCTGTGGCGATTTCCTGCTCGAGGATCCGCCGCCCGACGCCAACGTGCGCGAGCCGCGTCGTCCGCGTCCGATCGAGCCCGCCGGCAGTGTCGCCCTCGAACTGCCCGACCTCGAGATCTGACGCTGTAGATTCGCGCGGTGGAGCAGGCGAAGTTCGAGGATCGCGGCGCCGGCCTCGCGCGTCTTAGCGAGGGCTGGTTCGTCCTCAACGTGGCCGATGCCGAGTGGTTGACGTCGGAAACGTCCGGGCCGAAGCAGCCGTCCGGCGCCGAATGCTCGTTCGAGACCCGGCATGTGTCCTTTCCGCAAATCGGCGTCAGGCTGCACGTGCTCGAGCCGGGTGAGTCGAACGGCCTGTATCACCGAGAGTCGGAGCAGGAGGATTTCCTCGTCCTTTCCGGCGAGTGTCGCCTACTCGTGGAGGGAGAGGAGCGGCTTCTGGGGGCGTGGGACTTCTTCCACAGTCCGGCGGGGACCGAGCACATCTTCGTCGGCGCGGGTGACGGGCCATGCGTGATCTTCATGGTCGGCGGCCGGTCGGAGGAGTGGAAGGTCGTCTACCCGGTGTCCGAGCTCGCGGCGCGCTACGGCGCGAGCGCGCCGAAGGAGACGCCCGATCCCGACGAGGCGTACGTCGGGTTCGAGCCGTCGCGGATCGGGCGGCCGTCGTACTGGCACCGCTTGCCCTGGGCTTGAGGCTGGCCATGCCCCAAGCGGCCAGTACGGTCCGCCGGCTACGCGCAGACCCTTGAATGGAATCGGAGGGGGTTCCGCCCGTGGGCACCTCAACTCCTCGACGAAATCACGAAGTAAGGTCCACACGACCACGAGTCGAGAGGAGCCGTCATGCCGGTTGGGATGCTTCAGA
>MNJC01000001.1 GCA_001920085.1 Actinobacteria bacterium 13_1_20CM_4_69_9
TGCCTTCTTGGGCCAGGCGATCCAGAGCCCGTCCGCCGGCGCAAGCGTCCGCTTCAGCCCGGCGAAGCGCCGCTGGAGCTCGTCGGCCCTCGTCGTGAAATAGACGAGGACGTCGGCCCCGGGCTTCGCGCCGAGCTTCCGGGTCAGCTCAACCAAGGCGCTGCAACGCCCGGAACACGGCCTCCGCCCCGAACTCGATCGCGTCAGCCGGAACGCGCTCGTCGGCCGCGTGGATCAGGCCGGTGAAGGCAAAGTCGCCCGGCAGCTTCAGGGGCAGGAAGCCGTAGTTCTGGATGCCGAGCTGTGCGAAGAAGCGGGCATCCGTGACACCCGCCTGGAGGAGCGGCACCGCAACGGAGCCGGGCTCGAGCTCCCGGATGATCCCCGCCAGCGTCTCGAACTCGTCGAGGCGCGGCTCCGGCGGCCCGGCGTCGTAGCGCACGAGCTCCAGCTCGATGTCGTCTCCGACGATCTCCTGCAGCTCGCCGATGACGTCGTCGGGACCGAAGCCGGGGAGCGCACGGGCGTCGAGCTCGACGTCGACGAAAGCCGGCACCACGTTCACCTTCTCGCCGGCGCGGACGATCGTCGCGTTGACCGTGTTCCGGAGGAGCGGCTCGGTCGTCCTCGCCCGCTCCCCGAGCAGCGGCAGCACCCGGTCGGTCAGCCGCGGCTTCAGCAGCGCGAGCAGGATGTCGCGCTGCGGGCGCGAGACCGCATTCGCCATCGCCTCGATCTGCGCACGCGCCGCCGGCGTGATGTGAACCGGCAGCCGCTTGCGGTCGAGGTCGCGCAGGAACTTGCCGAGCCGCGACATCGTGCCGCCGCGCTGCACCATCGCACCGTGCCCTCCCCGGCCCGGTACGCGCGCCTTCAGCCAGCAGATCTGCTTCTCGGCGACTTGGATCGGATAGAGGCGCCTCCCGCCGAACTCGAGCGAGAAGCCGCCGAACTCTCCCAGCGAGTAGCGCACGCCCTCGAACAGGTGCGCGTGATCCTCGACGAGGAACTTCGCGCCGAAGTCGCCGCCGTTCTCTTCGTCGGCGAGGACGCAGAGGATCACGTCGCCGGGCAGCTCGGTGCCTTCGCGCGCTGCGCGCAGGAAGGCCGACACCATCATCGCCACCCCGCCCTTCATGTCGAGCGCGCCGCGTCCCCAGACGTAACCGTCGATCAGCTCGCCGCCGAACGGCGGCCGCGTCCAGTCCTGGCCGGAGGTCGTGACGACGTCGACGTGACCCTGCAACAGGAGCGGCGCGCGGCCGCCCCTGCCGGGCAGCCGCGAGATCAGGTTCGGCCGCGCCGGATCCCTGGCGTACAGGTCGACTGCGCAGCCGGCGTCCTCCAGCAGGGCGCGGACGTACGCGATGCACTCGGCCTCGTTGCCGGGCGGATTCGTCGTGTCGAAGCGGATCAGCTGCTGCAGCAGCTCGACCGGCGTCACAGCGCCGCGATCGCGGCCAGCAGGCCGTCGACCTCCTCGGCGTTGTTGTAGTGGACGATGCCCGCACGCACGGCGCCGGCGTCGCCGAGCCCGAGGCGGTTCATCACCTCGAGCGCGTAGTAGTTGCCCTGCCAGACGGCGAAGCCCGCGTCGCCGAGGCGCGCGGCGGCATCGCGCGTCGGCATGCCGTCGACGTTGAACGCGAAGGTGGCGACGCGGCCTTCCATCGTGGGCAGCCCGTAGAGCGTCGTGTTGTCCGGCACCCCGGCGAGGAAGCGCTCGCCGAGCGTTCGCTCGTGTGCCTGGATCGCGTCCCAGCCGATCGACTCGATGTACTCGACCGCCGCGACGAAGCCGGCGAGCAGCTCGTGGGGCAACGTCCCCGTCTCGAACCGGTGTCCGAGCGGCTCGTTCGACGCGGGCCGGACCTTGTACGGCCGCCAGCTCTCGAGCAGCTCGGCACGCCCGAACGCGACGCCGAGGTGCGGCCCGAAGAACTTGTACGGCGAGCAGATCAGGAGGTCGACGCCCCAGTCGCCGACGTCGATCGGCCCGTGCGGCCCGTAGTGGACGGCATCGGCCCACGCGAGCGCGCCGGCGGCATGTGCGAGCTCGGCGATGCGGCGCACGTCGCTGAGCGTCCCGACGGCATTCGACGCGACCGGGAACGCGACGACGCGCGTGCGCTCGCCGAGGAGGCGTTGGAGATCGTCGAGATCGAGCGTCGTGTCGTCGTTGATGTCGACGAAATGGACGGTGAGGTTCTTGTCGTGCGCGAGCTCGAGCCACGGTGACACGTTCGCGTCGTGGTCGAGCTTCGTGACGACGATCTCGTCGCCTTCGCTCCACGTTCGTCCGACGGTGCGCGTGAGCGCGAACGCGAGCGTCGTCATGTTCGCGCCGAAGATCGTCTCCCCGGGCGCGCAGCTCAGAAAGTCGCCCGCGGTCGTCCTGGCCTTCGCCACGAGCGCCTCCGTCCGGCGGCTGGTCGCGTAGGGGCCGCTGACGTTGGCGTTCGACTCGCGGTAGTACTTCGAGACGGCCTCGATCACTTCGTCGGGCACCTGGGTGCCGCCCGGCCCGTCGAAGAACGCGAGCGGCTGCCGCAGCGCGGAGAAGCGCGCGCGGACGGCCTCGACGTCGAGCGCAAGGGTCGACACGATCCGAGACGCTACTACGATTCGGCCATGGCCCCGGCGACGAAGGAGCGCATCGACCGCGGCGCGGGCACGGGTCTCGGAGCGCCGTGGAACGTCATCGTCCTCAACGACAACCACAACACCTTCCAGGGGGTCGCGGCCGCGCTCTCGGCGACGATTCCGAACGTCTCGTACGACCGCGGGCTGCGGATCGCCGACACGATCCACAACACCGGCCGGGCGATCGTCTGGTCGGGCCACCGCGAGGCCGCGGAGCTCTACTGGGAGCAGCTGCGCGGCTTCGGCCTGACGATGGCTCCGCTCGAGCGCTAGGTACGCCAGACGTAACGGGGCTTGGGCGTGAGGGATGCCCCCACGAAGCAGTCCCGCTCTGCCTTCGCCAGCAGATCGTCCAGGTCGGCAGGCCGCGGCTCGATCTCCAGGTCGATCTCCACCGTGATGTCGACGAACGCGTAGCGGCCGTCCGACTCGCGCTTCGTCACGGTCGCGGATGCGTTTGCGGCCGCGACGAAGTCGACCTCCCTGCGGGTCGCGTGGAAGCGGAGGCTCTGGAGGGTGCAGCGCGCGAGGCCGGCCAGCACGAGGTGCTCCGGCGTCCACGCCGGGTCGAGGTCGAGCTCCGCCTTGCCGTCGGCGGTTGCGCGCCCGGCCCGGTCGAGGGCGATCGAATAACGAAATTCCTTGGCTTTCACGTGGGCAGGAACCGTCCGGGGTGCGTCGTACCCTGTGGTCGATGCGACGGTTGCGTAGTCTGAGCGAAGCGGAGTGTTACGCGCGCTGCTATGGAGGCTGGGAGGCAACCGTCCACGTGCTGACGCTCGAGCCGCGCGTCACTCGTCACGAGCTGGCGGTCGAAGGCGAGGCGCTACGCCGCCGCTTCGAGGAGTTTCTCGACGCGCGTGACCCGGACGAGCTCGCCGAGCCCGAAGCAGCCTGAGTCGGCGATACCCGACGTCCTGGCGCCCGGTCTACGGGTGCTCTTCTGCGGGATCAATCCGGGCCGGGTGTCGGCGGCGGCACAGGCGCATTTCGCGAACCCGCGCAACGACTTCTGGCGGCTGCTGCATGCGGCCGGGCTCACGCAGCGGCTGCTGACGCCCGCGGAGCAGTTCCGCCTCCTGGACGGAGGGATCGGCGTGACGAACGCCGCGGCCCGGACGACGCCCGGCTCCGGCGACCTCCGGAAAGCCGACTTCGACGGCGCTGCCGAGCGGCTTGCAGAGCTGGCGCGGACACTGCGGCCGGCGTGGATCGCCTTCGTTGGCAAGGAGGCCTACCGCGGTGCGTTCGGCGAGCGTCCGCAGCTCGGCGAGCAAAAGCGAAGGCTCGGCGATACGCGGCTGTTCGTGCTGCCGTCGACGTCACCGGCGAACGCGGCCGTGCCGTGGGACGAGCGGCTGCGCTGGTTCCGCGAGCTCGCTAGCCGCGCCAGCGGTTCGTGATGGGGGTCCTACGATCGCGACCGAATGCCTTCGGCCGCAGCTTCACGCCGGGCGGCGCCTGGCGCCGCTTGTACTCGGCGCGGTCGATCATCGAGACGGCGCGCTCGACGATCTCCTTGTCGAACCCGTCGGCCGAAAGCTCCTCGAGCGTGCGGTCGTGCTCGACGTACTCCTCCAGCACCTCGTCGAGCTTCGGGTACGGCGGCAGCGAGTCTTCGTCGAGCTGGTTGTCGCGTAGCTCCGCGCTCGGTGCGCGGTCGATGATCGACTGCGGGATCAGCTCGCGCCCGACTCGCTCGTTCAGGTAGCGCGCGAGCCGAAAGACGTCCGTCTTGTAGACGTCCTTCAGCAGCGCGAAGCCGCCGGCCATGTCGCCGTAGAGCGTCGCGTATCCCACCGAGAGCTCCGACTTGTTGCCGGTCGCGACGAGCATCCAGCCGAACTTGTTCGACAGCGCCATCAGCAGCACCCCGCGCGCACGCGCCTGGATGTTCTCCTCGGTCAGGTCGGGTTGCGTGCCGCTGAACGCGTCGGCGAGCGCCTCACCGAACGCGTCGACGATCGAACCGATCGGAATCTCCTGGAACGAGCAGCCGAGACTCTCGGCGAGACGTCGCGCGTCGGCACGCGTCGCCTCGGACGAGTAGCGCGACGGCATCGACACGCAATGCACCCGGTCGGCGCCGAGGGCCTCCGCGGCGAGCGCCGCGGTGACGGCCGAGTCGATGCCGCCCGAGACGCCGACCACGACGTCACGGAAGCCGTTCTTGTCGACGTAGTCGTGCAGGCCCAGCGCGAGCGCGAGCCGCATCTGCTCCAGCTCGTCGACGAACGGCGCCACGCTGCTCCTCGCCTTCTGGCCGTTGCTCGACGGCCCGCGCGTCCCGACGTGAATCACCTCCACCGGCGGCACCTGCTCGCGCTCGCGGGCGAGCGCGCGGCGGCGCACATCGCGCAGCCGCCGGCCGATCACCTCCTTCGGCTCGACGTCGACGACGAGCAATGCTTCCTCGAAGCCGGGCGCCCGCGCGAGGATCGTTCCCTCGTCGTCGATCACGACGGAGTGCCCGTCGAAGATCAGCTCGTCCTGCCCGCCGACGCTGTTGCAGAACGCGACGAAGCAGGAGTTGTCGCGCGCACGCGTCACGAACATCTCCTCGCGCTCGCGGTCGCGGCCGACGTAGAACGGCGAAGCGGAGATGTTGACGAGCAGCTCCGCGCCAGCGAGTGCGAGGTCGGTCGCGGGCGGGCCCGGCTGCCACATGTCCTCGCACACGGTGAGGCCGACGAGCGTGCGGCCGTGCTCGAGGAGGATCAGGTCGCGGCCCGGGGCGAAGTAGCGGTCCTCGTCGAACACGCCGTAGTTGGGCAGGAATCGCTTGCGGTACACGGCCTTCACCTCGCCGCCTGCGAGCACGAAGCAGGCGTTGTAGAGATCGCGGTCGAAGTGCGGCCCGCCGACGAGCATCGTCGTGCCGCGGGCCTCCCGCGCGATGGCCTCCACCGAGCTCTCCGCCGCGCGGATGAAGCCCGGCCTCAGCAGCAGGTCTTCCGGCGGGTAGCCGGTGACGGCGAGCTCGGGAAACAGGACGAGATCGGCGCCTTGCGCCCTGGCGGCCTCGAGCCGCTCGAGAATCAGCCGGCGGTTGCCGTCCAGATCGCCGACGACCGGGTTGATCTGGACGAGGGCAAGGCGCATGCCCTCAGTCTAACGCTGTTTGCGACTCTGAGTCGAAAACCGCCTAGCGCCGGCCGAACTCCATGACCCACAGCGAGACGTCGTCGTGCCCGAAGATCCGGCCCTGCTGGACGGCGATGCCGAGGTCGCGCCACCGGCCGGACAGGAGGTTGGCGCGGTGCGGCGGCGATTCGAGCCAGGCCGCCAGCGTCTGCAGAGGTGACCCGAGCTCGGCCTGCCCCCACGCGAGGTTCTCGCCGAGCGCGCGGGCGGGGAGGTAGCCGGCGCGGCGAAACGTCGCCATGAACGACATGCCACACGGCGTGTGCGAGAAGCCGCAGCGCCGCACGGCGTTCACCTTCAGCAGCGATGAGCGGTTCAGCGGGCCGTTGCCGCGCACGGAGGCGAGACGGAAGGCGCCACGCAGGACGTTGACGCCGCAGTACATCACTGGGCGATTCCCATGACGCGGTCGTGGAGCAGATGCCCATTCGCGCCGAATCCTGCGCCTTCCTGCCGCGATTCTTACTTTCAGGTCCTTCGGTCTTACGAATATGTGTCGAGAACGGGAATTTCCTGCAAAGCCTCGGGATTCTCCAGCGACGAGAGGTCGCCGGGCTCCTTCCCGAGCACACGCGCGCGCACGGCGCGCCGCACGATTTTCGCGCTCCGCGTCTTGGGCAGCGCGGAGACGAACACGATGCGGTCCGGCTTGAACGCCTTGCCGAGCTCGTCCGTCACGGCCTCCGAGATCTCGAGCGCGTATGCCGGCGTTGCGTCGACGTTCGGGCGCAGCACGCAGAAGATCCAGGCCACCTCGCCCTTGACCTCGTGCGGGATGCCGATCGCCGCGGCTTCCGCAACCCCGTGGTGTCCGACGGCTGCAGACTCGAGCTCCGCGGGCCCGATGCGCTTCCCTGCGATGTTGAGCGTGTCGTCGGAGCGGCCGTGCAGGAACCAGTACCCGTCCTCGTCGATCGACGCCCAGTCGCCGTGCGTCCACACGCCGGGGAAGCGGCGCCAGTACGTCTCGAGGTAGCGCTTGTCGTCCCCCCAGATGCCGCGCGTCATTCCGGGCCACGGCCGTTTGCAGACGAGCTCGCCGACCTCGCCGCGCACGGGGTTTCCGTCCGCGTCGAAGACGTCCATGTCCTGCCCCAGCGCCGGGAAGCCGAGCGCGACCGGCTTCACCGGCTCCGCGACGCACGTCGCGAGGAAGCATGCGCCGACCTCGGTCCCGCCCGACTCGTTCACGATCGGGACGCGTCCGCCGCCGACGTGCTCGAAGAGCCACAGGTACGGATCGCGGTTCCACGGCTCGCCTGTCGTGCAGATCGCCTTCAGCGAGGACATGTCCGTCGTCGGCTCGCCGTTGGGAAGCAGTGCGCGCACGAGCGTCGGCGACACGCCGAGCATCGTCACGCGCTCGGCCTCGACCAGCTGCCACAGCCGGTCGGGCGGGAAGTCCGGCGCGCCTTCCGCGTAGACGACGGTCGCGCCGCAGGCGCCGCCGCCGACCACCGTCCACGGGCCCATGATCCAACCCATGTCGGTGGCGAAATGGATGCGGTCGCCCGGCTTGACGTCGGTTTGGTAGGCGACCTCGCGCGCGATCGACGCCAGGAAGCCGGCCTGCACGTGCAGCGCGCCCTTCGGCTTGCCCGTCGTCCCGGACGTGTACGCAAGCAGGTACGGATGTTCCGAATCGACCTGTCTCGGGGTCAGACCCCGATCCGCAGACGTGTCTGCGACGAGGTCATCCCAAAAGCGATCGCGACCGAAGGTCATCGGGAGGTCGTCGAGCTCGAGCCGCCGCCAGACGACGGTGTGCGTCACGGTCGGCGCGCTCTGCAGCGCCTCGTCGGCGATCTCCTTCATCGGCACGACCTGGCCGCGGCGGAGCGAACCGTCGGCCGTGATCAACGCCTTCGCCTTGGCGTCTGCAAGACGCGCCGCGATCGCCGGCGCGGCGAAGCCGGAGAAGATCGGCACCTGCACGGCTCCGAGGTGCGCGCACGCGTGCGACGCGATCGCGACCTGCGGCGACATCGGCAGGTAGATCCCGATCGCCGCCTCTTCCTCCGCGAGCTCCCCGGCCGCCCACCGGTGGACACAGTTCCACGCCAGGTTGAGCTTCCCGCCGACGAACCACCTGGCCCATTCGGGACCGTCCGATGTGTCGACGACCTCCGTCCACGGCTCGGAGAACTCGAGGCCGAGGTCATCGATCACGGCCGGCCAGAAGCGTTCCGGCTCCTCGATCGAGATCCGATGGAGGTCGTGGTAGCGCTCGACCCCGAGGCGCCGCGCGAGCCGGGTCACGTTGGCGCTTTCGACCTGCTCGGGCGTCGGCGTCCAGACGAAGTCAGCCACGCGCGAAGGGTACGGGGTTCTCTAACCTGCCGGAGGTGAGGGCCAGGCTCTTCACAGCCGAGAACCGAAAGTGGTGGACGCTGGCCGCCGTCGCCGTCGGGCTCTTCATGATCATGCTGGACAACACGGTGGTGAACGTCGCGCTGCCGTCGATCCGCAAGGACCTCGGGATCAGCATCTCGGAGCTGGAGTGGGTCGTGAACGCCTACGCGCTGACGTTCGGCGTCCTGCTGCTGTCGGGCGGGAAGCTCGCCGACCTGCTCGGCCGCCGCGCGATCTTCATCGCGGGACTGGTGATCTTCACGGGCGCGTCGCTGTGGTGCGGTCTCGCGGCCGGCGCGACCTCGCTGATCGCCGCGCGCACGGTCCAGGGCGTCGGTGCGGCGCTGATGAATCCGGCGACGCTCTCGATCATCACGGCGACGTTCCCGCCGCGTCAGCGCGGGACGGCGATCGGCATCTGGGCCGGCGTCTCGGCGCTGGCGCTCGCGTTCGGGCCGATCATCGGCGGGCTTCTCACCCAGGACATCAGCTGGAGCTGGATCTTCTTCATCAACATCCCGGTCGGCGTCCTGGGCGTGGTCGGCGCGCTGTTCCTGATCGACGAATCGAAGGACATGTCACACGAGCAGCGGCTCGATCTGCCGGGACTGCTCACGTCCGGCATCGGCCTGTTCGCGCTGACGTACGGCCTGATCGAGACGAACGACCACGCGTGGGGATCGACGCGCGTGCTGACGCTGTTCGCGATCGCGGCGGTGTTCCTGGCGGCGTTCGTGATGCTCGAGCTGCGCCAGCGCCTCCCGATGCTCGACATGACGCTTTTCAAGAACAGCACGTTCAGCGGCGCGAACGCCGTGATGTTCATGGTCGGTCTCGCGATGTTCGGAATCTTTTTCTACAACTCGCTCTTCCTGCAGAACATCCTCGGGTACGGCGCGATCAAGACCGGCGCGACGTTCCTGCCGATGACGGTGCTGATCATCTTCGTCGCGCCCGTCGCGGGAAAGCTCGCCGACCACATCGGCCCGCGCTGGCTGATGGGCGCGGGGATGGTGCTGTTGACGGGCTCGCTGCTCCTGTTCGCGACGCTCGACGCGCAATCGACGTGGTGGGACATCCTCCCGGGCCTGGTCGTCGGCGGGGTTGGGATGGCGATCACGATGGCGCCGACGACGGCGGCCGCGATGGGCTCGGTCCCGGTGGACAAGGCCGGCGTCGGGTCCGCGGTGATCAACAGCATGCGGCAGGTCGGCGGCTCGCTCGGCATCGCGCTCATGGGGGCGCTCGTCGCGACGGCGGTGAGCGTCTCGCCGTTCAACCCCGCATTTGCGAGCCAGTTCGTCGAGGGTTACCACCGCGCCCTCCACGTCGGCGCGGCGATCACCCTCGCCGGCGCGATCATCGCCGTGACGACGGTGAGACGGATCCGCCACGCCGAAGCTCCGAGCGCCGCCGAACCAGCCGTAGGCGCCTAAGAGCGCCTGACAGAATGAGATCAGTGGCAGGCAATCGGCTGTGCGACGTCGACGGCTTCACGTGAGGAGGGTCGCCTTCCGACCCGTCACTTCCGAGCGCGCACGGCTGCCAAGGGGGAGCGGCGTCGGCCGCCGGATTGAGTCAGTCTCCCCTGCCAGCAGACTGTCTTTGTAGTTCATCACCTAGAGCGCGCGGCGCCTGCGCTCCCCTTGTTCAGGAGACGCGGTGGGCCGTCCACGTCAGCGGACGAGTTCCGCATATCTGTTTATCGGCGAGCACTCCCGAGGCGGCAGGGCCTCGAGTCTCGGCCCGAAAGAGAATCGACCCGTCGTCGAAGGCGATGGGCTTCGGCTCGGCGAGCGGCTCCGCCAGTTGCGCGTGGCGGCGGGCATGACCCAGACCGAGCTCGCCGGCAAGCGCTTCTCCAAGGAGTACGTCAGCCAGATCGAGCGCGGCAAGACGCGGCCGACCCCCGAGACGATCCTCTGGCTCGCGGAGCGGCTGGCCGTCGACGCCGGCTTCCTCGCCAACGGTGTCTCCGCCGACGAGCGGGGACGGGTCGACGCTGCACTCGCTCGTTGCGACGCTCTGGTCGAGGCGCGCCGGAACGACGAGGCGCTCGAGGAGTTCGAGCGAATTCGCGCCGCCGTGCTCGCGAGCGGCCTGCCCGAGCTCGAGGTCCGCGCGCTGTCGGGTGAGGCGATCGTCCGCCTGCGCCGCAGCGAGGTGCGCGAGGGAATCGCTCTCCTCGAGCGGGCGCGCGCCCTCACCGAGAGCGACGCGTTCTCGGACATCGAGCGAGCCGACGTGCTCTTCCGCCTGGGCATCGGCCGCTTCATGCTCAACAGCGTCCAGACGGCGATCGCGCTCTTCGACGAGGCGCTGAAGGTTGCCGAGCGGTCGGAGATCCCGTCCGACCAGCTCCGCTCGAACATCCTCTCGTGGCGCTCGCGGAGCTACCGGCGCCGGCGCGACTTCGAGGCGGCGCGCGAGGACGTCGAGCGCGCGCTCGAGCTCGCCGACAGCCTGAACGACACGCGGACCACCGCCGACATTTACTTCCAGGCGTCGATCGTCGCCGACCGCGAGGGGCGCTGGGTGCTCGCGCGCTCCTACGCCGAGCGCGCGAAGGCGGCCTACGAGGAGCTGGCCGACCGCAGCAACCTCGGCCGGCTGCTCAACAACCTCGGCGGGATCAACTTTCTGCTCGGCCATCCCGACGAGGCGCTCGCCTTGC
>MNJC01000024.1 GCA_001920085.1 Actinobacteria bacterium 13_1_20CM_4_69_9
CCCGAGACGCCCAAGGATCGACGTAGACGTCGTCGAGCTGGACGTTGCCGCTCAGCTCCGTGAACTTCAACTGAATCGACGAGACACCGACGAGGCCGAGCAGCGAGTCGAGATTCAGGATCGCCGGCCCCGGCGACCAGCTCGAGCCCGCCGACACGTCCGACACCTGGACGATGCCGAGCACCTGACCGAGCAGGCCCCTCAGCACGACCTGTACGCGGACGCGCCCGCCGTCGTCGCTGCGAACGAAGAAGCGCGTCACCGTCGAGGTCGTCCCCATGCAGAGGTTCGGCGAGAGCGCTGCATCGCCGGGCGAGAGCATGAGCGAGTAACGGTCGGACGCCGAGTGGGCGTAGAACGACTCGTTGCCCCTCACGATCTGGCCGCCGCCGAGCGACCAGCCGGTCGAGCCGCTCTCGAGGCCGCCGTTCGCGCCGAATGTGTAGTTCCGGTAGTCGCCGAACTGCGCAAACGGCTGCGACGTCGACCCGCAGTCGTTGTTCAGGCCGAGCAGCGAACCACCAGCCATTGCCGCCGGCGCGCAGAGTGCGACGAGCGCCGCCATCAAGACGAGACAAACCGCAGAACGTCGTGCCACAGAGCCCTCCTCCAGAGCCGTTGAAACCCGCTCTCGCATCTTCGCCGGGGCGGTAGCCGCCGCATCACCCTCGCGGGGTATCCCGATCCCTCGTTCGAGGGAATCTCGGCGCGCGTGCAGGCCGATCTTGGCTCTATGACGACTGCGGCCGCCACATTCGACCCTGAGATCGATCAGCACGTCGGCGCCATCCGCGAGAGCGAGGCCGGCGGCATGCGTGGGCGCAACCTCTGGACCGCAGTGTTCTTCGCGGCCGGCTTTCTCGGGATAGCCGCGACGCTGCCGATCGTTCTTCACTCGTCGCGCTCGCCGAGCATCGCCACCGTGCTCGCGCTGCTCGTGGCCTACGCTGCGGCCTCGCAGGCGCGCTTCGAAGTCGGCACCGGCCTCTTCCTTCCGACCGGGCTGATCTTCGTGCCGATGCTCTTCCTGTTGCCACTCGGCTGGGTTCCCGCAGCGATCTGCGCCGGTCTGCTGCTCGGATCTTCCACGGACCTGCTGCGCCGCGGCCTGCCGCTCGAGCGCATCCTGATCGTCCCGCTCAACTCCTGGTACTCGATCGGGCCCGTCGTCGTGCTGGCGATCGCGGGCGAGCGCGCACCCACGCTCTCCGACTGGCCGCTCTACGTCGCCGCGCTCGCCGCGCAATGCAGCGTCGACTATGGAATTCAGGCGCCGCACCAATGGTTCGTCTACGGCCTGCGGTTCTCGGTGGCAGCGCGCTACATGTCCTGGGCGTTCCTCGTCGAGGCCGCGCTCGCACCGGTCGGTCTGCTGGTAGCGCTGGTGGCGTACGAACATCCCGTGGCGCTCACGTTCGCCCTGCCTCTGGTCGCACTCCTGTTCATCTTCGCGCGGGAGCGGCAGGTCCGGATCGACCATGCGCTCGAGCTCTCGCACGCGTACCGCGGCACCGCGCTGTTGCTCGGCGACGTCGTCGAGGCGGACGACGCCTACACCGGCCTGCACAGCCGCGACGTCGTCTCGCTCGTCCTCGCCGTCTGCGACGAGCTCGGCGTCGAGGGAGGCGCACGCCGCGACGCGGAGTTCGCAGCGCTGCTGCACGACGTCGGCAAGATCAAGATCCCTGCAGAGATCATCAACAAGCCCGGCAAGCTCACCGACGAGGAGTTCGAGGTGATCAAGACGCACACCGTCGAGGGGGAGCGCCTGCTGTCGCAGGTCGGCGGCCTGCTCGGCAGCGTCGGTCACATCGTCCGCTCGTGCCACGAGGATTGGGACGGCACCGGCTACCCGGACGGGCTGAGCGCCGAGGAGATCCCGCTCGTCGCGCGCATCGTCCGCTGTTGCGACGCGTTCAGCGCGATGACGACCGACCGGTCGTACCGCAAGGCGCTGCCCGCGTCGCAGGCCGTCGCGGAGCTGCGGCGTTGCTCTGGCAGCGACTTCGACCCGGCCGTGGTCGACGCGCTCACCGGCGTCGTCGCCTGAGTTTCGAAACCGCGGGCAAGTCCGGCGGAGCGCCACCGCGGACATGTCTTGGGGACTGTCCCTAAGACATGTCCGTGTAGCCTCGCCGGCATGGAACGGACGCTGCCGTGGTCGTGGTATGCGGACCCCGAGGTGCTGCGGCGCGAGGGCGAGCGGATCTTTGCGCGGTCCTGGCAGTACGCCGGTCACCTGGGGCAGCTCGAAGGCGACGGCTCCTACTTCGCCTCGATCGCGGGGCAGATTCCCGTAGTAGTTACACGCGCGCGAGGCGGCCGGCTCCACGCGTTCCTGAATGTCTGCCGCCATCGAGGCCATGTCGTCGCGACCGGCGCCGGCCGGCGCGAGACGCTGCAGTGCCCGTATCACGCCTGGACGTACGGGCTCGACGGCGCGCTTCGCGCAGCGCCGCGCGCCGACCGAGAGCCCGGCTTCGAGCTCGACGAGCTCGGCCTCCGGCAGATCGCCGTCGACACCTGGGGGCCGTTCGTCTTCGTCAATCCCGACCCGGACGCCGCGCCGCTCGCCGAGGCGCTCGGGGACGTGCCCGCGCGGCTCGCCGAGATCGTCGACGTCGACGCGCTCGAGTTCCGTTTCCGCACCGAGTTCGAGCTCGAGGCCAACTGGAAGGTCGCCTGCGAGAACTTCCTCGAGTGCTACCACTGCGCGGTCGCGCACCCGGGCTTCACGGCAGCCGTGGACGTCTCGCTCGACTCCTACCGGCTCGAGGCGGCCGGGCTGACGTCGAGCCAGCTCGGGCCGCTCCGCGAGAACGGAAGCTCGTTCCTCGCCCACGGCGAGGTCGGCCGCAGCCAGTTCCACTTCCTCTGGCCGAACTTCGGGATCAACGTCTTCCCGGGGCAGCCGAACCTCTCGTGCGGGCCGATCCTCCCGGTCGGGCCGGAGCGCACCGCTCGCTTCCTGGACTACTTCTTCGCGCCCGGCGTCGACCAGGCCTGGATCGACGAGCTCATTGCTTTCGACGGCCAGATCGGCCGCGAGGACACAGCGCTCGTGGAGGGCGTCCAGCGCGGGGCGCGCTCGGGCGCCCTGCGCGAGGGCCGGCTCCTGAGCGAGAGCGAGCAGCTCGTCGTGCATTTCCAGCGACTTTGCACCGAGGCGCTGACGCAGTAGAGTTTCAGCGCCGATGGCGAGCGTCACCTTCGACCACCTCACCAAGGCCTACGCGGACGACGTCGTCGCGGTCAACGACCTCGACCTCCTGATCAAGGACAGCGAGTTCCTCGTCCTGGTCGGGCCGTCGGGCTGCGGCAAGACGACGGCGCTGCGCTGCCTGGCGGGCCTCGAGGAGATCACGGACGGCCAGATCAAGATCGACGAGCGCGTCGTGAACCGCGTCCCCTCGAAGGACCGAAACATCGCCATGGTGTTCCAGTCGTACGCCCTCTATCCACACATGACGGTCTACGACAACCTCGCGTTCGGGCTGAAGCTGCTGAAGACGCCGAAGCAGGAGATCCGGCGCCGCGTCGAGGACGCCGCGAAGATCCTCAACCTCGAGCGCTTTCTCGACCGCAAGCCGCGCGCGCTCTCCGGCGGGCAGCGCCAGCGCGTCGCGCTCGGACGCGCGATCGTGCGCGAGCCCGCCGCGTTCCTGATGGACGAGCCGCTCTCGAACCTCGACGCGAAGCTGCGCGTCCAGACGCGCGCGGAGATCCTCCGCATCCAGCAGCGCCTCGAAACGACGACGGTGTACGTGACGCACGATCAGGTCGAGGCGATGACGATGGGCGACCGGATCGCCGTGATGAGGGACGGCGTGCTGCAGCAGGTCGGCCCGCCGCCCGAGCTCTACGAGCGCCCGGTGAACAAGTTCGTGGCCGCGTTCATCGGCTCGCCTGCGATGAACTTCGCGACCGTGCACGCCGACCAGGGGAAGCTGAAGATGGGCGAGCAGCTCCTGAACCTGAGCGGCTCGCGGGCGAAGATCGCGGAGCAGCGGCACGGCAAGCAGCTCGAGATCGGCTTCCGGCCGGAGGACCTGGAGATCGCCAACGGCACGGGCGACGGTGCGGTGAGCTTCCCCGCGAACGTGGACGTCGTCGAGTACCTCGGCAACCAGGAGCTGCTGCACGCGCAGGTCGAGGGCAACGAGATCGTGGCTCTTGTCGCGAGCGACCGCAAGGTCCAGGTCGGCGACAAGGTCGAGTTCACGATCCCGAACGACAAGCTGCACATGTTCGATCCGGAAACCGAGGAAAGCCTCGTCCCTACGGGTTGAAAAGGGTAGGATCGCGCGGGGCTCTGAAAAGTGGCGGCCCGGAAGCAAGCCGCCTGGGACGAGGAGGAATTCAGTTGAAACGACGTTCTTGGCTCGCTGTGCTGGCCGTCGTACTCGGCGCGGTCGCGGCAACGTTCGCCGCAACCGCAAGCTCGAAGCCGGCAGCACGTTCAGCAGGCAGTATCGAAGTGCTCTCGCTGTGGGGTGGCAGCGAGAAGGACGCATTCATCAAGGTGACGGATGCGTTCACCAAGTCGACCGGAATCAAGGTCAACTACACGACGGCACGTGACTTCGTGCCGGTCATCCGCACGCGACTCGCGGCGGGCAACCCGCCAGAGGTCGCCATCATCCCGCGGCCGGGCGTCCTCTCCGACCTCGCCAAGCAGGGCGCGGTCAAGGACCTCGGGTCGATGGGACTGTCGAGGTCGTATCTCACCGCGCGCTACAGCCCGGCGTGGATCAAGCTCGGCACGGTCAACGGCAAGATCTACGGCGTTGCCGCGAAGGCCAACTCGAAGAGCGTGATGTGGTACCGGCCGGACCAGTTCAAGAAGTACAAGCTGACGGTCCCGCAGACGTGGGGCCAGCTCATCGCCGTGACGAAGAAGCTGAAGGCGAAGGGCCAGACGCCGTGGGCCCAGGGTGCGAAGGACTCCTGGACGCTCACCGACTGGTTCGAGAACGTCTACGCACGGACGGCCGGCCCGGCGAAGTACCTGTCGCTCTTCAGCGGCAAGACGAGCTTCGCGGACCCGTCCGTGAAGAGGGCGATCCTGCAGATGACGCAGGTCCTGAACAACAAGTACCTGGCGGGCGGCGTGCAGGGCGCCCTCGGTACGGCGTTCGTGGACGGGATCGGCCGCGTCTTCGGCAAGAAGCCGTCCGCCCAGCTGTACATGGAGGGCGGTTTCGTCGGCGGCATCGCGCTGGATCAGGTGAACACGGCCCTCAAGCCCGGCAAGACGATCAACTCGTTCTTCTGGCCGACGATCAAGGCGCAGTACGGACAGCCGATGGTCGGCGGAGGCGACCTCGCGGCGGCATTCAAGGACACGCCCGACGTGAGGACGTTCCTGAAGTACATCTCCTCGCCTGCGGCGGGGAGGATCTGGGTCTCGACGGGCGCGATCATCTCGCCGAACAAGCAGGTGAAGAAGAGCGCCTACCCGAACATCCTCGTGCAGAAGGAAGCCGCGCAGGTAGCGGGCGCGAAGGTGTTCCTGTTCGACGGCTCGGACACCCTGCCGGGCACGCTCGCCGACGACTGGGGAGCAGCCCTGCAAAACGCAATCCAGAAGCCGGGCAGCATCAGCAGCCTGCTGTCCGACTTCCAGAAGAAGGCGGCCAAGGAGTTCTAGGCCGCAACGACGTGACAGCGCCCGCCGCCCGGCGGGCGCTGTCGTTTCCGCCTTGAGCGCACAAGCCCCACCAATCCAGGTTCCGCAGCCGAAGCGCCGGTACGGCCGGTCGCGCGAGGGCTCGTTCAAGGAGCGCCTGCAAGGGATCGCGTTCGCCGCGCCCGCCCTGATCGTGCTCGGGCTGTTCGTGGTCTACCCGGCGTACTACACGGTGCGCCTCGCCTTCTACAAGAGCGACTACCTCTTCAGCTTCACGAACTACGTCGGGCTGCAGAACTTCAAGGATCTCTTCCAGGACAAGGACTTCTTCGACGTCTCCCACTTCCCGCCGAGCGGCGCGGTGTTCAACAACCTCAAGTGGGTCGTCATCTATATCTCGCTGTGCCTGATTCTCGGGCTCGCGCTCGCGGTCATGACGATCCGCGTGCGCTACGAGTCCGCGGTCAAGTCGGTGATCTTCATCCCGATGGCGATCTCGGCCACGGCGGTCGCCGTGATCTGGCTGCTCGTCTACAGCCCCAACCCGGACATCGGCACGGTCAACGCCGTGATCCACGGCCTAGGGGGGAACCCGGTGTCGTGGCTCGGGCAGTCGAGCACCGTCAACTACGCGATCATCATCGCCTACGTCTGGGCGTCGACCGGCTTTGCGATGGTCGTCCTGTCCTGATCAAGGTCTTCGACATCATCTACGTGATGACGGCGGGCGGGCCCGGCACGTCGAGCCGGGTGATCGCCTACACGATGTTCGTCGACACCTTCAACGGCTTCCCCGGCCGCGGCGCCGCTGTCGCCGTGATCATGCTGGTGCTGATGATCCCCGTGATGATCCTCAACGTCAGCCGGTTCAAGAGCGAGCGGGTGATGACGTAATGGCGACCCGTGCAGAGACCGCTCGGCTGGCGCAGCCGCGGACCTTCAGCGAGCGCCTCGTAGGCTGGGTCACGCGGTCCCCGGTGCACATCGTGCTCCTCGCGATCGCGGCGCTCTGGCTCGTCCCCACCGTTGCGCTGCTCGTCACGTCGTTCCGCCCCCGGAGCGATGCGCTCTCGAGCGGCTGGTGGCACGTCTTCTCCAGCCATCTGACGCTCGCGAACTACAGCCAGGTCATCCACACCGGCGGGATGGGGCACGCGTTCCTGAACAGCCTCTACATCACCGTCCCGGCGACGATCCTCCCGCTGACCCTCGGCGCAATGGCCGCGTACGCCTTCGCGTGGACGCGCTTCCCCTTCCGCGACACGACTTTCCTGATCATCGTCGCGCTGATGGTCGTGCCCGTGCAGACCGCGTTCGTGCCGCTGCTCAAGCTCTTTCGCGAGAACGGGCATCTGAACACCGAGTTCTACGGCATCTGGCTCGCGCACACGGCGTTCGGCCTTCCGCTCGCGATCTTCCTCTTCCGCAACTTCTTCATCACGCTCCCCAAGGATCTGATCGAGGCCGCGCGCATGGACGGCGCATCCGAGTTCGCGGTGTTCCGGCGCGTCGTCATCCCGCTGTCGGTTCCGGCGCTCGCGTCGTTCGCGATCTTTCAGTTCCTCTGGGTGTGGAACGACCTGCTGATGGCGCTGATCTTCGTCAGCGACCCGTCGAAGCAGCCGATGACCGTCAAGATCACGCAGCTGTTGTCGACATACGCGCAGGAGTTCCACATCCTGGCCGCGGCCGGCTTCCTGCTGATGGCGGTGCCGCTGATCGTCTTCTTCGCGCTGCAGCGCTACTTCGTGCAGGGCCTGCTCGCCGGCTCGGTCAAGTCGTAAGCGTCTTTCTCGTCCCGCACACGCACTGGGACCGGGAGTGGTACCGGCCGTTCCAGTCGTTCCGCATATCGCTCGTCGACGTCGTCGACGAGGTGCTCGACGAGCTGGACCGCGACGAGCGGCTGCGCTTCACGCTCGACGGCCAACTGGCGACGGTCGACGACTACCTCGAGATCCGCCCCGAGGCGGAGGGCCGGATCCGCGCACTCGTCGAGTCCGGCCGTTTGGCGATCGGCCCGTGGCAGACGCTCGTGGACGAGTTCCTCGTCGACGGCGAGACGATCGTGCGCAACCTGGAGACGGGCCTCGCGCGCGCGGCCGAGCTCGGCGGGACGATGCGCGTGGGCTACCTGCCGGACATGTTCGGTCATGTCGCGCAGATGCCGCAGATCCTCCGCGGCCAGGGAATCGAGACCGCGGTCGTCTGGCGCGGCGTCCCGTCCTCGGTCGGTTTCCACCGCTTCGTCTGGGAGTCGCCCGACGGCTCGTCGGTCGTCACCGAATACCTCCCCGGCGGCTACGGCAATGCCGCGCACGTACAGGACACCGAGGCGCTCGAGCAGCGTTACCGGCCGTGGTTCGGCTCCGACGACATCCTCGGCATGGTCGGCACCGACCATATGCCGCTCGTGCGCGACCTGCCGGCAGACGCGCACGTCGGCACCCTCGCCGAGTACCTCGCCGATGCTCGTGCGGACGGGCTCACGACGTGGCGGGGAGAGATGCGCTCCGCCGCCCGCGCGAACCTCTTGCCCGGGGTCGTGTCGGCGCGGATCGACCTCAAGGCGGCCTGCTCGCGCGCAGAGCGCTGGCTCGAGCGGTACGCGGAGCCGCTGCAGACGCTGTACGGCGACGACGAGTCCGAGCCGTTCCTGCGCGAGGCATGGAAGCGGATGTTCCAGAACGCCGCGCACGACTCGATCTGCGGCTGCTCCGCCGACGAGGTCTCGGCCCAGGTGCTAGTGCGCTACGCGGAAGCCGAGCAGATCGCCCGCGAGCTGACGCAGCGCGCCGTGCGGCGGATCGCAGCGCAGGTTCCGCACGGCGCGTACGGGATCGTGAACCCGTCGCCGTGGGAGCGCACCGACGTCGTCGAGCTCGAGCTCGTCGTGCCGGACGAGTGGGAGGGCGTCGCGCTCGAGCTCCCCGACGGGGCTCGGGTGCCGGCACAGGAGCTGCGACGGCAGTCGCCGCTGCTCTGGGAGACGACGCTCGCAGGAGCCGAGGTGCCGGTCGCGGTCGCGCGGCGCCTGCACGGTCGCGAGCTCTTCGGACGCTTCGTCAACGGCTACCGAGTCGAGGACGGTCGCGTGGTGCTCGAGGTCGGAGACGAGCCCGACCCGGAGTGGCTCGACGTCGAGCAGCTGATGCAGGACATCACGGTCGCGACCGCCGACGGCACGTGGGAGCTGCGCGTCGTCGCGCGCCCGAAGCGGACCGTCGCGGCGGCCGTGCCCGCGCCGCCGCTCGGCTGGACGTCTGTCCGCCCGGGACGTGTCTTGGGGACTGTCCCCAAGACACGTCCCGCATTGACACCTGTCCCGCGGCTGGTGCGCGGGAAGGACTTCGGCGACTCGTACAACTACGCGCCGCCGAAGGAGGACCAGCTCGTCGAGACGCCTGTGTCCGAAAGACGCGAGACGGTCGAGGACGGACCGCTGCGTCACGTCGACGTCGTGCATCGCACCTACGTCTGGGACGGGTCCGAGGTCGAGACGCAGACGCGGCTCGAGCAGCGGGCGCACGAGCCGTTCCTGCGCGTGCGGATCGACTTCGACAATCCGTGCGACGATCAGCGCGTGCGCGTGCACGTGCCTCTGCGCGAGCCGGCCGAGACCTCGCTCGCGGAAGGGCAGTTCGCGATCGTGCAGCGCGGCCGCGAGCCGGAGGGCGGGTACGGCGAGGTCCCTCTCGCCACGTATCCCGCGAGCGCCTTCGTCGCCGCCGGCGGCGTCACGGTGCTGCTCGAGCACGTCACCGAGTACGAGCTGTTAGAGGAGGAGCTCGCGCTGACCGTGCTTCGCTCGACCGGACTGATCAGCCGCAACGACAACCGCTACCGCGAGGAGCCGGCCGGACCGTCGCTGCCGATCCCGGAGGCGCAGCTACGAGGCCCTCGGACGTTCTCGTTCGCGTATCTCCCGAGCATTGACGACGTGCTCGAGAATGCGGAGGCGTTCCGGCTGCCCTTCGTGACGGCCGCCGGGCAAAGCCGCGACGCGAGCCTGACCGAGCGGTCAGGCCCCTCGATCGAGGGACACGGAATCGTGCTGACGTCGCTGCGACCGGGCCGTGCACGGCTGGTCAACGAGAGCCCGCACGAAGTCGACGCGACATTCGCGGGAAGAATGCTGCGATTCGAGCCGTGGCAGATACAAACCACGACGCACGATTGACGTCAAAGAATGCAATGCGGCTCGTTGTTCTCTGTCTGATCGCCTGGGTCGTCCTGGCCGTGGCGGCGCTGGCGTCCGGCGGGACGAACGCCCACCACGGCTCCCGCGGGACGCACGGCCTCGTCGCGCGCTAGCGCTTGACGACGTAGAAGTCGCTGGAGCCGATGAGCGGCCCGTACTTGTTCGCGCTGCGCTTGCCCAGCCCCGGATAGACGTACCAGCGATAGTGCCCACGCGACAGGGCGCGCTTCTTCTTGTTCCACTTCCACGCCTTCTTCAGCCGGTAGTGCGTCTTCAGCGGCCAGGCGCTCAGGATCTTCCGCCCGCTGACGTCGACCGAAGCGACTCGGCGGAACGCGTTGCCGACGCCGAC
>MNJC01000025.1:0-15064 GCA_001920085.1 Actinobacteria bacterium 13_1_20CM_4_69_9
GTGAGCGGCTTCCCATAGTCGCGGTGGCTCGTGATCGCCTGCAGCACCTCGGAGGAGATCACGGTGATGTCGGGCTCCTCGTAGATGCCCTCCAGCAGCTCGCGCAGCTTCGGCTCGGCCAGGAAGAGACTGAAGTCCTCGTGCCCTTCGCGGTGCACGGCCATCCCGATGCAGTGTGTGAGCGCACCCAGCGTCACCACGATCTCTGCGTCGTCGTTCTCGTAGCCGTAGTCGCCGACGACGGACGGCTCGACGTGATGCTTCGTCAGCTGGCGCAGGAGCTTGAGCGCGATGTTCGTGACGATCTGGATGTGCACCCACGAGTGGTCGTTGATGCGCATACGAGCGACGGCGTTGACGTTCGCTGCGTGCCACCAGCCCTTCAGCTGCGCGTCCTCGTTCACGCGTTCGAGCAGGCGCCGCAGCTTGCGGTTGCCGCGCACGGGCACGTTGATCTTCATCTGCGCGATCGCCTGCGACGGGGTCAGGCGCGTCTCGCGCTCGGCCTCCTCGGAGGCGGGCTGCTCGATCCTGTCTTCGGTCTCGCGGTCCAGGGCCACGAAACCGAGTCTATGCCTGCAGGACCGGCCTGCCCGGATCGACGATGCGGTAGTAGACGACGTTCAATGCGTGCGCCGCGAACGGCGTCGTCAGCGTCGCGGCGAGCGTCAGCGCGGCCCAGAGGCCGAGCGGGCCTGCGAGCAGCCGCTCCAGCACGAAGCTGGTCCCGAACGCCCCGGCCGTGACGGTCAGGAAGATGGCGAAGACCTGCCACCCGTGCCCTTTCACGAGCTCCGCCGACCGTCGCATTGCAGCCCGCGGGGAGCGGCCTTCGAGCATCACGGCCGGTACGGCGAGCGACCAGCGCGTGAACAGGATGAGACCCGGAACCACGAGCAGGAACAGGCCGATGCCGACGCCGATGCCCGTCAGCAGCGAGACGCCGAACAGCGCCCCCGCGCGCCTCCAGGCCGCGCGGAGAAGCGACGCGATCGATCCGCTGCGCCGCTCGCGCTCCAGCTCCACCGCCTCGACCAGCGCGCCCTGCACGACAGAGGTACCGATCATCGAGAGCAGCACGACCGGCCACGGGCCGACGGTCTCGGCCAAGCAGACGATCGAGAAGACGAGTGCGGCCATGACGAGCGTGCGCCAGAACAGCGCCTGGTAGAGCTGCGCGGCGTCGCGCAGGACGCCTGAAACCGAGAGCATGCCCGCGGCATCGGCGTTACGGCGCTACGGCTTTAGGCGGCGGCCCAGTCGCCGTAGAGCGAGGTGTAGAGCCCACGCCGCTGCATCAGCTCGTCGTGCGACCCTTGCTCCACGATCCGGCCGTGTTCGAGGACGACGATCAGGTCCGCGTCGCGGATCGTCGAGAGGCGGTGCGCGATGATGAAGGCGGTGCGGCCGGCGAGCAAGAGGCGCAGCGCCTGCTCGATCTTCCGCTCCGTCCCGATGTCGACCGACGACGTCGCCTCGTCCAGGATGAGGATGCGGGGGTCGGCGAGCAGCGCACGCGCGAGCGCGACGAGCTGCCGCTGGCCGAGCGAGAGGCGCGAGCCGCGCTCCTGCAACTGCGTCTCGTAGCCGTCCTCGAGCCGCATGATGAAGTCGTGCGCGCCGACCGCCTGCGCGGCCCTTACCACCTCGTCGGGCGAGGCGTCCGGGCGGCCGAACGCGATGTTCTCGGTCACCGTGCCGGCGAAGAGGAAGCCTTCCTGCGGGACGATCCCGAGCTGCCGCCGCAGCGACGCCTGCGTGACGTCGCGCAGGTCGTGGTCGTCGATCGTGATCCGCCCGCCGGTCGGGTCGTAGAAGCGGGCGAGCAGCTTGGCGATCGTGGACTTGCCGGCTCCCGTGTGACCGACGAGCGCGACGGTGGTTCCCGGCAGAACGTCGAGGTCCAGGCCGTGCAGCACCTCCGGGCCGGTGCCGTAGCTGAAACGCACGTCCTCGAACCGCACGTGGCCCTGCACCTCGGGGAGGGCGAACGCGTCCGGCGCGTCGACCACCTGCGGGTCCTCGTCCATGACGTCCATGATCTTGTCGAGCGCAGCCGTCGCAGAGAGAAACGTGTTGTACAGCTGCGACAGCTGCTGCACGGGATCGAAGAAGTTCTGCACGTAGAGCATGAAGGCGAAGAGCGTGCCGAGCGTGACGCTCCCCTGGAAGTACAGATGACCGCCGTAGCCGAGCACGACGGCCAGCGCGATCGACGACAGCAGGTCGACGAACGGGAAGTACCAGCCGTTGAGCACGACCGTCTGCATGTTCGACTCGCGGTACCGGTCGGCGACCTTGCGGAAGTTCTCGATGTTCTGCTGCTCCCGGGTGAACGCCTGCACCATGCGCATGCCCGCGATGTCCTCCGCGAGAGTCGCCGTCACGAGTCCGAGCCGCTCGCGCACCGCACGGTACGCGCGCGTCGACCGGACGCGGAAGATCACCGTCGCGACCGACATCAGCGGGATCACCGCGAGCGTCGCGAGCGCGAGCCGCCAGTCGAGGACGAAGAGCAGAATCGCCGTGCCGAGGAGCGTCAGGGTGTTCTGCACGAGGCTCGTGACGCCGTCCGTGACCAGCTGGTCGAGCGCCTCGACGTCGTTCGTCAGCCGGCTGATGATCACGCCGGCGCGGTTGCGCTCGAAGTAGCCGAGCGACAGCCGCTGCAGGTGCCCGAAGAGGTTGTTGCGCAGGTCGGCGAGGATCCGTTCCCCGACCCAGCCGGTCAGATAGGTCTGCAGGTAGCTCATGCCCCAGTTGGCAAGGCCCGCGAGGAGGAAGATGACGACGATCCACGTCAGCGCGTGCAGGTCCTGCTTCCGAATGCCGTAGTCGACGGCGTACTTGGACAGGAAGGGTGGTGCGAGCGCGGTCGCCGTCGCGGCGAGCAGCGCGAACACCGAGAGGATCGTGCGCGTCTTGTAGGGCGCGGCCAGGCGCGCGAGCGTGGCGAGACGCCGGCGCGTGCGGCGCCAGGACCAGTCGTCGACCTTCGAGCCGCGCTCGGCCATCAGATGACCCCCGGGTTGCCAGACCCTCACGCGACCTCCTCCACCGCAGCCCGTGCCTCGACCGCGTCGGCGAACTGCCGCTCGAGCAGCCCGTGCTCGTAGATGTCGCGGTACACCTGGCTCGTCTCGAGCAGCTCGTCGTGCGTGCCGCGCGCGGCGATCCGGCCTGCGTCCAGGACGACGATCTCGTCGGCCAGCGAGATGGTGGAGAGGCGGTGTGCGATGATCAGCGTGGTTCGGCCGCGCATCGCCTCGCGCAGGCCGAGCCGGATCTTCGCCTCCGTCGTGGCGTCGACCGACGCGGTCGCGTCGTCGAGAATCAGGATCCGCGGGTCGACGGCGATCGCCCGTGCGATCGCGAGCCGCTGGCGCTGGCCCCCGCTGAGGGTGATGCCGCGCTCGCCGATGACCGTGTCATAGCCGTCGGGCAGGCGCTCGACGAACTCGTGCGCCTGCGCGAGCCGGGCGATGCGCACGACTTCGTCGTCGCCCAGCGCCGGCGCGCCGAAGGTGATGTTCTCGCGCACGGTGGCGGAGAAGAGGAACGGATCCTGCGGGATCACGCCGATCGCGCGGCGGAGCGACTGCAGGGTCACATCGCGGACGTCGACGCCGTCGACGAGCACGCGTCCTTCGGTGACGTCGTAGAAGCGAGGGACGAGCGATGTGAGCGTCGTCTTGCCGGAGCCGGTGTGCCCGATCAGCGCGATCGTCCGGCCGGCCGGCACGTCGAGGTCGATGTCCTCGAGCGTCGGCCTTCCCTCCATGTACTCGAAGTCGACGTGCTCGAACTGCAGGCGGCCGCCGCCCGGCGGCAGCTCGATTGCGCCCGGGCCGTCTGCGATCTCCTCCGGCGCGTCCATGACCTCGAAGATGCGCTCGCCTGCGGCCGTCGCGCGCTGCGACTGGCCGATCCACATCCCGAGCGAGCGCAGGGGCACGACGAGCATGCCCAGGTAGAGGTTGAACGCCACGAACCCGCCGACCGTGAGCTCACCGCGCGTCACCATGCGCGCGCCGATGAGCAGCACCGCTCCCTGGGCGATGAGTGGGATCCACGAGATGAGCGGGACGTAGAGCGCGCGTTGGCGGTTCGCCCTGATCGTCTGGGCGAATACCGCCTCCGAGCGCTGCTCGAACTTCGCGCGCTCCTGCGCCTCCTGCGCGAACGACTTGACGACGTGGACGCCGACGATGTTCTCCTCGGCGACGGTCGCGACGTCGGCGAGCTTCTGCTGCACTTCGCGCAGGGTCGGATGCGAGACGTGGCTGTAGCGATATGCGAGCACGACGAGCACCGGCGTGATCGCGAGGGCGATCAGCGCGAGCTTCCACTCGAACACGAGCAGCACGATCGTCACCGACGCCACCGTGAGGACGTTCTGGAAGAAGAAGATGAGGCCGTAGCCGAGGAAGAAGCGCACGCCCTGCAGGTCGACGGTCGCCCTCGACATCAGCTGCCCGGTCTGGTGGCGGTCGTAGAAGCCGAACGAGAGGCGGACGAGGTGCGCGTACAGCCTCTGCCGCATGTCCATCTCGACCGCGAGCGCCTGCCGGCCCGAGATCAGCCGCCGGCCGGCCATCAGCACCGCCCGGACGACGCCGACGAGCACGACGGCGAGGACGAAGAGCTTCAGCGCGTGCGTGTCCCGGGGCCGCAGCGCGCTGTCGATCACGTGCTTCGTCAGCCAGACGAGCGCGATCGCCGCCGCCTGCGACGCGACGGCGAGGACGATCGAGACTGAGAGCGAGACCTTGTACGGCGTCAGGAAGCCGAGCAGGCGCGCGAACGTGCGCCGATACAGCGGTCGATCCGCCTCACTCACCCTTGAAATCTAGCCAGTGCCTCCCGCACCAAACCCGCCGCGCGCTCGGTGAGACGCCGATTTGCCGCGAGGTTCAGCCACCCGCTCGCCCCCGACGGATGCGGCAGCGGGATCACGGTAGCGCCGTCGCGCTCGTAGCGGCACCCGATGCACGACGCGAGCCCGCTGATCCCGAGCAGGCGCTTGATCGCAAGCCCGCCGACGGGGACGATCAGCGTGGGGCGCAGGATCTCGAGCTCCCACTCGCGCCAGAACGCGCAGAGCTCCTGCTCTCGCGGCGTCGGCGTGCGGTCGCCGCGCCCGGACGAGGCGCGGCCCGGATAGCAGCGCGTCACGGACGCGCAGTAGAACGTCGCGTAGAACTCCTCCTCGTCGAGCTGGAGCCACCGCCGCAGCGTGCCACCGGCTCGGCCGCGCCAGGGGCGTCGCTCCTCGCCCTCCACGATCCCCGGCGCCTGCCCGTACATGTACGCACGCTGGCCCGTGAAAACGTTCCGGACGGGCAGAGACTCGAGCGGATAGCCGGCCTCGACGCACGCGCGGCAGGCCGAGAGATCCCGTTGCAGGGAGGCGAGCGACCGATACGAGCTGCGCCGGCGCGTCACGCCCGCACGACGACGAACCAGCGGCCCTCGTGCAGGACCTCACCGCCGCCGAGCTCGGCGGCGAGCTGATCGCCGGTGAAGACCCGCTTGTACACCGTCCAGCGCGAGCCGTCGTCGAGCACGCGTTCCTCATAGCGTTCGAGTGGATCGTCGTCGCCGGGTATGGACGCGACGACGACGAGCTCCCGCGCGACTCGCCTCGCTTCGGCGAGGAAACGCCCGCGCTCGTCCGCTTCGAGATGGCAGTAGAAGTAGCTCGTGAACACGCGGTCGAACTCACCGTCCCCGAAGGGCAGCTCGAGCGCGTCGCCGTGGACGAAGCGCGCTGCGGGTGCCTGTTCCCGCGCAACGGAGAGCATGCGCTCGCTCTGGTCGAGGCCGACGACGTCGCCGCGCAGGTGCCGGGTGAGGAAGCCCGTCCCGCAGGCGACGTCGAGCGTGCGCGCGGGCGGCAGCGAGCCGATCAGCTCGGCGAGCACGTCGACCTCCTCGTCCCAGCCGGCGCGGTCGCGCTCTGCAAAGCTGCCGCGGCCGAGCCACCAGTCGTCGTACTCGAACGCGCGCCGGTCGTAGTACGTCTTCAAGGCTCCTACAGTAGTAACCGTGCGGCTGCCGCTCGAATCCGTGCCGAATTTCTCCGAGGGCCGCGACCGTGAGACGATCGACGCGCTCGCCGCCGCCCTGTCCGAGCCGGCGGAGCTGCTCGACGTCCACACCGACCCGGACCACAACCGCTCCGTGTTCACGCTCGTCGGTGAGGAGGACGACCTCGTCGCCGCGCTCCTCGCCGGCGTCGCGTGTGCGCGGGAGCGGATCGACCTGCGCGAGCACGGGGGCGCCCATCCGCGCATCGGAGCAGCCGATGTGGTCCCCGTGGTCGCGCTCGACCCTGCGGACGCGGAGCGCGCACGTGAATGCGCGCTGCTCGTCGCGCGACGGATCGGCGCAGAGCTGCAACTGCCGGTCTTCCTCTACGGCGAGTCGGGCCACGGCCGCGGGCCGGCGTTCTTCCGGCACGGAGACCTTCAGCAGCGCATCGATGCCGGGGAAGTCCGGCCCGATTTCGGACCGGCGCGGCTCGATCCCCGCGCCGGCGGCGTGATCGTCGGCGCACGGAGGCCGCTGATCGCGTTCAACGTGAACCTCGCAAGTGACGACGTCGAGGTCGCGCGCGAGATTGCAGCCGCGGTTCGCGAACGCGGCGGCGGATTTCCCGGCGTACGTGCCCTCGGCCTGTTGCTGTCGTGTGCAGGTCACGCGCAGGTGAGCATGAACGTCGAGGACTACGAGGCGGCGGCGCTGCACGACATCCTCGCCCGCGTCGAGCGGGAGGCACAGGAGCGCGGCGTCGCGGTTTCCGGCGCCGAGCTCGTCGGGCTGATGCCGGCCGGCGCCGCGGTCGCCGCGGCCGGAAGCTTGCTGCGCATCGACGGCTTCAATCCGGAGCACGTGCTCGAGCTGCGGCTGTTGCGGCGAGGCTCACCAGGCCCACCAGCGGCAGGCTGAGCGCCGCCGCCCAGAAGACGGTCTGCGTCGCGGCGACAGCGAACAGCGGCCCCATCAGCAGCAGCCCGGTCGCGTGGCTGCCGCGGTGCACGAGCGAGATCAGCCCGACGACGCGTCCGAGCAGCGAGTCAGGGATCTCCTCCTGTGCGGCCGAGTAGAGCAGGATCATCAGCGCCGCCTGGATGGCTCCGCTGATCAGCCCGGCCAGCAGCGCGACCGGAAGCGAACCGGCGAGCGCGAAGAGGCCGTAGGCGACGGCGTAGGGGATCCACAGCAGCATGCTCGCGCGCGCCTTCTGCCTCACGCGCACGCGTGAGAGCACGACGCCGACTGCGACGGCGCCGATCGCGTACGCAGCGGCGATCGCGGAGAAGCTGCCGGCGCCGAGCCCGAGGGTGTCGCGCACGAGCTGAGGCACGCCGACCATCCACGCGCCGGACCCGATCGTGATCCCGACCGCGAGCGCGGCGACAGCGGCGGCGAGGACCGGTCGCGGCCGCAGCGCCGCGAAGCCCTCGCGGATGCGGGGCGGTGCAGCGCCGTCGGCGGCGTGAGCCCGCGCGCGAATGCCGACGAGAAACGCGGCGGAGACGAAGAACGACGCAGCGTTCAGGAGGAAGAACGCGCTCAGCGGCATGAACACGAGCAGTCCGCCGGCGGCAGCCCAGCCGCCGACGCGCACGGCCTCAGCCGTCGCACGAACGAGGCCGTTCGCCGGCTGCACGTTCTCGCGGTCGACGAGCGTGGGGAGGAGCGCGCCGTACGCAGGCGCGAAGTAGCTCGTTGCGGTCTCGAGCGCGAAGGCAGCAACGACGAGCATCCACAGATCGAGCCGGCCCGTGAGCCCGGCGATCGCGACGGGCACGAGCACCGCACCCCGCGAGACGTCCGCCAGCACCATCACCCGGCGGCGGTCGCTGCGGTCGGCGACGAGGCCGCCGTGCAGCCCGAACAGCAGCGCCGGGACGCTGTCCGCCAGCCGCACGGCGAGGACGCCGAGCGGGCCTGCGCTGACGAGCGCGAACCACATGAGGGCGACGTAGTGGAACGAGTCCCCGAGCTCGCTGACGACGACGGCGGAGTACGTCCGCCGGAAGTCCGCGCGCCTCAGCAGGTCGACGGCGCGCCGCGGCGGGATCGTCGCGTCGAGGTCTTCCTCCGGCCAAGCGGTGACGGGATCGGCCACCGCGAGGGAGACTAGAGTGACCGCCGATGGCTCAGGCGACGGCGATCCGCCTGACCGGAGACGACCTCCGGGTCGACGACGTCTGCGCGGTCGCGTACGGCAAGGCATCGGCGGCGCTGTCGGACGAGGCGCGGACGAAGATGCGTGCCGCGCGCGAGCTCGTCGAGCGGGCCGCACATGGCACGCGCGAGCACACCTACGGCATCAACACGGGCTTCGGGCGCTTCGTCTCGAAGTCGATCCCTGAGGAGCAGACCGAGGAGCTGCAGCTGCGGCTGCTGCGCAGTCACGCGTGCGGCGTCGGCGACCCGTATCCGACGGAGATCGTGAGGGCCGCGATGCTGCTGCGCGCGAACGCGCTGGCGAAGGGGACGTCCGGCGCGCGGGTCGCGACGGTCGAGCTCCTGCTCGAATGCCTCGCCCACGGCGTGGTCCCGCGCGTGCCGAGCCGCGGGTCGGTCGGCGCGAGCGGCGACCTCGCACCGCTCGCCCACCTCGCGCTGCCGCTCGTCGGCGAGGGCGAGGCCGTGTATGACGGGGAGCTGCTTGCCGGCGCGGATGCTCTGGCGGCGGCCGGGCTCGAGCCGACGCGGCTGGCGGCGAAGGAAGGGCTTTCGCTGATCAACGGCACGCAGTTCATGGCCGCCTACGGCGCGCTCGGGCTTGTGCGCGCGTGGCGGCTTGCACGGGCCGCGGATCTCGCCTGCGCCCTGTCGCTCGAGGCGCTGCAGGGATCGCGCACGAGCTTCCTGCCGCAGATCCATGCGCTGCGGCCGCTCCGCGGTCAGGCGGCGTCCGCGTCGAACGTCCTCCGGCTGATCGAAGGGTCGGCGATCAACGAGGCGCACAGATGGTGCGACAAGGTGCAAGACGCGTACTCCCTGCGCTGCGCGCCGCAGGTGCACGGCGCCTCGCGCGACCTGCTCGACTACGTCGAGGGCACGGTCGCCGTCGAGCTCAACGCTGCGACGGACAACCCGCTCGTGCTCGTCGACGACGAGCTGCTCGTCTCGAACGGCAATTTCCACGGACAGCCGCTCGCGTTTGCGCTCGACGCCATGGCGATGGCGAGCTCCGAGCTCGCGAGCATCTCCGAGCGGCGCGTCGAGCGCCTCGTCAACCCGAGCCTCTCCGACGGCCTGCCTGCGTTCCTGACCTCGGACGGCGGCCTCAACTCGGGCTTCATGATCCCGCAGTACGTGGCGGCTTCGCTCGTCAGCGAGAACAAGTCGTTGTGCCATCCCGCGAGCGTCGACTCGATCCCGACGAGCGCCGGGCAGGAAGATCACGTCTCGATGGGGAACGCCGCCGGGTTGAAGGCGTGGCAGGTGCTCGCAAACTCCGAGCGCGCGCTCGCGATCGAGCTGCTTGCGGGTGCGCAGGGCGTCGAGTTCCTCGCGCCGCTCGAGCCTGGGGCCGGCGTCCGTGCGACGCACGCCTTCGTGCGGTCGCTCTCGCCGCGGCTCGGCGACGACCGGCCGCTTGCCAGAGACATCGAAGCCGTCGCGGAGGCGATACGCGACGGCTCGCTGATCGCGGCGGTCGAGTCAGACGTCGGTGAGCTGGCATGAGCGTGGCTCGTTCCCTCGACGCCGTCGTCGAAGAGCTGTGCGGCGATCTCTCGCGTATCCGCGCTCCCCGCGGAGTGGAGTTACACGCGCGCGCGTGGTCGACCGAGGCGCCGCTGCGGATGCTGCTGAACAACCTCGACCGGGAGGTGGCCGAGCGGCCCGAGGAGCTGGTCGTCTATGGCGGGTCGGGGAAGGCGGCGCGCAACCCGGAGGCACTGCGCGCGATCGTCCGGTCGCTGCTCGAGCTCGGCGAGGACGAGACGCTGCTCGTCCAGAGCGGGAAGCCCGTCGGCGTCTTCCGCACACACGCCGGTGCGCCGCGCGTGCTGATCGCGAACTCGCTGCTCGTGCCCCGCTGGGCGACCTGGGAGGAGTTCCGCCGGCTCGAGGCCCTCGGGCTGACGATGTACGGGCAGATGACCGCCGGGAGCTGGATCTACATCGGCTCGCAGGGGATCCTCCAGGGGACGTTCCAGACGTTCGCTGCAGCCGGTGAGAAGCACTTCGGCTCGCCCGACCTCTCGGGCCGGACGGTCCTGACGGCCGGCCTCGGCGGCATGGGCGGGGCGCAGCCGCTCGCGGGGACGATGGCCGGCGCGGCGATCCTCTGCATCGAGGTCGACCCGGCCCGGATCGAGCGCCGGCTCGAGACGCGCTATCTCGACGAGTCGACGGACTCGCTCGACGACGCGGTGCGGCGGATCCGTACCGCGGCGGCCGAGGGGCGTGCGCTGTCGGTCGGGCTGCTGGGGAACGCTGCGGAGGTCGTCCCCGAGCTGGCACGCCGCGGCGAGCCTTTCGATCTCGTCACGGATCAGACCGCAGCGCACGATCCACTCACCGGCTACATACCCACGGGGCTGTCCGTCGGAGACGCCGCTGCATTGCGCGAGTCCGACCCCGACGAGTACCTGCGGCGCGCACGTGTGTCGATTGTGCAACACGTCGAAGCGCTGCTCGAATACGCGCGCGCGGGCAGCTATGTTTTCGATTATGGCAACAACCTTCGAGGTGAGGCGCGTGAAGGTGGCGTAACGGAGGCGTTCTCATACCCGGGCTTCGTCCCGGCCTATATCCGGCCGCTCTTCTGTCGGGGCGTCGGCCCGTTCCGCTGGGCGGCGCTGTCGGGAGAGGCGGCGGACATCGCGGCGATCGACGCGACGCTCCGCGAGCTCTTTGCCGACGACGTGCTCCTCCAGCGGTGGCTGGAGCTCGCGCCGGAGCGTGTGGCGTTCCAGGGCCTGCCGGCTCGGATCTGTTGGCTCGGCTTCGGCGACCGTGCCCGCGCGGGCCTCGCGATCAACGACCTGGTGCGTTCCGGCGAGGTGAAGGCGCCTGTCGTGATCGGGCGGGATCACCTCGACTCCGGCTCCGTTGCCTCGCCATACCGCGAGACCGAGGCGATGCGTGACGGCTCCGATGCAATCGCGGACTGGCCCATCCTGAACGCGCTGCTCAACGTCGCCGCGGGCGCGACGTGGGTCAGCGTCCACCACGGCGGCGGCGTCGGCATCGGCAACTCGATCCACGCGGGCATGGTCGTGGTCGCCGACGGGACGGACGACGCGGCCGAGCGGCTCGAGCGGGTGCTCACGACCGATCCGGGCACGGGCGTCATGCGGCACGTCGACGCGGGGTACCCGGAGGCCGAGGCAGCGGCCCGAGCGCACGGCCTCGTCGCGCCGATGTCGGGCTCCGAGACGGAATGAGCTCCACGGGCGGCGCGCGCCGCCTGCTCATCCGCGATCTCGCACAGCTGGCGACGCCGCGCGGGACCGAGGCTCCGCTCCGCGGACACGCCCTCGGCGACGTCGAGGTGCTCGAAGACGCCTACGTCCTCTGCGTGGACGGCGACGTCGAGGCGATCGGGCGCATGCAGGACCTGCGCTCGGTCGAGGGCGAGGTCGAGGAGCTCGACGCGCGCGGCCTCTGCGCCGTGCCGGGGCTCGTCGATTGCCACACGCACGCGTGCTTCGCGGGCGACCGCGTCGAGGAGTTCGCGCTGCGGGCCGGCGGCGCGACGTACGAGGAGCTGCACGCGGCGGGAGGCGGGATCATGGCGACCGTCAACGCGACGCGGGCGGCGAGCGACGCAGAGCTCGCCGACGCCGTCCGCACGCACCGCACGTGGATGCTGCGTGCCGGCACGACGACCTTCGAGTCGAAGTCCGGGTACGGCCTCGACCGCGACACGGAGCTGGCGTCGCTGCGGGCGATCGCCGCAGCCGGCGGCGTTCCGACATGGCTGGGCGCCCACGCGGTGCCGCCCGAGTTCCCCGACGCGGACGCGTACGTCGACTTCATGGTGGCCGAGGTCTTGCCGGATGCAGCCGAGCTCGCGGAGGCTGCCGACGTCTTCCTCGAGCGCGGCGCCTTCGACGTTGCGCAAGCGCGCCGCTACCTGGAAGCCTGTGGCGCTGCGGGCCTCGCGCTCCGGCTGCACGGCGACCAGTTCACCGAGCAGGGGGCGGTGGCGCTCGCGATCGAGCTGGGCGCACGCTCGGTCGACCACCTCGAGGCGACCGGCGACGACGGCGTCCGCGCGCTGGCCGCCGGCGCGGTCGTCGCCGTGCTGCTCCCCGCGAGCGCGCTCTTCCTTGGCCGGCCGATGCCGCCTACGCGCGCGCTCGTCGATTCAGGCGCCGCCGTCGCGCTCGCGACCGACTTCAACCCGGGCAGCGCGTTCTGCGAGAGCCTTCCGCTCGTCTGCTCGCTGGCGGCCACGCAGCTGAAGCTGTCCCCGTCCGAGGCGCTCTCCGCCTGCACCGTGAACGCCGCGCACGTGCTCGGCCGGGCGGACCGCGTGGGTCGCCTCGCGCCGGGCTATGCGGCCGACATCCTGCTGCTCGATGCCCCCGACTGGCGCTACCTCGCCTATCACCTGGGCGGCGCCGTCGTGAGCCGTGTCGTGGCCGGCGGGAGGCCCGCGGCGTTACCCTAGAGGCATGCCCACGAAGAAGCAGCGCCGGCGTCAGCAGAAGTCACGCCGCCACGATTACGAGTACGTCTACGTCGACGGCGAGGGGAACGAGGTCGAAGTCGACCCCGATGACCTCCCGGCCGAGAAACAGAACGGCAAGGTCGAGGCACGGGCGGCGAAGAGCACGAACAAGCGGGCCCCGGCTCGTGCCGGCCAGCGCGTGATCGAGCCGCCGTCGTGGCGCCGCGCCCTGAAACGCGCCGCGATCTGGGCACCGTTGCTCGTCGTCGCGATGATGCTGATCAACCGGAACGTGTCGCCGATGCAGTGGGCGACCTCGGCGCTGTTCCTGGTCGCCTTCTTCATCCCGATCAGCTACTTCACGGACTCGATCGCGTACCGCATGTACCGCAAGCGCATCGACAGGCCGACGACGCCGAAAGCGCGCTAGGGCGAGGGCCGCTCGCCGCGGTAATGCCCCTCGCCGGGCCACGGCGAGAACACCATCAGCAGCCGCGCGCCCGACTCGCTCTTGATCGAGCGGCGCTCGTCCGCCTCGAACGAGAAGAAGCACCCGGCCGTCCCTTCGATCGTCTCGCCGCCGGACTCGACGCGCACGGCGCCGTCGACCACCGAGACGAGGGCACCTTCCTTGACCTGGTGGTCGCCGAGCGCCTGACCGGGCTCGAGGACGATCAACACCGCGCGCGCGCCCGGATCGGACCGCAGCACCACCGGCGAACGGCTGCCGCCCGGCGTCTGGATCTCGCTCAGGTTCCAGCTCTGCACCGCGCGGATCCTAAGCGAAACCCGTCGTTAGACTCGATCGCCCGTGAGCCTCGTCGTCGACGCATACCCACTCGGCCGTGCCGGGACGAACTGTTACGTCGTGCGCGCCGAGCGCGGCGCGCCCGAGGCCGTCGTCGTCGACCCGGGGGCAGACGCGGCGCGCCTCCGCCTCGAGCTCGCCGGCTTCGGGACGCGCTGCGCGGCAATCCTGATCACGCACGGGCACTGGGACCATCTCGGCGGCGTCGCCGACCTCGCGGAGGGCACGGGCGCACCCGTGCACATGGCCGAGGACGAGCGCATGCTGCTCGAAGACATCAACAGCTTCGTCCCGCCCGGCGTCCACCTGAGGCCGTACACGCCGGACGTGCTGCTGCAGGGTGACGAGACGCTCGAGCTCGCGGGCATCGCCTTCGAGACGCTGCGCGTGCCGGGGCACTCTCCGGCGCACCTCGCCTATCACGCCGACGGCTGCCTGTTCTCGGGCGACGTCCTCTTCGCCGGGTCGGTCGGCCGTGTCGATCTGCCTGGCGCAGACTGGGACACGCTCGTCGCGTCGATCCGCATGCTCGCCGAGCGTTATCCGCCGGAGACCGTCGTCTACCCCGGTCACGGCCCCGAGACCACGCTCGGCGCCGAGCTCGCACGCAATCCGTTCCTCGCGGAGCTGCGCGCGTGACGCGCTTCGAGGCGCCGCGCGGCACGCACGACATCCTCCCGTCCGAGCAGCCGCTCTGGCAGTGGGTGACGCGGCAGATGGAGGAGGTCTGCGCCCTCTACGGCTACCGCCGCATAGACACGCCCGCGATCGAGGACACGGAGCTCATCGTCCGCACGTCGGGCGGCGGCTCGGACGTCGTGCAGAAGGAGACGTACACGTTCACGGACCGCGGCGGCCGCTCGCTCACGCTGCGGCCCGAGGCGACGGCGCCGATCTGCCGCGCCTACATCCAGCATGGGCTGCATCGCGAGCCGCAGCCGCAGAAGCTCTACACGATCGGGCCGATGTGGCGATACGACCGCCCGCAGAAGGGCCGCTACCGCGAGCACTGGCAGCTCTCGGTCGAGGCGATCGGGAGCGACGACCCGGCCGTCGACGCCGAGGTGATCCAGCTGTACGCCGAGCTGCTGCGCCGGCTCGACGTCGAGCGCTACACGCTCGAACTGAACTCGATCGGGGACATGAACTGTCGGCCCGCGTACCTCGAGCGCCTCTCGGCGTGGCTCGACGACCATGATTCGGAGCTCGACGAGGAAGCGCGTGCGAAGCGCGCCACGACGCCGCTCCGCGTCTTCGACGTCAAGAGTGAGCGGGTGCAGGCCGTACTCGCGGACGCACCGAAGATCGGCGACTCCCTGTGCGACGCGTGCCGGGAGCACTTCGAGCGCGTGCGCGCCTTCCTCGACGCCTACGGCGTGCAGTACGAGCTCCTGCCGACGCTCGTCCGCGGGCTGGACTACTACACGCGCACGACCTTCGAGTTCAAGAGCGAGGATCTCGGGGCGCAGGACACGATCTGCGGCGGGGGGCGCTACGACGGGCTGATCGAGGAGATCGGCGGCGCGCCGACGCCGGGCATCGGCTTCGGGGCCGGCGTCGAGCGGCTGATCCTCTCGGTCCCCGGAGGCGAGCGCGAGGAGAAGCCG
>MNJC01000025.1:15076-21527 GCA_001920085.1 Actinobacteria bacterium 13_1_20CM_4_69_9
CGGTGATCGTCGAAGGCGATCGCGCGACGGTGCGCGAGCCCGGCCGGGACGACTGGACGGCGCAGCTCGGCGAGCTGGTCGAAAGGATCTCCGGATGAGGTGGCGCGACCTCTATTGCGGTGAGCTCCGGCCGGACGACGTCGGGCGCACCGTCGCCGTCGCCGGCTGGGTCGCGCGGCGCCGAGACCACGGCGGCCTGATCTTCATCGACCTGCGCGACCACACGGGCCTCGTCCAGCTCGTCGTCAACCCGGAGCGCTCGCCGGCTGCCGAGCAGGCCGCGCACGCGATCCGCTCGGAGTTCGTCGTCCGTGCGAACGGCGAGGTCGTTGCGCGAGCGCCCGACGCGGTCAACCCGAACATCGCGACCGGCGCGGTCGAGATCCAGGTCGACGAGCTGGAGATCGTCGCCCGCTCCGAGCCGCTGCCGTTCCAGCTCGACGACGACAACGTCGAAGAGCCGCTCCGGCTGCGCTACCGCTACCTCGACCTGCGCCGCGACCGGATGCAGCGCAACCTGCGCCTGTCGGCGACCGTGATCCGTGCGATCCGCGACTCGATGGAGGAGCAGGGCTTCATCGACATCTGGACTCCGACGATGACGCTCGGCACGCCCGAAGGCGCACGCGACTTCCTCGTTCCGGTGCGCCTGCAGCCCGGCACGTTCTTCGCGCTTGCCCAGTCGCCGCAGCTGTTCAAGCAGACGTTCATGATCGGCGGGCTCGACCGCTACTACCAGATCGCGACGTGCTGGCGCGACGAGGATCTCCGCGCCGACCGGCAGTTCGAGTTCCGCCAGCTCGACCTCGAGCTCGCGTTCCCAACGCGCGAGGAGGTCATGGATGTGCTCGAGCGCGTCGTCGTGGCGTCGTTCGACGCCGTCGGGCGGCCCGCGCCCGAACGTCCGTTCCACCGACTTTCGTACGCGGACGCCATGCTCCGCTACGGGTCCGACAAGCCCGACACGCGCTTCGGCGTCGAGATCCAGGACGCGACCGACGTCACGCGCGGGTCCGAGTTCGGGGTGTTCAAGAACGCCGAGTGCGTTCGCTTCCTCGTGGCGCCCGCCGTCTTCTCCCGCGCGGAGCTACAGCGGCTCGAGGAATTCGCGAAGGAGTGGGGCGCAAAGGGGCTCGCATATCTCGTCGTGGACGAGTCGGGCGAGCTCCGCTCGCCGATCGCGAAGTTCCTTTCGGCAGACGAGCTGGCCGCATTCGCCGCGCCGCCCGGCTCGACCGTCCTCTTCGCGGCCGACAGGCAGGCGATGGTCGAGCGTGTCCTCGGCGCGCTTCGCAGCGAGCTCGGCGAACGGCTCGGCCTGATCGACACCGACAGGAACGACCTGCTCTGGGTGATCGACTTCCCGCTCTTCCTCGAGGACGAGGAGACCGGTCGATGGACGTTCGTCCACCACCCGTTCACGAGCCCGCTCGACGGCCACGAGGACCTGATCGAGAGCGATCCGGGCGCGGCGCTCAGCCAGCACTACGACCTGATCTGGAACGGGTGGGAGCTCGGCTCCGGCTCGATCAGGATCCATCGTCAGGACATCCAGGAGCGCGTCTTTCGCGCGATGGGGATGACGGACGAGGAGGCGCAGGCGAAGTTCGGCTGGTTCCTCGAGGCGCTCCAGATGGGCGCGCCGCCGCACGGCGGCTTCGCGCTCGGGATCGAGCGCTTCGTCGCGCTCTTCGCCGGCGAGGCGAACATCCGCGAGATCATCCCGTTCCCGAAGACGGCGAGCGGATCCGACCCACTCACGGGTGCGCCCTCGCCGACGACGGAGGAACGACTGTCCGAGCTCGGAATCAGACTGAGGACGCCGCCGGCGCCTAAAGATCGTTAGGGCACGGCCGATGAAACCTGTACGTTTCTCCACGGATAGATGGCAGCACAGGAACCCGGACAACAACCGTCGCTGACCGCTCTCCCGCGGCTGGAAGACCTGCCGCAGAAGGGCGACGGCTACGACGTAGACGCCGTCCAGAGCGCCTTCGAGGCGTTTCGCCGGCACTCCTCGCAATTGCAGGCGCAGCTGCGCGTGCTGCAGGCGGCGAGCCGCAGCGGCCAGACGGTGGAGCCGACGGGTCACGCGGTGCGAATGGACGCGCTGCATCTGATCCGGTCCGCCGCCGAGTTTGCCGACACGGTCGAGGCCGATGCACAGCGCGCGTCCGAGGCCCAGCTGGCGAAGACGGAGGAAGAGGTCCGCCGCCGGCGCCGGGAACAGCAGGACCGCGACGCCGAGATCGAGCGCTACCGCCAGGAGAGCGAGCGTCAGCGCGCGGAGGTGCTGAACGCCGCACGGAACGAGGCGCGCGAGCTGCTCGCGAACGCGAACCGCGACGCGACGCAGGAGCTGCGCGAGGCCGAGGCGAAGGGCAACCGCCTGCTCGAGCAATCCCGGCACCAGGCGACGGAGCTGACGAACGCGACGCGCGCCGAGGTCGAGCAAACTCTCGAGTGGGCGCGTGCGCAGGCTGGGGCGATCCTCAGCCGCGCGCAGACCGGTACTGAGCAGCTGCTCGCCGCGGCGGGACTCGGCGAGCAGGAGATCAAGCGTGTCGCCGAGTCGATCGTCGAGGCGGCGAAGGGATCCATCGAAGCAACGCGCACGCCGCCCGCGGCGGCTGCGCGCCCGGCGGCACCCGTTGCAGCGCCGCCGGTCTCGTCCGAGCCGGCCGAGGAAGCGGAAGCGCCCGCGGCCGTGGAAGACGAGTCGCAGCACGAAGAGCAGCCGTAGGATCCGCACGTGGTCCTCGGGCCCCGGTTCCTGATAGAGGCCGGATTCATCGTTGCCGTCGCCGTCGTCGCGGGAGTCGCCGACCTCTCCACGTGGGCGATCATCGGCGCCGTGGCCGCCGCGTGGATCCTCGTCGCCCTCGTCGAGATGGCGGTCTGGGCCCGGCACGCGAGACGACCGAAGACCGGGGGGCCGACCCCGGCCGCCGAGCCGCCGGTCCTCGCGGAGCGCGAGTCCATGGACGAGGTTCCGCAGAGCCGAGAGGCTCCCCCGGCGCCGAAGATCGCCGCCGCTCCTCCGCCGCCGGAGCCTGAACCGGAGCCCGACCCGGAGCCGGAGCCGGAGCCGGAGCCCGAGTCGACGCCCGGGCCCGAGCCGGAGGTCGCATACCTCCCGGCGGCCGAGGCCCCGCGCGAGTGGAACCTCTGGGAGCTCGAGCGCGTCGCACGCGACAACGCGACCGACGACGTGGCCAAGAACGAGGAGCGGGCGTACCTCCTCATGTACCTGCGCGAGTTCGCAGGGCCTGACGGCATGCTGCCGACCGACTTCGACGGCCTCGTGCGCGACGCTTTCGGCGACGTGCTCCGCGTTGTGGCGCTGTGAGCCCGACGCTCGTGCAGCGCGGCGTCTGGCTCGTCGGCATCTGCTTCGTCGCAGTGATCGCGGCGGTCGCGATCGCGCGGCGAGGGGACGACAGCTCCGACAAGAACCTCCCGGGCGCCGTTGCGGTGCCCGGCACGAAGAACGGCTACTACACCGGACGCGCGGCGCCGTATTCACCGTCGGCCGATCATCCGCGCACCGCGTGCGGGCAGCCGTTCACGGACAGGACGCAGGGCGTCGCCCATCCCGTCCTCCCCTGCGGCGTGCGCGTGTACATCCGCTTCCACGGCAAGGAGGTGCTGACGCAGGTGATCGACCGCGGCCCGACCGTCCCGGGCCGTGATTTCGACATCACCAAGGCGCTCGCGAACCGGCTCGACCTCCACGGCCCGCAGACGATCCAGTGGCGATTTGCGAAGTAGCGGCTACTGTGAGCGAGCCCGATCCTGTTCGTGGCTCGCGCATTCCAACGTAGAACCAACACCACTGCTGAGGGAGCCCGCGTCCGGCGAGGCGGTACGCCGAAACCGGCAGGGCACCCACCTGGCAAGTCCAGGTTCACAGCGGGCGCGGGTCACGGCAGGATGGGGCGCTAACGTGACCCCGTGATCCAGCTGCTCGGAGACTCCGCGCGGGGCGCCGACTTCGCGCTCGTCCGCCTCACGGTCGACGGCGACCGAATCGTGGCGGCCGACGCGCCGGGCCTCGACCGACCGCTGGTCGGGCTGACGCTGCTCGAAGCCGCCGCGGTCGGCGGCAAGACACTCGCGGTCGACGCGCTCGCGAACGCGATCGGCCCGGCGTTCAGCGCGCCGCGCTCACCCGGGCGCGTCGCGGTCGCGATGAGCGGCGGAGTCGACAGCGCCGTCGCCCTCGTGCGCTCGCTTCCCGACGCGATCGGGGTGACGCTCCGCCTCTGGCTCGATCCCGACGGGCCAGACGCCGAGCGGGCGTGCTGCTCGCCCGAAGCGGTGATCGCGGCCCGCGAGACGTGCCACGCGCTTGGCGTCCCGCACGTCACGCTCGACCTGCGCGAGGACTTCCGTCGCGCCGTCGTCGATCCGTTCGTGCGCGGCTACGAGCGCGGCGAGACGCCGAATCCGTGCATGCGCTGCAACGGCGCTTTCCGCTTCGGCCGGCTGCTCGCGTTCCCCCGCCATGCGGGCGCCGACGTGCTCGCGACCGGGCACTACGCGCGCATCGTCGAGCATCGCGGTCAGCGGCTGCTCGCGCGCGCGGCCGATCCGGACAAGGACCAGTCGTACATGCTCGCGCGGCTTGATCCGGCGAAGCTCGAACGCATCGTCTTCCCCCTCGGCGAGCAGACGAAGGCCGAGACCCGCGCCGAGGCGGAGCGCGCCGGCCTCACCGTCGCGCGGCGAAAGGAAAGTCAGGAGGCGTGCTTCCTCGCCGGAGACGACTATCGCGCGTTCCTCGAGCGTCATGGGCTCGAGGCACGCGAGGGCGCGATCGTGGACGAGGAGGGCCGAGAGCTCGGCCGCCATGCAGGGCACTGGCGCTTCACCCCGGGGCAGCGGAGGGGGCTCGGCGTCTCGTCGGCGCAGCCGCTCTATGCGCTCCGCTCCGATATGCGCACGAACACCGTCGTCGTCGGGCCCCGCCTGTCTCTCGCCCGCACGTCGGTCGAGGCGACCGGTCGGCTGTACGTGCCGGTCGAGCGCGCAGAGGTCAAGCTCCGTTACCGCTCCGAGGCTGTCTCCGCATTCGAACCGGAACCACGGCGCGCGCTTCCTCGTTGTACCTAGGGGTCGGACTGGAGGGACACGGTGAGCGGTGACGAGATTCAACTGACGCTGCCTGCGGACGACGCATTCCATCACGTCGCCCACCTCGTGCTGGGCGGGCTCGCCGCGCGGCTGAACATCAGCGTCGAGAGCCTCGAGGACCTCGAGCTGGCGCTCGACGCGTTGCTCGAGCGCGCGCAGACGGACGACGGGGTGACACTACGCGTCCGCGTTTTGGACGGCGAGTTGCGCACGGTGGTCGGCCCGTTCGCGTCAGTGCGCTCGGAGCTCGAGCAGGGCGACGCCGATGCGCTCAACCTCTCGCGCATCCTCGGCGCCGTTTGCGACAGCGTCGAGATCTCCGACCGCGATGGATCGGAGTGGGTCGAGCTGCCGAAGCGCGTGCAAACGACGAACGGCCCTGCTGCATGAACGAGTCCGACAAGGTTCTCCTGCGGCGCTACCACGAGGAGGGCGACCTCCAGGCGCGCGAGCAGCTGATCGAGCAGTACATGTCGCTCGTGCGCTCGCTCGCCCGGCGCTACTCGTACCGCGGCGAGCAGCTCGAGGATCTCGTCCAGATCGGCGCCATCGGCCTGATCAAGGCGATCGACCGCTTCGACCTCAACCGGGGCGTCGAGCTGACGACCTACGCGACGCCGAACATCATCGGCGAGATCAAGCGGCACTTCCGCGACAAGGGCTGGTCGGTGCGGGTGCCGCGCGGGCTCCAGGAGCTGAACGTGCAGCTGTCGCGCCTCGTCGAGCAGCTCACGGTCCAGCTCGGACGCTCGCCGACGATCAGTGAGCTCGCAAAGGCGGCCGGCACCGAGGAGGAAGAGGTGCTCGAGGCGCTCGAGTCGGGCCGTGCGTACTCCTCGCTCTCGCTGTCCTCGGGCGGCGGGCAGGAGGACGGCGAGGAGCTCGACCCGCTCGAATCGATCGGGACCGAGGAGCACCAGTACGACGTGTCGGAGGACCGTGCCGTGCTCGCGCCGGGCTTCCGTGTGCTCGACGAGCGCGAGCGAAAGATCCTGCATCTGCGCTTCTTCGAAGGGCTGACGCAGTCGCAGATCGCCCAGCAGGTGGGCATCTCGCAGATGCACGTCTCGCGGCTGATTCGCCGCTCGCTCGAGAAGATCCGCGAGGAGATCGCCGCCGAGGAGGAGCCGGAGCGCAAGGCCGCGCGACGGTGAGCGACGACGACGCGTCGTTCGTTCGCGAGCAATACGCCGCGCCCGACAACCTCCGCGCCCGTAAGTCGGCCTACGAGAACGCCGAGGGCGACGACCCCCGCCAGTTCGTGTTCGAGGCAGTCGCCGCCGCGAAGCCTCAACGGGTGCTCGAGGTGGGCGGC
>MNJC01000047.1 GCA_001920085.1 Actinobacteria bacterium 13_1_20CM_4_69_9
AGTCTCGCCGTTGCACTCCTGCTTGGCGAGGCTTTTTCCGAAACCGGTTGGACGTTGAGACCTGGCCATGAGATCTCCGGTCTTCCTCTGCACGTGTATCGAGACGACGGCGAAGTGGTGGCGACGCCCTGCGCCGAAATCGTGCTCAGCGAGCGGATCGCCGCGCGGCTGCAGGACCGCGGCCTGACGCCGGTGCTCAGCGTGCGTGACACCGGAGCGGTCGTACTTCCTGTTCTCCGCTCGATTGCCGATCCGCCGGCGCGATTGGCTGGTCGCTGGACGAGTAATGCCGACGGCGACTGAGAGCGCGTGGAGGACGGAGCCATTTCGGCTCGGTACCCCGGATCAATACGCGCGCATTCGGGAGCTTCTCGTGCGCGCGGGTTTTGAGGAGACGCCAATTTGTGCACGTGCCGGCGTCTCCGCCGTCCACGACTTTCCGCGACCGGAAGATCGCGCGGCGTTCAAGGAGATCACCGATCCGCAATCGCTCTTCGTTAGGCTCCTGCTCGATGGCGAGCACGTGCCGTGGAGCCTCGTCCGCTCGATGCTGTCGGTGGACGATCTGCGGACCCTCGAGACGTTAGGGTTACTGCACACGCCGCAGGGCGAGGCCGAGCTGTGCGCGGCGACAGTGGCCATCTATCCGCTCGAGGAGCTCTATATCGCCTCCGACCGTCGTCACGGATTCGACGCCACCAGCACGGTGCCGCCGTCGGATCTCGTCTTCTCGCCGATTACACGGGAAACGCAGCGCTTCCTACGCCTGATGCCTCGTGATTCGTGCGACCATCTTCTCGATCTCTGCACTGGCACCGGCGTCGCCGGCTTGATTGCCGCTGCCAGGTTCGCACGGCAGGTAACTCTCGTCGACATCGCCGCTCGGTCTGTCCATTTCGCTGAATTCAACGTCGCGCTGAATGGCCTGACGAACGTCCGCGTGCTGCAGGGCGACACCTACGAGCCGCTTGGAGACCAGCAGTTTGACGTCATCGTCGCCCATCCACCGTATGTGCCATCGCTCGAGACCGAATTTGTCTTTCGGGATGCGGGCGAGGACGGAGAGGACGTGACTCGCCGAATGCTGGCCGGCCTCGCCGCACACCTTCGTCCAGGCGGTCAGTTCTTCTGTGAGTGTATGCTCACCGAGCGGCGCGGTGCGGTGCTCGAGAAGCGCGTTCGCGACATGCTCGCGTCTACGGAGGAGGAGTTCGACCTCGTGCTCGTGCAGGGGCGAGCGTTGGACCCTCTGCACTTTTTCGCCGATCAGGCACAGGCGGGCTATGCGAGCTTCGAGCGTCTGCCGCGCTGGAGCGACATCCTGGAGCGCCTGCAGATTCAGCAGCTCGTGTTCACGTCGCTTCTGGCTCAGCGCCGAGCCACGCCGCGTCCGGTGATCACGACGCGCCGCGCCCTCTCGCCTCTCACGAGCGCGGCGGATCTTCAGTGGGTGCTCCGCTGGATGGTGGGGACCGGCGATTGGGATGTCGCGGACTCGCGGCGCCTGCTCGCCACCCGGCCGCGTACCCTGCCGCGGACGGAATTGCGCTCGCGCTCGACGCTGCAAGACGGACAATGGTCGGTCGCGGAATGTCAACTGGTGACGCTGGCACCCTTTGCGGTCGAAGCGGCGTGCCCCAATTGGTACGCCACTTTGCTGCAGTTCTGCGATGGACGGATGACGGCGCGCGAGCACTTGCAGTATCTCCGTGACACCCACGCGGTTCCCGATACGGCGCCAGAGGACATGTTCGCGATGATGATCCGACAGTTGGTCGATGCGGGCCTCGTAGAGATCGACGAATTTCGATTGCCGGACGCGACGGCGATGCGGGAGAGCGTGGTGGCGCGTGAGCGGGCGACCGGAACGCTCCCTATCGAGCGCGCCGATTAGGGCGGACTGTTGCAGAGCCGCCGCAGTCGCAATGACTTCGGCCTTGTCAACCTTCCTTGACGCTGGCGTTTACCGGGTGCATGATAGGGCCCGCTGACGGTTGGTTCGCATGTGCGACTAGTCCGGGCAGTGTGTAAGGGCGGCACGATCACCGGCGAGTGTTCGCACCCCTCGATGGCCTAACGCCGCACAATTTAAGAGCAGTTCGCGCCCATCTCCCTCGAGCGCGGCGCTGCGCATTTTTTTCCCGACACCTGGAGCACACTATGGCACGCGAGGGCACACAGAAAAAGCTGGAGCGTGTCCGGCCGCCACGCGTCAACATCAGCTACGATGTGGAAACCGGTGGAGCGGTCGAGACAAAAGAGCTTCCGTTCTTGATGGGAGTGCTCGCTGATCTCAGCGGGAACCCAGCGGAAGCGCTACCGCGCCTCAAGGACCGCAAGTTCGTCGAGGTCACACCGGACAACTTCGACGCGGTGTTGAAGAGCATGAAGCCACGCGTCCAGTTCACGGTCGCGAACAAGCTGAACCCGGAGTCGGGCGGGAAGATCGGCGTCGATCTCACCTTCGAATCGCTCGACGACTTCAATCCGGAAGCAGTCGCAAGGAATGTTGGTCCGCTCAAACAGCTGCTCGAGTTGCGGACGAAGCTCGCCGATCTCCGCGGGAGTCTCCAGGGCAACGACAAGCTCGAAGAGATTCTTCAGAGCACGCTCAACGACGCTGGGGCGATGAAGAAGCTCGAATCGGAAGTCGGACTCACGGGAGGCACCGATGCCTGAGACGCAGGCGCAAGGCCAGCCGCAGAGCACCTTCGACGCAACGGCGGAGGTCAGCCTCCTCGACAAGATCGTCGACCAGGGGCGGCTCGGCCGCGACGCGGCCACCAAAGAGCGTGGCAAGGAGCTCGTCAAGAACTTCGTCACCGAGGTCCTCAAGGGCACGGTGACGATCGCCGCCGACACGGAGGCGATGATCAATGCCCGCATCGCGCAGATCGATGACTTGATCTCGACGCAGCTCAACGAGGTCATGCACCATCCCGAGTTCCAGAAGCTGGAAGGGACTTGGCGCGGCCTCAAGTATCTGCTGGGCAACACCGAGACCGGCGAGAAGCTGAAGATCAAGGTCTTCAACGTCTCGAAGAAGGATCTCCTCAAAGATCTCCAGAAGGCGCCAGAGTTCGATCAGAGCGCGCTGTTCAAGAAGGTCTACGAGGAGGAGTTTGGGGTATTTGGCGGCACGCCGTTCGGGGCGCTCATTGGCGACTACGAGTTCGGCAAGGGTGGTCAGGACGTCGAGCTGTTGGAAAAAATCTCGCAGGTCGCCGCCGCGGCACACGCACCGTTCATCACGAACGCGAATCCGGAGATGTTCAACCTGGAGAGCTATACCCAGTTGGACGCTCCGCGCGACATGGCGAAGATCTTCGACACCACGGAGTACGCAAAGTGGAAGAGCTTCCGCCAGAGCGAGGACTCCCGCTACGTGGCGCTGACGCTCCCCCGCATTCTCATTCGACAGCCGTACGGCCGCGATACCGTTCCTGTGGAGGACTTCGACTACGAGGAGCGCGTGGACGGCACCGACCACTCGAGGTACGCGTGGGCGGGGGCCGCGTGGGCGATGGCCTCGCGTATTACGCAGGCGTTCGCCAGCTACGGCTGGTGTGCGACGATCCGCGGCGTCGAAAGTGGCGGTCTCGTAGAAGGGCTGCCGGTGCACAACTTTAGAACCGAGTCGGGCGACATCGCCATGAAGTGTCCGACCGAGTCGCCGATTTCCGACCGGCGCGAGAAGGAATTGGCGGATCTCGGCTTCGTGCCCCTCGTGCACTGCAAGGGGACGGATTACGCGGCGTTCTTCAGCGTGCAGTCGGCGCAAAAGGCGAAGATCTACGATTCCGACGCGGCAACGGCCAACGCGCGCATCTCCGCGCAGCTCCCGTACATGTTCGCCGTGTCCCGCTTCGCGCATTACCTGAAGGCGATGATGCGCGACAAGATCGGCGGCTACACCTCGCGCGGCGAAGTCGAACGCTTCCTCAACAACTGGATCAACAACTACACAGTAGCGAACGACGACGTCGGCTTCGAGATGAAGGCGAAGAATCCGCTGAAGGAGGCACGCATCGAGGTCGTCGAGATTCCAGGAAAGCCGGGTGCGTATCGCGCCGTCGCATTTCTCCGTCCGCACTTCCAGCTGGACGAGCTGACGATGTCGATGCGGTTGGTGGCGGACCTGCCGGCGCCGGCAAAGTAGAGCAGACCCGGCCGAGCGCCGGTCACGAGCGCATTGCTCAAAGTTTACAATGCGCTCGTGACCGTCGATACGGCGCCGGGGCGTGCGACGTGTTACCGTAGTCGCGCGCAAAGACACGAGGGCCCTCGAGAAAACACTTCCCGTTCAACCACCCTCACCACGTTCGGCGCGGAGAACTCCCATGGCTGCGGTTGACTATTTCCTCAAGATCGACGGTATCGAAGGCGAGTCCGCTGACTCCAAGCACAAGAGCGAGATCGAGCTTGAGAGCTGGAGCTGGGGCGAGACGAACGCCGGCTCTCACCACGCGGGCGGCGGCGGCGGAGCGGGCAAAGTCCAGATGCAGGACTTCCACTTCGTCATGAAGCACAACAAGGCTTCACCGAAGCTGTTCCTCGCCTGCGCCGGCGGAGATCACATCAAGAAGGCGCAGCTGACCTGCCGCAAGGCGGGCAAGGACCAGCAGGAGTTCCTCGTCGTAAAGTTCGAGGATCTGCTTGTCAGCTCGTATCAGGCCGGCGGCAGCGCGCAGGCGCAGATCATTCCGCAAGATCAGATTTCGCTCAACTTCGCCAAGATCGAGGTCGAGTACAAAGAGCAGAAGCCCGACGGATCGCTCGGCTCGCCGGTGAAGGCTGGTTGGAGTCTGAAAGAGAACAAGAAGATCTAACTAGCTCCGCTGCACTCGACGGCGCCGGTCCGACCCACGCCGGCGCCTTCTCTCCGGCCGCCGCCACGGCGGCCGGCTGTGCTTCACGGGCTGCTCGCTGGCGCTCGCTGTCCGTGAAGCACTCGCTCGCTGGCGCTCGCGAGAAGCCTATTTGATGTCGCTCGCGCTGCGCGCTCGCTCCCGCCGCTCGCGGCAGGTCGATATGAACTCGCTCGCGTTCGACGCTCGCTCCTGTTTCCGGGTTCCGTCATGACACCACGCGATCTTCTGCAGGCCGGCAAGCTCGACGAAGCGATCGACGCGCTGAGTGCCGAGCTCCGCGACAACCCGACCGACGTTCGTCGTCGCACCTTCCTCTTCGAGCTGCTCTGCTTTGCCGGCAAGTACGATCGCGCTGAGAAGCAGCTCGACGTCGTCGGCCAGGGAAGCAAGGAAGCGGAGATGGGTGCGCTCTTGTATCACAGTGCCCTCCATGCGGAGCGGCTGCGGCAGGGGATGTTCGAAACGGGGGGCTTCCCGCTCACGTCTCCGCCAAAGCCAGTTTCGGGAACGCTAAACGGTAAGCCCTTCCAATCGCTCACCGATGCCGACCCGCGAATCGGCGCGCGCCTCGAGCTCTTTGCGGCCGGCCAGTACACCTGGATCCCATTCGAGCACATCGAGTCCATGCGGATGTTGCCGCCGAAGCGGTTGCGGGACATGCTGTGGGCTCCCGCGATCGTGCGCACCGCGGAGTCGTTCCGCGGCATGGAGCTCGGCGAGGTCATCGTCCCCGCGATTGCGCCGCTCACCTGGCGACATGCCGACGGCGCCGTACGCCTCGGCCGAGTGACTCAGTGGCAGCCGCTCGATGACGACTCCGAAGCACCGATCGGCCAAAAGCTGTTTCTCGTCGACGACGAGGAGTTTCCAGTTCTCGAACTCCGCGAGCTGACGATCGCGTCGGCTCTCCCCTCCGTCGCCGACTGAGTCCCATGCCGCTGCGCGACGAACTGCTGACTCCCATTCCCGGCACGAATCCTGGCGGCGCCGAGCTTCGCTACGATCCGCTCTACGACAAGATCAAAGAGGCTCGTCGCGAGGACGAAGACATCCCGCAAGGCGATTGGCAGGTCACGCGCAAAACAGCCGACTGGCCGCAGGTCATCAAGCTGACGAAGGACGCCCTAACGACGAAGTCGAAAGACTTGCAGTTGGCCGTTTGGCTCTCGGAGGCGCTGCTGCGGCGCGAGGGCTTTGCCGGATTTCGCGGTGCGATCGATATGCTCGTCGGACTGCTCGAGCAGCACTGGGACCACCTGTACCCGCCGATCGAAGACGGCGACGCGGAGATGCGCGCTGGTCCACTCGAATGGTTAGGCATCAAACTCGAGCTGCCAGTGCGACGTGTCGCGCTCAACCGCGCCGGCTTTCAGTCGACGCCCAAGGCTTGGTTCAAGACCCTCGTCGCCGACATCGACGGGACGCTCGAGTCCCTTCACAACCTCGACGAGCTCTCTCAGGAGCGTTTTGGCGAGGCGGCGCCGAACTACTCTCGCCTTCGCGTCGCGCTCGAGGAAGTGCAGCGCACGGCGAAGCAGCTCCTGAAGCGAAGACTGGAGCTGGATCCCGACCCCGTCGACGGTGCAGCCAGCGAGAGCATCGCCGCCGTCGCGGTTCCCGACGGGGTCGTGCTTCCCGGCTCGATCGGCGCGCAGCTCGCGCCACAACCCACCTCGCGCGAAGATGCCGCCAATCGCATCGCTGCCGGGGCAAAGTTCCTCCGGCAGAGCGACCCGACGAATCCCGCGTCATATCTCTTGCTCCGCGGTTTTCGATGGGGTGAGCTGCGTGCCTGTGGACGGAATCCGGATCCGCGCCTTCTCGAGGCGCCGACAACGCAAACTCGAACGCAACTCAAATCGCTCCTTCTCGACGCGAAGTGGGAAGCGCTGTTTGAGACATGCGAAGGCGTGATGGCTGCGCCGCAGGGGCGCGGCTGGCTCGATCTGCAGCGGTACGCGCTCACGGCGTGCGACGAGCTGGGATCCGACTATCAGTTCGTGGGCGCTGCGCTCCGCGGTGCACTGCGATCGCTGCTCACGGATCTGCCCGCCCTCGTCGACATGACGATGATGGACGACACGCCGACGGCGAACGCCGAGACGCGTGCCTGGCTCAAGGGGATTCTCGAAGTCGAGGCAGCGCCGGCGCACGAGGTGGCGGAGAGCATCGCGGCCGAAGTGCCGCGCCTTCGTGGTGGCCGAAGCGCGGCACTCGCCGAAGTGCGGGCCGGTCGCACCGACCGCGCTATCGCGTTGCTCATGCGCGAAGCGTCGACGGAGAAGACGCGACGCGGACGCTTTCTCGTGCAGACGGAGTTGGCCAGCATCATGGTCGACGCCAATCATCACGCTGTCGCGCAGCCAATACTGGAGGAGATGATCGGGTACGTCGAAGCGCACAAGCTCGAGGAGTGGGAGACGGGCGACGTTGTCGCGCGTCCGCTGGCGCTGCTCTATCGCTGCCTCGAGCGAGGAGACGGCGATGCCGGGACGAGGCACGCGCTGTATTTGCGCATCTGCCGGCTCGACCCGCTGCAAGCAATCGGTTTCGCGCAGGCGGGAGCTGGAGGCTCGCACGATGACCAAACGTGAGATCGAGCGGAGCGTTCAACCGTCGTTGCTCGACCGTCTGACCGATCACGACCCGCGAAACAACCTCGAGGGACGGATCGGATACTTGGAATCAGTGCGGCAATTCAAGACCGGGCTGCAGCGAGATCTTGAGTGGTTGCTCAACACGCGTCGCATCCCGATCGCCGCACCCGATGAGCTCGAGGAGCTGGGCCGATCGACGTACCACTACGGGCTTCCCGACGTCACGTCGATCAGTCGCGACTCGCACGAGGCGCGCGACCGGTTGCTCCGCCGCGTGGAAGACGCGATCACCATGTTTGAACCACGACTGGCCAACGTCAACATCGCGGTCGTCGAGATGGAAGGGGAGGAGCACCGCCGCGAGCTGCGCTTCCACGTCGAGGGCACGCTCCTCATGGACCCGACGCCTGAACAGGTCATCTTCGACACCGTCCTGCACTTCGCGAGCGGCGCGTACGAGATAGAAGGTGCCGGCGGATCCGCCGCGGGAGCTTCCCGTGGGACGTGAGGAGCTGCTCCACTACTACGAGCGCGAGCTCGCATACGTCCGCCGAATGGGGGCGGAGTTCGCGCAGCGCTATCCGAAGATCGCTGGCCGCCTGCAACTCGAGCCGACGAAGTGCGAGGATCCGCACGTCGAGCGGGTGATCGAAGCGTTCGCGTTTCTTGCCGCGAGAGTGCATCTCAAGATCGACGATGACTTCCCGGAGGTCACGGAGTCGGTCCTCAACATCGTCTATCCGCATTACATTCGCCCGATTCCGTCGATGTCGATTGCCGAGCTACGCATCGACGTCGAGCAGGGCGTGCCGCCGACGGGTTTTCGCGTGCCGCGCGGCACGCCACTCTTTTCGCGTCCCGTGGACGGCGTACCGTGCAAATTCCGCACGTGCTACGACACCACGCTGTGGCCGTTCACGCTCACGAACGCACAATGGCTGACACCGGACCGGCTCAAGCCATCAGTCCGGTTGGGCGACGCTGTCGCCGCGTTGCGCCTCGAGTTGCGTTGCCTGCCCGGCGTCACGTTTTCGCAGCTCGATCTGCGGAGCTTGCGAATGTTTCTCAACGGCGAGAGCAACCTCGTCTACCCGCTCTACGAGCTGCTCGCGAACAATCGCCGCGACATCGTCGTCCGTGAGGCCGGTGTTGCCAAGCCAAAGACAATCACGATCGACGCCGACATGCTGCAGCCGGTCGGCTTCGGGCCGAACGATGGTATGCTGCCGTACCCGGGCAGGTCATTTCAGGCGTATCGCCTGTTGCAGGAGTATTTCGCGTTCCCGGAGAAGTACCTGTTCTTCGATCTTGCTGGCCTCGACGCACTGCGCGAGGCAGGCACGGGCAGCAGTGTCGAGATCATCGTTCCGATCAGCGCGTTCGAGCGCGCCGATTGGCGACACATGCTCGAAGCCGGCGTGAGTGCATCGACGATCCGCCTTGGCTGCACACCGATCGTCAATCTCTTCCCGCAAGTCGCTGAGCCATTGCTGCTCACGCAACGGCGACATGAGTACACGCTCGTGCCTGACGCACATCGGCGCGTCACGACGGAGGTGTTCTCCATCGATGATGTGGTCGCCGTCGCGCCGGAGTCCGGGGAGACGCAACGCTTCGAGCCGCTGTACTCGCATCGGCACTCGGCGAACGGTCATGGCGGTGCGTACTGGCTCGCGAAGCGGCGATTCAGCGGGTGGCGAAGTGACGTCGGCACGGATGTCGTGCTCTCGTTCGTCGATCTCTCGGGGCGCGTCGTTTATCCGGAGTTCGAGGTCGTCACGGCCCGTCTGACGTGCTTCAATAGCGATCTACCGAGTCGATTGCCATTCGGCAACGAACGCGGTGATTTCGAGCTCGACCGCGGAGGTCCCGTGCGCGCGGTCGTCGCGCTCGTGAAGCCGACGCGTGTCGTGCAACCCCCGTTAGGCTCGCCGCAGGTCTGGCGGCTGGTGTCGCAGCTGTCGCTCAACTATCTGTCGCTCACCGACGACATCGCGCCGGAAGAGGGTCAGGATGGCAAAGGCACGGAGGCGTTGCGCGAGGTGCTTCGCCTCCACGACTTCAGCGGCGAGCCGGCGGTGCGCCGGCAAATCGAAGGTGTTCTCGCCGTACGAAGCGCACCGGCGTTCGCGCGCATCGCAACCGAACATGGGTTGAGCTTCGCGCGCGGCCGACGGGTCGAGCTCGAGCTCGATGAGGAACAGTTCACCGGCGCGGGCGGCTATCTCTTCGCCAGCGTGTTGGAGCACTTCTTCGGACTCTACGCATCGATCAACAGCTTCTCCACGCTCACCGCGCGATCGCGGCAGCGGAAAGGAGGAATACGAGAATGGCCGCCGAGAGCGGGCTGGAAGCCGCTGCTGTAAACGCGGGCCTTGCGTATGTGCCTGTGACGTCCGCGTCCGCGGACGTCACAGGCGGCTCATCAGAAGCCGACGTCGACCCGCCGGCCGAAGCGCAGCGTTTGCTCGATCGTTTGTTCGCGGAACCCTGGTCGTTCGAGTTTTTCCAGGCGATGCATCTGTTGGAGCGGCTGCAGCCGGAACGCACTGGCGTCGGCGGCTTCGGCGATCCTCGCCAGGAAGCCGTCCGCCTAACGAGCGCGCCGAGTGTTGCCTTTCCGGCGAGCGAGATTCAGGGTCTCGAGAAGCGCGACGGACAGCCGCAGATGGCGGTGAACTTCCTGGGACTCACCGGCCCGCAGGGTACGCTCCCGCTCGCGTACAGCCTGTACGTCGCGGAGCGGGAACGCGCGGGAGATCACGCGCTCAAGGAGTTTCTCGGGATCTTCGATCATCGCATGCTCTCGCTGTTTTATCGTGCGTGGAAGAAGACGCACGTCGGCGTTGCGCATGGCGACGCCTCGCGTGACTGGTTGACACGGAATCTGCTCGACCTGGTGGGATTCGGGGGTGACGCGCTTCAGCGACGCCTACCGGTCGACGACGCGGCGCTGCTGTTCTATACGGGTCTGCTCTCGCTCCCGACGCGTCCAGCGACGGGACTCGAGCAACTGCTCGCCGATTTCTTCGGGGTGCCGGTAACCGTGGAACAGTTCGTCGGCGCCTGGTATCCGCTCGAGCGCGCCACGCAGTCGGAGCTTGGCGACGACGCGACCGCGTCGTCGCAGCTTGGCCTCGGCGCCGTCGCCGGCGATGAGATCTGGGATCAGCAGTCGCGCGCTCGCGTGCGCGTCGGCCCGCTGGGTCGCAAACAGTACGACGATTTTCTTCCCGGCGGCAGCGCCTACGAGCCATTGCGGGCGATCACGCGGTTCTACGCGAACGATCTGATCGACTTCGAGATCCAGCTCGTGCTTGCCGGCGAGGAGGTGCCGCCGTGCCGCCTGGGCGACGATACGCCGCTTCCGTTGAGTTGGTGTCGCGCTCTCATCGCCAAGCTCAGCCCGACGACGCGCGGCGCCGTCGAGGCAGCGGCAGGGCTCTGCCTCTCGCGCACGCATTACGACGTCGAGGTCGAGCACTATTTGGTGAAGCTCCTCGACTCGACCGACAGCGACTTCGCGTTCGTCCTGCGGCACTACGCGATCGATCGGTCGCGTCTCGCGTCAGACCTGGCGAAGAGTCTCGATCATTTGAAGACCGGCAACGCGCGCACGCCGGCGTTCAGTCCGCACCTCGCGCGTATGCTCACCGAGGCGTGGACGCTCGGCTCCGTCGACTATGGCGCGGGCCAGGTACGCACCGGCCACACGATCCTCGCCCTCCTCGCCGAGGACGATCTCGCGCGCATGGTGAAAGACGTCAGCCGCGAATTCACCAAGATCCCGGTCGAGTCGCTACGCAAGGATCTGCCGGCGATCACCGCGCAGTCCGCGGAGGAAGCGACGACGCAGCGCGGCGCCGAAGCGGGGTCAGTGCCTAACGCTGCGCGCGCCGGCGGCAAAACGCCGAATCTCGACTCGTACACGATCAACCTCACCGAGCGCGCCAAGCAGGGCAAGATCGATCGGGTGCTTGGTCGCGATTTCGAGATTCGGCAGGTAATCGACATCCTCCTCCGGCGACGACAGAACAATCCGATTCTCGTCGGCGAGGCGGGCGTCGGCAAGACGGCCG
>MNJC01000080.1 GCA_001920085.1 Actinobacteria bacterium 13_1_20CM_4_69_9
TTGCAACCCCTACCTGACGTTTGCGGCGCTGCTCCACGCCGGCCTCGAGGGGATCGAGCAGGGCTACGAGCTACCCGAGCCGATGGAGACGAACCTCTACCACCTCACCCCCGAGCAGCGGCGCGAGCGCGGAATCGTCTCGCTCCCCGAGACGCTCGGCGAGGCGATCGACGAGCTCTCCGAGTCGGAGCTGGTCCGCAAGGCGCTCGGCCCGCACATCTTCGACCGCTACGTCGAGCTCAAGCGAGGCGAGTGGGACGAGTACCGCGTCCAGCTCACGGAGTGGGAGCTCCAGAAGTACTTGTCCGTGCTGTGAGAAAGCGTCAGAATTTGAACCGGTCCCGCATGCTCTGCGGCTAGCGGGATCCAACTGACGGCCGACTGCGAGCTGCTGCATCTCTTGCGCAGCTCGTGGTCGTTAAGGGACTGTCCCCGGGACATGTCCCGAACGGGACATGTCCCGGGGACAGTCCCTAAGCGCCGTCCCTAAAGCGACGCCGTCTTCGCTAGCGCCGCCGGTCCGCCAAAGAACCCGCCGAATAGGTCCGCTAAAGAAAGCGCCGAATAGCTTCGCGCGCGACGCGGAGCCCGACGACGCGGCTCGCCGGGTCGACCTCGGCGATCGTGTCGGCCGGGACGAGACGCCGGTGGCGCGAGAGGAAGCCGCTCTTCACGGCCAGCGCGTCGGGCACGTCCGGGAGCGTCCCGTACATGGGGCACTCCACCTTGCCGACGAGCCGCCCGCGGTTGTCAGCGACGAGAAAGCCGGTCGTCGCAATCAGATTCAAAGGCACAGCCGACACGTTTAGAACCTATTCCCGGTCTCTAATGAAATTCCCCTGCACGGCGTAAGGGTTCTGTTAACTGCCGGGCTTCCCGGTCATGGCGACCATCGCCACCACGAGGGCGACGAAATAGACGCCGGTGATCACGGCGACGGCGCCGATCGGCCAGCTCCGCTGAGGCCGACGGACGCTCACGGCCCCGAGGATCATCGCGACGATCAGCAGGACGAAGCCGGCGTCGCCGACCAGGAAACCGACACCGAGCCAGCCCGGATCGCCCCGACACCGCGCCGATGAACGCGGCCGCGGTCGCTCCCGTCACGACCATCGCTCCCAGGACGTGCAGGAAGAGCGGGAAGTTCCAGCTGTCGGGCCGCAGGATCGCGAGCATCAGTGGCCCGGCTTCCAGATCATCAGGACGAGGATCACGATCACGACCGCGCCGCTGCCCCAGCTCATGGCAAGCGTGATCGGGTCACGCAGCGAGGAACGAAGCTCGGGGCTCGGCTGGTCTCCCTCGGCCGCGAGCCGCTCGGCGAGCTCCCGCGCGCGGCGGTCGCGCCGACCGCCGTTGCCTCCGAGGGCGTTCGCGACGAACCAGAGGATCACGGCCGTGATCACCCACGCGTCGCTCCACTTGACGAAGTCGAGGTCTGCGACGAGCCAGAGCCCGAACCCGAGCGCGACTGTCATGCCGGCCAGCACGGAGACGACCGTGATCCGGGTCAGTCGGTAGAGAACGACGATCTCGCTCGGCCGCTCGCGCCGGAGCGCGGCGATGTTGAAGATCCCCGCGAGCGTGGCACCGCTGAGCGCCATGAAGGCGCCGGCCATGTGGAAGATCAGCAACCAGTGGTAGCGATCCACGCGACTACCCTACGTAGTGCTGTGGACGTACGAGAGCGCCATCTGCGCCTCCTGACGGAGACGATCGCAGCGGTCAACTCGACGCTCGATCTCGAGGAAGTGCTCGCGCTCGTCGCGCGCAAGGTTGCCGACGTGCTCGACGCCGACGCGTGCTTCGTCTACCTCTATGACGAGCGCAGCGACGAGCTCGTCCTCCGCGCGACGCACGGGACCAAGGTCGAGGAGATGACCAGGCGCCCGCGCATGCGGCCCGGGGAGGGGATCACGGGCACGGCCGCCGCGGAGCTCGCGCCGATCATGATCGCGGCGCAAGCGCATCTCGATCCTCGCTTCAAGCTCTTCTCCAACTTGCCGGAGGAACAGTACGAGTCGATTCTCGCGGTGCCGATCGTCGCGCGCGAGCGGCTCGCGGGCGCGCTCAACGTCCGCACGCTCGAGCCGCGCGAGTTCACACCGGACGAGATGGAGCTCGTCGTCGCCATCGCGGCGCAGGTCGCGCAGACGATCGAGCACGCGCAGCTCTACGCACAGGCGCAGCGGCGTGTCGCCGAGCTCGAGGCGCTCGCGAAGATCTCGGAGGCAGTCTCCGAGTCGCTCTATCTCGAGGAATCGCTCGAGGCGATCGTGAAGACGACGATGGAGGCCGTCGCTGCCACCGGCGCGGCGCTCGTGCTCGAGGACGGGAACATCGCCTGGCCCGAAGGCCACCCGGGCAAGCACGCCGTGCGGCTGCCGCTGCGCTGGAAGCGCCGGCAGATCGGGGAGCTCGTCTGCGACCGCGACACGCCGTTCACCGCCGACGAGCGCGCGCTGCTCTCGTCGATTGCGCACCACGCGGCCGTCGCGCTCGAGCACGGGCGCGCAGTCATGCGCGGCGTGCTCGCACAAGAGATCCACCATCGCGTGAAGAACAACCTGCAGACAGTCGCGTCGCTGCTGCGGCTGCAGGCGCACTCTGCCGACACCGATCCACGCAAGGCACTCGAGGACTCCGTCAACCGCATCCTCGCGATTGCCGCGGTGCACGAGGTGCTGACGGAGCAGCGTGAAGAGGTCGTCGACCTCCGCGACCTGATCGACCGCCTGCGCACGATGCTCGTGCAGAGTCTCGCCGGCGGGAAGCAGGTGCGCGCGGAGCTGGAGGAGGTCTCGCTGGCGGGAAACCGCGCGACGGCGCTCGCGCTCGTCTTCAGCGAGCTGCTGCAGAACGCCCTCGAGCACGGCGGCAACGTCGTGGAGATCGAGCTCGCGCAGCGCAACGGGGAGGTGCTGCTCGCCATCACCGACGACGGGACCGGGATCGACGCCGAGGCGTCCGGAACAGGCCTCTCGATAGTGCGAGCCCTCGTCCGCGACGAGCTTCAGGGACGGCTCGATCTCCGCAGCGACGCAGGGACGCGCGCCGAAGTCGCTTTTCCCGCCTAACCCGAGAAGACGACCAAGGCCGGAGCGTAAGCCGAAGGCTTACGCGAAGGCGAACTCATGCGATGCGCCCACGCGAAGCATGGGCGCACCGCACGAAAGAAACAATCGGTGAGCGCCAAAAGAGCGCGCGAGCTCAGCTCGTGCGCGTTCAGTGCGAAGCGCAGTAACTCACCTAACAGCGAAAGCGCAGCTTTCGCTGTTAGTACACGCCGCCGTCGCCGCCGGCGGGCCGCTGCCACCAGGCGGCGTCGTTGCCGGAGCCGTTCATGGCTCCCTGCAGCTGATCCACGTAGCTCACGAGGTCGCGCTCGCGCCGCTCCAGCGTCTGCTCGAGCTCCTCGAGCTCCCCGCGCCAGCGCTCCATGCGGTCCTCGCGCAGCTGAACGTCGGCCTCGAACTCCGCCTCGCGGAGCTCCAGCTCGCTCTCGCGCTCCCTCAGCTCGAGCACGCGCGCGTCGACCGCCTCCTCGGAGACCGGGGCGGCGGGAATGGCCGGCAGCGCCGTCCCGCTCAAGAACGGAGCGAGGGCGCTCGCCTGCTCTGTCGAGATCTCGACTCGGAAGACGAGGGACTGGGGCTTGGGGGTGAAATCCGACTCAGACATCGGTGGCCGCACCACCACCATCGCCCCGGGCGGCAGCCGCCGCCATCCCTCGACTTAGCGGTTTCGGCCAAACTCACCCACAGATGAGGATCCTCGTTGCCGAAGACGAGACGATCATCCGCCTGGACCTGAGGGATCTGCTGGAGCGGGCGGGGTTCGAGGTTTGTGCCGAGGCGCGGGACGGCGAGGAAGCGGTTGCGCTGGCGCGGTCGGAGCAGCCGGACGTGGCCGTGCTCGACGTGAAGATGCCGAAGCTCGACGGGATCGAGGCGGCTCGCCGGATCCTGGACGAGCGTCCGATCCCGATCGTGATGCTCACCGCCTACGGCCAGGACGAGCTCGTCCAGCGGGCCGCGGAGGCCGGGGTCTTCGGCTACCTCGTCAAGCCGTTCCGCGAGCAAGACCTGCTGCCGGCGATCCGGACGGCGCGCGCCCGCCACGAGGAGCTGACAGCGCTGCGTGAAGAAGCGGAATCGCTCGCCGAGGCGCTGGCGGCGCGGAAGGTGATCGAGCGCGCGAAGGGGTTGCTGATGGAGAAGGAGGGCCTGTCGGAGCACGATGCGTTTGCGCGCCTGCGGAAGGCGAGCCAGATCTCCGGACGCCCGCTGAAGGTCGTCGCGGATGCGCTGATCGCGACTCTCGGCGACTAGAACGGCCGCGCCAGGTCGAACAGCACGCCGACCACGATCAGCACGATCCCCATCAGGAAGTGTGCTTCCTGCCGAGCACCGGTCGGCTTTCGCCGCGTGATCGTGCCGCGGATCATCGAGAAGCCGCCCGTCGGGAACATGCCGACGAGGAAGAGGCCAGCGCCGACGATGTAGTAGGCGCCCGCCATTCCGCCGGCGATGTCGTGGCCGGTGCCCAACGCGACGAGCGCGCCGATCACGCCGACGACGACGATCGCCGCGAGCGTCTGGAGCGCGAAGCGGACGAGCGCCTCGCCCATTCCCGTCCAGCGGCTGACCTCCGGCGGTGTCGGTGTCGGCGTGGGCTCGGTCACGTCTGCGCTCGCTCGAATGCCGATTCCCACCGCTGCAGCAGTGCTTGCAGCTCGTCGCGCGCCCGGCGGTGCGCCGCCAGCGTCTCGACGTCGTTCCAGTCCTCGGCCAGGCGCCGTTCGAGGTCGGCGACGATCGACTCGCGCTCCGCGATCTGCGCCTCGATGTGCTCGAGCTCCGACGGCGCCGGCTTGCGCGGCGCGCGCTGCTTCGGCGCCCTGGCGGCCTTCGGCTTCGGCTCGGCTGCGGGCGGCGGCGCCGAACGCGCCTCCCGCTCGCGGACGTAGTCCGCCCAGCCCCCGTCGTACGAGTTGAGCTGCTCGTCCTCGATCGCCAGCGTGCGCCGTGCGACCGCATCGAGCAGGGCGCGATCGTGCGAGACGAGCAGCACGGTGCCGGGGAACGCCTCGAGCGCCGCCTCCAGAGCCTCCCGGCTTTCGAGGTCGAGATGGTTCGTCGGCTCGTCGACGATGAGGAAGTTCGCACCCGAGGCGACGACGATCGCGAGCGCGAGGCGGCGGCGCTCGCCGCCCGAGAGTGCGACGACGGGCTTCTCGTGCTCGCCCCAGCCGGAGAACAGAAACCGGCCGAGCAGCTTTTGCGCGTCCGGACGCTGCAGGCCGGTCCCACGCTGCACGCATTGGAGGACCGAGCCGCGCGTGTCGAGCTCCATCTCCTGCTGCGAGAAGTACGCCGCCTCGACGCCGTGTCCGAGCCGGACGGAACCGGCCTGCGGGTCGCGTTTCTCGAGGATGGTCTCGAGCAGCGTCGTCTTCCCCGATCCGTTCGGCCCGACGAGCGCGACGTGCTCGCCGCGCTCGATCGCGAAGGACACCCCCTCGAGGAGCACGCGCTCGCCGATTTGCACGGTGAGCCCGTCCGCCTCGACGACCGTGCGCCCGCTCCGCGCTGGCTTCAGGAACTCGAACCCGAGTGTCTTGCTCCTGCGCGTGAGCAGGTCGATCTGGTCGGTCGCCTTCGCGCGCTCCTGCTTGTAGCGCTCGATCTGGCGCATCTTCACCTGGGCCTTGCGCGCCATCTTCTCGGTGGACGCGCGGAAGCGGGCGACGAAGCGCTCGAGCCGCTCGATGTCGGCGCCGATCCGGTCGGCTGTCTTCGACGCGGCGTGCAGCCGCGCGGCCTTCTCGATCCGCCACTCATGCCACGGGCCGGCGAAGTAGGTCGAGCGTCCGGCCTCGAGCTCGAGGACGGCGTTCGCCACGGCCTCGAGGAACCAGCGGTCGTGCGCCACGATCAGGATCCCGGCATCGAGCGACTGCAGCTCGCGCTCCAGCCATTCGAGGCTCTCGACGTCGAGGTGGTTCGTCGGCTCGTCGAGCAGCAGCAGATCGGGGTCGCCGCCCAGTGCCCGTGCGAGCGAGGCGCGCGTCAGCTCGCCGCCGGAGAACGTCTCGAGCCGGCGGTCGAGGTGCTCGTCGTGGAAGCCGAGGCCGCGCAGGACGGCCGTCGCACGCTCGCGCCAGTCGTAGCCGCCTGCGTGCTCCAGCCGGGCCTGCGCCTCACCGTAGCGCCGCATCGTCGCGCCCCCGTGATCCCCCTGCGCCATCGCCTGTTCGAGCCGCCTGAGCTCCTCCTCCAGCGCGAGCAGATCGGTCGCACCCGAGAGCACGTACTCGCGCAATGTCAGGCCGCGCTCGAGCGGCGGCCGCTGGTCGTGGAGGGCGATGCGCGTTCCTTTCTGGAACGCGAGCTCGCCACCCTGGAGGCTGGTGTCGCCGACGAGTGCGCGGAGCAGCGTTGTCTTGCCGGCTCCGTTCGGGCCGGACAGCGCCACCCGGTCGCGGCGCTCGACCTTGAACGAGACGCCCTCGAAGAGCGGGTCGCCGTTCAGCTCCTTCCGGAGGTTCGAGGCAATCAGGACGGCCATGGGCTGTAAGGGTACGGCTCGTGACGCGCGTGCTGGCACTCGACGTCGGGACCTCCTCGGTCCGCGCGCAGCTCTTCGACGAGGACGCGCAGGAGCGCGAGCCCGCACAGCGCAAGTACGCCGGCGAGAACGACCCTGCGCGCGTCGTCGTCCTCGCGCGCGAGGCGCTCGAGGAAGCGATCGGAGGAGAGGAATACGACGCCGTCGGCGCGTCGTGCTTCGGCCACAGCCTGCTCGCGCTCGACGAGCACGGGCGCCCGCTCACGCCGGTCCTCGGCTGGCGGGACACGCGCTCGGCCGACGCGGCCGACTGGCTCTCGCGCCGCGTCGATGCCAACGCCGTGCATGCGCGCACGGGCTGCCACATCCACACGAGCTACTGGCCTGCCAAGCTCGCATGGCTCGCGAGCGAGCAGCCGGACGTCTGGCGCTCGACGCACCGCCTCGTGTCGTTCTGCGACTTCCTCTACGCCGACGTGCTGGGGCGACCCGTGCCGGTGAGCACGTCGATGGCGTCCGCGACCGGGCTCTTCGATCTACACGCGCGCGCGTGGGACCAGGAGCTGCTCGAGACGCTCGGCGTCGATCCGGGCCGGCTGCCCGACGTCTCGGACGAGGCTGTCGACGGCTGGTACCCCGCGCTCCTGGACGGCGCCTGCTCGAACCTCGGCGCCGGCTGCGTCACTCGCGACCGCGCGGCGCTGATGATCGGGACGTCGGGCGCCTTTCGGACGGTGTACGAGACAACGCAGGCGCACCCGCGCCCGGGTCTCTTCATCCACTGGGTCGACGACCGGCGAGTCGTCGAGGGCGGTTCGCTGTCGGACGGCGGCAGCCTCCTGCACTGGCTCGACCAGACCCTGAAAGACGCCGGCGGATCGCTCGCAGATCGCGATCCCGACTCGCACGGGCTCACGTTTCTCGCCCTGCTAGGCGGCGAGCGCAGTCCCGGCTGGCATCAGCACGCGAAAGGTGGCGTCCAGGGGCTCACGTTCCGGACGACGACGCTCGACATTCGGCAACTCGGTCGTCCGGTGACGGCATCCGGCGTCGAGGAGGCATCGCTGCGCGGCGCGGCGATTGTCGCGCTCGAGCGGCTCGGGAAGTCGCCGCAGGCAGGAGCCCTCGGCCGCGTGATCGAGCCGCGGCTGGACCGCGCGGACGCCTACCGCGCCGCACGCGAACGCCACAAGCGGCTCTACGACGCCGCGATCGGTTCTCTCAAGGCGCCGTCTTGACGGCGCCGCATAGAGGCCGCGCGGGCTTTGCCCGTGCGGCCGTCTAACCCACAAGTGGCAGACGACCTCGTTACGAAGTTGCGATCGGCTCTCTGATCAACTGACGCGCCGCGTTTGCGATGCCGTCGGCGTCGATGCCGAAGGCGGCGAGCAGCTCCGCCGGCTTCCCCGAGTGCGGCATGTCGTCGACGGCGAGCTTCACGACCCGCGCCTCTGCGCCGCTCTCGGCCAGCGCGGCGAGGACGGCGTCGCCGACGCCGCCTTCGGGGTAGTGATCCTCGACGGTGATGATCCGCCCTGTCGCCTCGGCGGCGGCGTGGAGCCCCTCGACGTCGATCGGCTTGATCGAGTAGAGGTCGATCACGCGGACGCCGATGTCTTCGCCGGCAAGCGTTTCGGCAGCTTGCATTGCCTCGGGAACGGTGACGCCCGATGCAACGACGGTGACATCGTCCGTGACCGAGGAGCGCAGGACGCGACTCCCGCCGATTTCGAAATCCTCGTCCGCGTCGTAGATGACGGGCGTGTTGGGTCGCAGCGTGCGGAGGAAGACGATGCCCTCCGTGTCAGCCATCGCGGCGACGAGCTTCGCGGTCTGATTCGCGTCGCACGGCTGCAGAACGGTGCTCGAATGGACGGCGCGCAGCGAGGCGATGTCTTCGAGCGCCATCTGCGACGGCCCGTCTTCGCCGATCGACACGCCGGCGTGCGAGCCCGCGAGGCGAAGATTCGCGCGGCTGATCGCAGCCATGCGAATGAAGTCGTACGCGCGCGAGAAAAAGGCGGCGAACGTCGAGGCGAACGGATTCCAGCCGCGCGCGCTCAACCCGACGGCTGCGGCGAGCATCTGCTGCTCGGCGATGTACATCTCGAAGTACCGGTCGGGGTGCGCCTTCCCGAAGATCTCCGCGAAAGTCGAGTTGCTCACCTCGCCGTCGAGCGCGACGACGTCGCCGCGAGCCGTGCCGAGCGCCGCGAGCGCCTCGCCGTATGCCTTGCGCGTGGCGACCTCGTCGCCGAGCTCGTAGCGCGGCAGCTCGAGCGTCCCGCTCGGGAACGTGTGCGCCTGGGCCGCCTCCGGCTCGGCGACGTCGACGTGGATGTTCCTGAGGCCGCCGAGCTCCTCGATCGCCTCGTCCGGGTTGTCGAGCGCCTTGCCGTGCCAGCCGGGCTGGTTCTCGATCGCCTTCACGCCCTTGCCCTTGATCGTTCGCGCGATCACGACCGTGGGCTTTCCGGTCGTGCCCGCAGCCTCGGTGTACGCGCGCTCGATCGCCTCGACGTCGTGCCCGTCGATCTCGATCGTCTCCCAGCCGAACGCGTGCGCACGGTCGCGATACGTGTCGAGGTCCCAGCCGACCATCGTCTCGCCGCGCTGGCCCAGGCGGTTGACGTCGATGATCGCGGTGAGATTGTCGAGCTCGTAATGCGCGGCGTGCTCGAACGCTTCCCACATCGAGCCCTCGGCCATCTCGCTGTCGCCGCACAGCACCCACACGGTACCGCAGCAGCTCCTCGTCCGTGATCGCGCCGGCCGCGCGGAAGATCGCGTACAGGAGCGTCGAGGCGTGGCCCTTCGAGAAGATCAAGCGGTCGTTCTCGGCCCGCTTCGGATTCTCGAAATCGAACCTGTAGTGGTTCGCGACCAGCACCGCCATCAGGTCGGCGGCGGACATCCCCGAGCTCGGATGGCCCGACTTCGCCGCCGCGGCGCAGCGGATGGAGTCGACGCGGAACTGCTGGCCGAGCTCGCGGAGCTGCTGCGCATCCATTGCCGGCCATTCTAGGTACGGTCAAGCTGTGAAAGTCGCGGTCGCCTTCGATCACCGCGGAGTCCACCTCCGTGAGACTGTCTTCGAGGCGCTCGCGGAGCACGACATCGTCGACCTCGGCACCGATACCGATGCGGTTCGGATCGACTATCCCGACAAGGCCCGGGAGCTCGGCGAGGCGATTCTCAACGGCGAAGCGGAGCGCGGCCTGCTCGTCTGCGGCTCGGGCGTGGGCGCCTCGGTCGCCGCGTGCAAGCTCGCCGGAATCCGCGCAGCCATCTGCCACGACGTCTACTCCGCACACCAGGGGGTAGAGCACGACGACATGAACGTCCTCTGTCTGGGCTCGGAGGTGGTCGGACCGTCCCTCGCGCGTGACCTGATCGACACGTTCGTGCGGGCACGTTTCGACGGCGGCGAGCGTTATGTCAGGAGACTGAAGAAGATCGAGGAAATGGAGAGGGCGATGACGAATGCCTGATTCGAACCTGCACAAGCTCTCGGCGCTCGGGCAGAGCGTCTGGATCGATTACCTGTCGCGCGACCAGCTCCAGACGGGCGAGCTCGAACGGTTGATGCGTGAGGACGCCGTCGTCGGGGTCACGTCGAACCCGACGATCTTCCAGAAGGCGATCTCGCAAGGCAACCGCTACGACGACCAGCTCAGGGAGATCCTCGAGTCGGGCGAGGCCGACCCGAAGGAGATCTTCCTCCAGCTCTCGTCCCACGACATCGCCGACGCCTGCGATCTGCTGCGCAAGGTCTGGGACCAGGGCAAGGGCCTCGACGGCTACGTCTCGTGGGAGGTCGATCCGACTCTGGCGTACGACCGCGACGCGACCATCGCCGAGGCGAAGCGCCTCCACGAGTGGATCGAGCGGCCGAATCTCTACGTGAAGATCCCGGCGACCGAACCGGGCGTCGCTGCGATCGAGGAGATGATCGCGTCGGGGCGCAACATCAACGTCACGCTGATCTTCTCGCTGGAGCGCCACAAGGAAGTGATGGAGGCCTACATCCGCGGTCTCGAGCGCCTCGTCGAGGACGGCGGCGATCCGTCGACCGTGCACTCCGTCGCGAGCTTCTTCGTGTCGCGCGTCGACACGGAGACGGACAAGCGGCTCGAGGCGATCGGCGGCGACGCGCTGCAGCTGCGCGGCAAGCTCGGCGTGGCGAATGCGAAGCTCGCGTATCAGAACTACCTCGAGACGTTCAGCGGCCCACGCTGGGAAGCGCTCGCGGCGAAGGGCGCGACGAAGCAGCGCTGCCTGTGGGCGTCGACGTCGACGAAGAACCCCGAGTACCGCGACGTGCTCTACGTCGAGGAGCTGATCGGCCCCGAGACCGTGAACACGATGCCGGAGGAGACGATCCGGGCGTTCCAGGATCACGGGAACGTGGCCGAGACGCTCACGCAGGGTGTCGACGAGGCGCGCAAGCTCCTCGACGACCTGCGCCAGGCCGGGATCGACTACGACGATGTGACCGACACGCTCGAGCGCGAGGGAGTGCAGAAGTTCTCCGACTCGTTCGCCGAGCTGCTCGACGGCATCAAGTCGAAGCGCGGCGAGCTCGCCCCCGCGTAATGGTCGTCGCCTCGCACCACGAGCTCGTCGAGCGCATCTGGTCGCGCGACCCGACGATCTGGACCGACTCGGGCGAGGAGAAGTGGCTCGGCTGGCTCGACGAGCCAAAGCGCATGCAGGAGCGGGTCGGCGAGCTGCGCGAGCTCGCCGACGGGGCGCGCACGCGCTTCGAGACGTTCGTCCTGCTCGGAATGGGCGGCTCGTCGCTCGCGCCGGAGGTGCTCAAGCTCACGTTCGGCGCGAAGAGCCTGCATGTGCTCGACACGACGCATCCCGCGATGCTGCGCCACGCGGCGGAGCTCCTCGACCTCGACAAGACGATGTTCGTCGTGTCGTCGAAGTCCGGGACGACGCTCGAGACGCGCTCGCACTTCGACTACTACTGGGAGCAGGTCCGCGGCGAGGGCGACCGGTTCGTCGCCGTCACCGACCCGGGATCCGAGCTCGAGCAGCTCGCGCACGAGCGCGGCATGCGTGTGTTCGCCGGCGAGCCGACGATCGGCGGCCGCTACTCGGCGCTCTCTCCGTTCGGCCTCGTCCCCGCCGCGCTGATGGGACTCGACCTCGAGCGCATCCTCGACGGTGCAGTGCGCATGGCCGAGGCATGCCGCGGCGACGACGGCCCCGGTCTGCGGCTTGGTCTGCAGCTGGGCCAGGCGTGGGAGGGCGGCCGCGACAAGGTCTGCCTCACCGAGACCGAAGGCCGGTTCGGGCTCTGGGCCGAGCAGCTGATCGCCGAGTCGACGGGCAAGCAGGGTAAGGGCCTCGTGCCGGCGCCGGGCGAGAGCCCGGAGGGGCCCGACCGCCAGCGGGGCGATGTCGAGCTCCGCGACCCGCTCGAGATCGGCGCCGAGTTCTTCCGTTGGGAGTTCGCGGTCGCCGTCGCGGGCTCGATCCTCCAGATCAACCCCTTCGACCAGCCGAACGTGCAGGCGGCGAAGGACAAGACGAAGGAAGTCCTCGCGTCAGGCGAGGATCCGGAGCTGAAGGAAGAGGGGTCGCTCGACGAGCTGCTCGCCTCGGCCGCGCCGCCGAACTACGTCGCGATTCAGGCGTTTATCGACCCGATCCGCGAGCGCGAGCTCGAGTCCCTCATCGCGCGCGCGCGTGAAACAGGATGCGCCGTGACGCACGGCCTCGGGCCGCGGTACCTGCACTCGACGGGCCAGCTGCACAAGGGCGGCCCGCCGACCGGTCTCTTCGTCCAGGTCGTCGACGACACGGGCGACGAGATCCCCATTCCCGGCCAGGACTTCGGCTTCGGCCGCCTGATCCGCGCGCAGGCCGAAGGCGACTTCCGCTCACTGCGCGACCTCGGGCGCAAAATCGTCAGAGTCAGGATTTGACGATGGCGCAGCTGGGGATGATCGGGCTCGGCCGGATGGGACACGGCATGACGGAGCGCCTGCGCGAAGGCGGGCACGACGTCAAGACCTATGACCCGAACGTCGCCGAGCGCACGGCAAGCTCGCTCGAGGAACTGAAGAGCCAGCTCGAGGCGCCGCGCGCGTTCTGGATGATGATCCCGGCCGGAAAGATCACCGAGGACACGTTCCACGAGCTGCTCGGCATCGCCGACGATGACGACGCGATCGTCGACGGCGGCAACTCGAACTTCCGCGACTCGCAGCGCCGCTACGCGGAGGCGCAGAAGCTCGGGATCCACTACGTCGACGCCGGCGTGTCCGGCGGCATCTGGGGCCTCGAGGTCGGCTTCTGCCTGATGGTGGGCGGCGACGACAAGCCGGTGAAGCGACTCGAGCCGATCTTCACGACGCTCGCGCCGGAGGAGGGCTACGCGCACGTCGGCGCGTCGGGGGCAGGGCACTTCGTGAAGATGGTGCACAACGGCATCGAGTACGGCCTGATGCAGTCGTACGCGGAGGGCTTCGAGATCATGGAGCACTCCGAGTTCGAGCTCGACCCGCTCCAGATCTCCGGCATCTGGCGCAACGGCTCGGTCGTGCGCTCGTGGCTGCTCGAGCTCCTGCATGCGGCGTTCGAGCAGCACGGCTCGAAGCTGGAGGACATCGCGCCGTACGTCGAGGACTCCGGCGAGGGGCGCTGGACGATCACCGAGGCGATCAACGAGAACGTGCCGGCGCCGGTGATCTCGGCCTCGCTCTTCGCCCGCTTCGCGTCGCGGGACGAGATCAAGTTCTCCGCGCGCGTGGCAGCGGCGCTGCGGCAGCAGTTCGGCGGCCACGCGATCCGCGCGCTCGAGCGCGCCAAGGCCGGCGAAGACCCGCGCTAGCGTGGCGACGGCCCAGGAAAACCCGCTGCTCGAAGGACTGCAGCTCCGGCGAATGCCGGATCCCTGCATCCTCGTCATCTTCGGCGCGTCGGGCGACCTGACGAAGCGCAAGCTGTTTCCGGCGCTGTACTCGCTCGCCTACCGCCGCTTGCTTCCGGACAACTTCTCCGTCGTCGGCATCGCCCGAACGGAGGAGACGGACGACGAGTTCCGCCAGCGGATGAAGGAGGCCGTGCAGCAGTTCGGCCGCGACGAGTTCCGCGACGACGTCTGGGAGTCGCTTGCCGACGGGGTGCGCTACCTCGCGGCAGATTTCTCGGACTCGAAAGGCCTCGACCGTCTCGTCGACGTCGTCAACGAGCTCGACGACGAGCGCAAGACCGGCGGCAACCGCCTCTATTACCTCGCCATACCGCCGAGCGCGTTCGAGACGGTCGTCGAGGCGATGGGCAAGCGGCGCAAGGCGGAGGGGTGGAGGAGGCTGATCGTCGAGAAGCCGTTCGGCCACGACCTCGAGTCGGCGCGGCACTTGAACAGCGTGATCGAGCACCACTTCGAGGAGCGGGAGGTCTTCCGCATCGACCACTACCTCGGGAAGGAGACCGTCCAGAACATGCTCGCGCTGCGGTTCGCGAACGGCATCTTCGAGCCGATCTGGAACCGCCAGTTCGTCGACCACGTGCAGATCACGGTCGCCGAGTCGATCGGGATCGAGAGCCGCGCGAGCTATTACGAGCAGGCCGGCGCCATCCGCGACATCTTCCAGAACCACATGCTGCAGCTGCTCGCGATCACGGCGATGGAGCCGCCGATCGACTTCACCGCAGACTCGGTACGCAACGAGAAGGTCAAGGTGCTGCGCGCGATACACACGCCTGGGCCGAAGTCGGTCGTCCGCGGGCAGTACGGCCGCGGGTACATCGAGGGCGAGGAGGTGGCGGGCTACCGGGAGGAGGAAGGCGTCGACCCGCAGTCGATGACGGAGACGTACGTCGCGGCAAAGCTCTACGTCGACAACTGGCGCTGGGCGGACACGCCGTTCTACGTGCGCATGGGCAAACGGCTGCCTCGGCGCGAGACGACGATCGCGATCGAGTTCAAGCGGGCGCCGCACCCGCCGTTCGAGGAGCTCGCGGCCGAGGGGCTGCAGCCGAACGTCCTGCTCGTGCACGTCCAGCCCGACGAGGGCGTGTCGCTTGCGATCGGCGCAAAGGTGCCGGGTCAGGGGCTGACGATCCGGACCGTGCACATGGACTTCCTCTACGGCGGAGCGTTCCGGACCGGGCTCCCAGAAGCCTACGAGCGCCTGATCCTCGACGCGATGCTCGGCGACGCCACGCTCTTCACGCGCATCGACGAGGTCGAGGAGCAGTGGTCGCTCGTCGACGCGATCGTCGCCGCCTGGGTGCGCGACCGGCCCGCATTTCCGAACTATCCGGCGGGGACCTGGGGCCCGCCGTCCGCTGACGAGCTCCTCCGTCGGGACGGGCGGTCTTGGCGGACACACTGACGTCGATCCGCGACATCGAGCGCGAGCTCACGTCGCTGCGCGCAGAGCCCGGAGCCGAGACCCCATTCCAGCGCACGAGCGTCATGACGCACATGGCCTGGGTGCCGCCCGAGTGGGTCGAGGCCGCGGAAGACGTGCTCAGCGGCCTCGCCGAGCGGCATCCGTCGCGCACCGTGGTGCTCCTTCCGCAGCCTGAGGAAGACGACGGGCTCGACGGATACGTGGAAGTCGATGCCTACCCGGTCGGCGAGGGTCGTTCGATCTGCACCGAGACGATCCGCATCCGCCTCAAGGGCAAGCGGGCGTCGGCGCCTGCGAGCGTCGTCCAGCCGCTCCTGCTGCCCGACCTGCCTACGTTCCTGCGCTGGCGCGGGCTGCCGCCGTTCGGCGCGCCCGAGTTCGAGGGGTTGATCGACGTCGTCGACCGTCTGATCGTCGACAGCACCGAGTGGCCGGACCTGCCGGAGAGCTACCGCGGCCTGGCCCAGATCTTCGACCGCGTCGTCGTGTCCGACATCGCGTGGGCGCGTACGAGTAGGTGGCGTCCCATGCTCGCTTCGCTGTGGCCGGACATTGCCGGTGTGCAGCGGATCCGCGTGACAGGCACCGCGGCGCAGGCGCACCTGCTCGCCGGCTGGCTTCGCTCGCGGCTGAAGCACACGGTCGAGCTGGAGCACGACCCGGCCGACAGGCTCCACGGTGTCGACATCGACGGCGAGCCGGCTCCGTTCCCGCCGGGCGACCCGCCTTCCGGCGCCGACGTCCTCTCGGAGGAGCTCGACACTTTCGCCCGCGACCGGATCTATGAGGACGCCGTGCGGGGGACGCTTCAGTGAGCAGCAAGGGCACCCGCGAGGATTGGCTCACGGCACGGCGTGAGCTCCTGCAGGCGGAGAAAGAGCACACCCGCCGCGGCGACGAGCTCGCGCGACAGCGGCGCGACCTGCCGTGGGTGCGCATCGACAAGGAGTACACGTTCGACACCGACGACGGAAAGGCGTCGCTCGCCGACCTCTTCCAGGGCCGTTCGCAGCTGCTCGTCTACCACTTCATGCTCGGGCCGGAGTACAAGGCCGGCTGTCCTTCGTGCTCGGCTATCGCCGACGGCTTCGACGGATCCGTCGTGCATCTGATGCAACACGACGTGATGTTCACCGCCATCTCGCGCGCGCCGCTCGCGAACATCCAGGCGTACAAGCAACGCATGGGCTGGACCTTCCCGTGGGCGTCCTCGTACGGCAGCGACTTCAACTACGACTTCGGCGTCTCGATCAGCGAGGAGCAGCAGCGCGACGGTGTCGTCGAATACAACTTTCGGGACGCGGACCAGCGCCCGCGCCTCGACCCGAACGGTCCCGTCGCGGTATTTGCGAAGACGGTCGGGACCGACGTCGCGACGTTCCTCCGGGAAGCGCCGGGCATGAGCGCCTTCGCGCTCGAGGACGGCGTCGTCTACCACACCTACTCGGCGTATGCTCGCGGTCTCGACGGGCTCTGGGGCATGTACCAGTGGCTCGACCGAGCGGCTGACGGACGAGGAGGGCGAGGCGCTCTACGAGCTCGCGCGCCGCTGCAGCGGCGACGGCGTGATCGTTGAGATCGGCTCGTGGAAGGGCAAGTCGACCGTGTGCCTGGGGCTGGGCTCGCAGGCGGGGAACGGCGTGCCCGTGTACGCGATCGACCCGCATGCCGACTACCGCTTCGGCGACTTCAAGACGAACGTCGAGCGCGCGGGGATCGCGGAGCTCGTGCGCCCGATCGCCTCGCTCTCGCAGCCCGCGGCCGACACGTTCGATCAGCCGATCGCGCTCCTCTTCGTCGACGGGTCGCACGAGTACGACCTCGTGCTCGAGGACTTCGAGAAGTGGGTGCCGAAGGTCGTCGACGGCGGCTGGGTCGCGTTCCACGACACGACGTGGACGGCAGGCCCGCGGAAGGTGGTCGCGCAAGCGGTCTACCGCTCGCGCCGGTTCAAGGACGCACGGTTCGTCGTGGGCTCGACGACGGTTGCGCGGAAGGTGCTGCACAACACGTTTGCCGACCGCGCGCGCAATCGCTACGTGCTCGGCGTGAAGACGGCGTTCTGGCTCGGGTCGTCCGCGCTCAAGAACCAGCGCCGGCTGCTTCCGGAGCCGGTCGAGCGCCTGGGGCGGCGCGTGCTCAAAGCCATTCAGTGATGGAGCTTCGCGAGCACGCCGGCGTCACGGCGTTCCTCGCGGCGGCCGGCAAGCTCCTCGCGGCAGACGAGTCGCGCCACAACCTCATCTACGGCATCTGCTCGACGCTGATCGACACTCCGGATGCGTATCCCGAGGCGTACTTCTGGACGGTCGACGACGACGAGACCCTCGCTGCCCTCCTGCGGACGCCGCCGTTCAACTTCGCCGTCGCACGACCCCTGCGCGAAGGTGCCCTCGCCTTCGCTGCAGAGCGCCTCCGCGGCACGGAGTCGCCGGGCGTCACCGGTGCGGTGCCCGAGGCCGACGAGTTTGCGCGGGCGTGGACCGGCGAACCGAGGCTGCGAATGAAGCAAGGGATCTACGCAGCGCGGGAGATCCATGTCCCCTCGGACGTGCCGGGTGCGATGCGCCTCGCGGCCCCGGACGATCGCGACGTCGTCGTCACGTGGATTCACGCATTCCAGGACGAGGCGCTGCCGGACGAAGCGCCGCACCTGGACATCGTCGCCGTCGTGGAGCGGCGGCTCCGGAGCGACGCAGCCGGGTTCGCTCTGTGGGAGGTCGGCGGCCGGCCTGTCTCGATGTGCGGCTTCGGCGCGCGCACGCCTCACGGCATCCGCATCGGTCCGGTCTACACACCGCCCGAGCTGCGCGGGCGCGGCTATGGGAGCGCCGTCACCGCGGCCGCGTCGAAGCGCCAGCTCGACGCCGGCCGCGATTTCTGCTTCCTCTACACGGACCTCGCGAACCCGACGTCGAACAAGATCTACATGAACATCGGCTACGAGTTCGTGTGCGACTCGGCCGACTACGCGTTCGACTAGCCGCCGCCGACGACCTTGAACTTCGGCTTGGCGACGACGATCTTCGACGGGTCCGACCAGGACATCTGCTGGGCGCCGGTCGGGAGGTTCAGGTTGAAGCCGCGCACGCGGTACCACCACGTCCCGGCGCCGAGCGGCAGCACGGCAGACGTTCCCAGCGTCATCGTGCCGAGCGCGCCCTGGTTCTGCGAGTTCGGCTGCGGCGCGAACGGATAGCGCGTCTTGCTCCACTGCACCTCGTACGCGGATGCTCCGAGCGCGGGCGTCCACGCCACGAGCGGGTACCCGTAGAACGCCTGGCTGCTCTTCCCGGCCGTGAGCCTGCCGCTCGGCGAGAGGCCGGATGCGAACAGCTCCCCGGCGGCCGTCAGCGACGGCTCGCTGTTCTTGCCGAACCGCGCGACCCGGCCTTCCGCGCACACGTCCTGCGGCAGCTCGAGATCTACGTACTGCAGGTTCCCGCCCGTGCGCACGATCGGCTCGCCCGTGCCGTGCGCGAACTTGAGCGGGGACGCGAAACCGATGTTCGAGCCGCTGACCGTCACGATCGTCGCGCTCTCCTGGTTGCCGGCGTTACCGATCAACACGGTGTCGCCGGTGGAGAAGCCCACGCCGTCCATCGCCGTCGTCGACACGCTGCCGACCGCGCTCACGCCCGCGGTCGCCGTCGTGATCGCCCCCGGCGACACCGCGGCGACGGCCACGACCGTCCAGTAGTAGCCGCCGCTCGGCCACTCCGTGTCCCAGAGGTCGACCGGGGCACCGAGATCGCCGCTGAACTTCAGCTGCGTGGGCCCGGCCGGGGCGGAGGTCGTGGAGGTGGAGTCGGAATCGGCCGGGACCGCCGTCGTCGGCGACGCCGCGGGCTCCGACTCCGTTGACTTCACCGGCAGCCCGTCGAACATGAAGCTGTCCGGCTCGCTGCCGTCACGGAGGTAGTTCGCGCGCGCGGCCGGAAGGCCCGTCGGGCTGGCCGGGAGCGTCAGCGGGCCGTACGGCCGGGGCGCGTAGGCAGGGCCGCCGACGATCGCGCCCGTGTAGACGCGGTTGAGGCACTGGCGGTCGGTGAACACGTAGACGCGAAAGAGCTCCGCCCTCGTCCCCTCGATCGTGGTGTCGCCGCTGAACGTGAAGCCCGGCATCAGGCGGTGTGCGGGCGAGGAGCCGTCGCCGGTTGCGGTCACGTCGGAGATCGTGTCGTCGAGCGTGATCGGGCCCGTCGAGTACGCCGGGTTCGTCGACGTGTACACGGGGCTCCACGGCCCGTATGCCACTGCCGGCAGGTGGTTCTGCCGCGCCGAGGGGTCGTTGTCCATCCGCAGCGCGCGAATGCGCCAGCGGATCGTTCCCGTCCAGCTCGCCGAGCGGTGGAAGGTGTAGAACTCGCGCTCGTCGAGGACGTTCGTCAGCGACATCTCCATCTTCGACGTGGGGTTGTTGATGTCGATCAGCCAGATCTGGTACATGTCGGCGCCCTCGATCGGTGTCCAGCGCAGCAGGCCCGGCTCGCTCGGCAGCGGCTTCGGCGCTGCGCTCGGCTCCATGTCGAACCCGAACGGCGTGCTCCAAGGCGTCGAGGAGGAACGCTTGATCGCGCGCACGCGCGCAAACAACGCGTGCGGGTTGCCAGTGATCCACGGGAGCGTGAGCTGCGGCGCGGCGACCGGTGTCATCAGGTTCGTCGCGGTGTAGAGCAGGCCGCTGTCGCGGAAGCTCGCGCTCGTCGAGAGCTGGAACTGGTAGCGCACCGCACCGGGAACCGGATCCCAGGCGAACGACGGCGTCCGCGGGAAGGAGTCCGCGACCGGCTCGTCGGCGCGCAGCAGGAAGCCGTGCAGGTGCCCGGGCGAGGCGCCTTTGACAGGCGTCGCCGCATCGGCCGCCGAGGCGATGCCGAGCAGGCTGAGACAGGCTGCCGCAAGTGCGAGGACGCGCATTTCCTCATGGGTTGTCGGCAGCCCGGGTCGTGCGGCTGTCCCTCGAACGAGGGATGGCTAGGTGCCGGAAAGCGTGGCCGCAAGCCGTTCTCCGGCTGCGAGCACGAGCGCGTCGGCACCCGGCCGCCCGACGAGCTGGACGGATGCCGGCAGGCCGTCCTCGGCCGCGCCGCACGGAAGGGCGAGCGCCGGCCAGCCGAGCGTGTTGAACGGCAGCGTGTTGCGCGTCAGCGTGGCGCGAAGCGCCAGATCGCCGACCCCGACCGGCGGCGCCACGCACGACAGCGTCGGCGTCAGCAAGAGCTCAAACCCCTCGAGCAGCTCGGCACAGCGTTCGCGGTACTCCTCGCGCGCACGCGCGGCGTGCGTCGCCTCGGCGTCCGACACCGCCAGGCAGCGCTCGATCTTCGTCGCGAGGTCGTCGCCGTAGAGCTCCGCGTTCTCCGAGTAGAGCTCGCGGTGGACGTCGGCGACCTCGCGCATGAACAGGGCATCGATCCGCGGTCGCGGCCAGTCGATGTCGCGCGCGCGCGGGAACTGCGCGGCTGCCTCGCGCACGCGCGCGCCGACGAGCGGGTCGGCCTCTTGTATCCAGGCGACCGCGACGTGCAGCTCCTCCAGCGACTCGACCCGGGTCGGAGCGAAACCGTCGGCGAGCGACTCGAGCTGCGCCGAGCAGGCCGCTACGGTCCGGCCCATCGGCCCCACATGGTCGAAGCTCGGCGCGAGCGGGAAGCAGCCGCTGGTCGGGACGAGGTCGTACGTCGGCTTGAGGCCGACGACGCCGCAGCAGGCGGCCGGAATCCGGATCGACCCTCCGGAGCCGGTGCCCAGGGCGGCGACTGCCAGTCCCGCGGCGAGCGCTGCTGCGGAGCCGCCGCTCGATCCTCCCGCGATCCGTCCTGGCGCGAGCGGGTTCGGGACGGTTCCGAAGTGCGGGTTCTCGGAGGTGATCCCGTACGCGAACTCGTGCAGGTTCGTCTTGCCGACGTTCGCATAGCCCGCCGTTTCGAGTCGTACCACCGCCTCGGCTGACGTCGTCGGCACGTGCCCGGCGAAGATCGCCGATCCGTAGGTGGTCGTCAGCCCTGCCGTGTCGAGCAGGTCCTTGACCGCCAGCGGCGTGCCGGTGCCGACCTCGTTCGGTCGTGCGAGGAAGATCCCGTCGGCCGCCACCAGGCGGCGACTCTAGTGCTTCTTCTTGGCTGTCTTCTTCTTCGGCTTCGGCGGCGTCTGGACGACGACGCGGCGCGTGAAGGTTGCGCCCCTCGTCCCGCTCGGCGACTCACTGGTCATTTGCAGGACGTTGGACGAGCTCTTCGTCCGCAGCGACTTGAAGAGCTGCGTCGGCAGCACGAAGCGAACGTCGTTGTTGCCGCTGCGGAGGGCGGCCGAGCCGAGGCCGGTCGAGCCGAGCACCGCGCCGAGCCTGCCGTCACCGCTCGAGAACACGACGAAGCGAAGCACCCGCGTCTTGCTCGAGACGTGTAGGACCTCGGGCGCGTAGACGTTCAGCGTCGGCGCGGGGTCGCTCGTCGGCGCGGAGATAGGCGTGCCGATGACATGCGCGCCCGGCGGCGGGTCGGACGGTGCGGCGGGCGTGTTGGGGTCGACGTCGACGCTGCCCCGCACCGTGAACTCCTGCCCGTCGCTTCCGAGGCTGTCGTTCGGCAGCGAGAGGTACGCGCTCGGGCTGCCGGCGCACGTGTTCCACGGCACCGTGATCGAGGCCGTCGACCCGGTCACGGTCAACGGTTGCGCGACCGACGTCTTCGTGTTCGCGTAGTACGTCGGGGTCGAGACGACGCCCGCCGGAATCGTGACGTCGAGCGTCAGGGTCGCGGCGAAGCACGGCTGCGTCGGGTCGGATCCGTGCGTGAGCGTGATGTACCGCACCGCGAGATGGTTGACCGCAACCGGCTGCAGGGGCAGCGTGCCGGACGTGGTGCCGACCGGGACGTTCGCGTACAGCTGGGGACGCGAGCCGGCCAGCGACGCCATCGTGAAGTTCCCTGTCATGCGCGCGGTCGTGTAGTCGTTGAAGAACGAGGCCAGTGAGGTGCCCGACGGCAAGACGTTCGCGAGATCGGTCGTACCGGGCGCGGCCGGGCTCGCGGCTGCCTGATCCCAGACGGCCTTGACCTTGCCGTCGCCGTAGCGCTCGGCGAGATACTCGAAGAGCATCCAGCCGGGGTAACCGTTCTTGTCGTACTCCGTGTCGCCGCAGCGCGTGCCGACGCAGTCGAGCGTTCGGTCGGGGTTGACGCCGAAGCCGCCGGCCGCATTGTTCGCGCGGATCGCCGCCCATTCGGCCGTGCCTTCCTGGAGCCACTGGTCGACACCGGGCGCGAGCGCGTCCTCGACCAGATGGAAGACCTCATGGGCGATGACCGGATACTTCAGCCCGTCCTTGCCCATGTTGAGGTGGATGTTGTCCGCGCCGCCGCCGATGGGCTCGAGGACCGCGTCCCACCGCGTCAGCGGCTGCGGAGTTCCGAACGGGATCACGCCGTAGACGGAGCAGCCGCCGCCGAAGTTCTCGATCGCGACGTGGACATGGCTGTCGCTGTCGGGCACCGGCGCCGGCCATCCGAGCCCCATGCCGGCGTAGAACGTCCGCGCCCGGTCGAGCATGCCGGCGATGTCGCCGGCCCGCTCCTCGGTGGTGAAGTCCTTGCACGTCGCATCGTTGTCGTTGCCGTCGTAATGGACGGTGAAGTTTGGGTTCGACAGGGTCATGATCCCGTCGGTCGGGAACGGGTCGATCGCCGACGCGCTCGGCACGCCGACGGCGAGGCCGAGCAGCGCCAGAGCAAGCGCAGCGAGAGTGCGAAGCGACCGCATCAGAGGCCAGATCGGCCCCTGCCGTGCCTTCCTTTAGTCGAACTGCAGGTAAATGAGGGACACGACGACCGCGCCGGCCGCGATCAGCAGCGCAAGCCCGAGCAGCGCCCAGCCGAGGACCATGTTCTTCCGCGCGAGCTCCGGCGTCACCTCGACGGGCTCGTTCGTGGTGCGCGGCGGCAGCGGCTCGCTCATGCGAGCAGGGGGTCGAGGGCCATGGCCACGAAGAGCAGCGCCAGGTAGAGGAGCGAATAGTGGAAGAGCAGCGCGGCGCGCCGGGGCGTCGCATCGCGCCTCAGCTCTCCCGGACACCCCGCACGACGGGCAGCATCGGGATCCGCGCGGCCTCGTAGTCGCGGCGGATCAACAGCGCGAGCGCCCAGAAGTGCGGAGGCGTCCAGAAGAAGACGATCAGGAACAGCCACAGGGCGGGGAGCGTGAGATTCCCGGTCACGGCGGCCCACCCGACGAGCGGGGGCACCGCTCCTGCCGCCCCGCCGATGACGATGTTCTGCGGCGTGCTTCGCTTCAACCAGCGCGTGTACACGAGCACGTAGAAGAGGTTCCCGACCAACGCGAGCGTCGCCGTCAGGACGTTCACGAGCGATGCGAGCAGGACGAACGAGAACGCCGAGAGCGTCAGTCCGAACTCGAGCGCGAGTGTCGGCGGCATCCGCTCGGCGGCGAGCGGCCGCGCGCGCGTGCGCTTGCCCATCAGCCGGTCGATGTCGCGGTCGAGCACGTGGTTCAGCGCCGACGCGCCGCCGCAGGCGAGCGCGAGGCCCGTCATCGTCACGGCGACGAGCCGGCCGGCCGGCGCTCCCTGAGCGGCGACGAACATCGCGCAGAGGCCCGTGACGAGCAGCAGGGACATGATCCGCGGCTTCGTCAGCGTCACATAGTCCCGCCACGGCGCCGGCGGAGCCGGCTCGCCGCGGTACGTCGCGACGGTCGCCACCAGCGTCGCGGCAAACGCGACCGCTGCGAGCGCGAGGTGTGCCCCGGGCAGCGTCACGAGCGCAGCGATGCCGAAGAGCACGAGCGCGCTCAGTGCCGGCACGAACAGCCGCGGATGGGCGAGGCGTGCAGCGACGACGAGGGCGACCAGCGGTGGCAGCGCGAGCGCCGCGAGGATGCGGTGGGCCGCGCCGAGCGACGCGGCGCCGCTGACGACCGCGAGCAGCACGGCGCTCGACGCGAACAGCGCCGTGAACCGCAACCACAGGCCGGGTCTAGGCACTTTGCAGCCTCCTTCGCAGGTCGCGCAAGGGGCGTGCGCTGGTCACGTACGGAATGCGGTCGAAGTTCCACTCCGGCGGCGGCGACGTCGTGTACCACTCGAGCGTGTCGGCGAGCCACGGGTCGTTGGCCGCGCGGACGCCGGCCCGCGCCGTCTTCACGACGTTCCAGACGAAGATCAGCATGCCGAGGGTCATCACCGCCGAGCCGATCGTCGAGAGCAGGTTGTACGCCTGTGTCAGGCCGTGCTCGCTGTAGGTGAAGTTCCGTCGCGGCATCCCCATCAGGCCCAGCATGTGCTGCGGGAAGAAGGTGAGGTTGAAGCCGATGAACACGAGCCAGAAGTGCAGCTTCCCGAGTCCCTCGTCGAGGACACGCCCGAAGAGCTTCGGCCACCAGTAGTAGAGGCCGGCGAAGACGGCGAACACGCCGCCCCCGAACATCACGTAGTGCATGTGCGCGACCACGTAGTACGTGTCGGTGACCTGCCAGTCCACGGGGAAAGCGGCGAGGAAGATCCCGGAGAGCCCGCCGATCGTGAACACGGCGATGAACCCGAGCGCCCAGAGCATCGCCGTGTCGAAGATGAGGTTGCCGCGCCACGTCGTCGCGATCCAGTTGAAGATCTTCACGCCCGTCGGGACGGCGATCACCATCGACGAGAGCATGAAGAAGACGTTGAGGAAGTTCGGCAGCCCGACGCTGAACATGTGGTGCGCCCAGACGAGCATCGAGTAGAAGCCGATCGCAACGGTCGAGAACGCGACCGCCTTGTAGCCGAAGATCGGCTTGCGCGAGAAGACGGGGATGACCTCGGAGATCACACCCATCCCGGGCAGGATGATGATGTACACCTCGGGGTGGCCGAAGAACCAGAAGAGGTGCTGGTACAGCAGCGCGCTGCCGCCCTGGTCGGGCAGGAAGAAGTGCGTTCCCGCCTGCCGGTCGAGCAGCAGGAACGTGAGCGCGACGCTGATCACCGGGATCACGGCGAGCAGCAGGACCGAGTAGATCTCGATCGTCCACACGAACAGCGGGATGCGCATCCAGCTCATGCCGGGCGCGCGCATGTTGTGAATCGTGCACAGGAAGTTGATCGCGCCGACGAGCGACGAGAGGGCGACCAGGTGCAGCGAGAGAATCCACAGGTCCTGGCCGTTGCCCGACAAGAAGAACTTCTCGGAGAGCAGCGGGTAGCCGTACCACCCCGACTTCGACGCGCCGCCGGAGGCGAGGAAGCTCATGAACATCGTCAGGCCGCCGAAGAGGAACAGCCAGTAGGACAGCGCGTTCAGGCGCGGAAAGGCCATGTCGCGCGCGCCGATCATCAGCGGGACGAGGTAGTTCGCGAGGCCGGCCCAGAACGGGACGATGAACAGGAAGATCATCGTCGTGCCGTGGATCGTGAACAGCTCGTTGTAGGTGTTGCGCGTCACGAAGTGCTCGTTCGCCTGCGCGAGCTGCGCGCGCATGAGCAGCGCGAGGATGCCGCCGGCGGCGAAGAACACGAGCGACGTGCCTATGTAGAGCAGGCCGATGCGCTTGTGGTCGACCGTCGTCACCCACGACGCGACCCGTCCACGGCGCCAGTCCGCACGATACGCCTCGGTCCTAACCGCCACTCTGTGAGCCCTTGTAGATGTGCCGTTTGAGGTAGAGGTCGAGGGCCGTGAACTGCTTGTCGGTCCAGCCGCGCCCGACCGGCGGCATGTAGCTCGAGATCGGCTTGATGCGATTCTGGCCGTCGACGAGCAGCGTGTGCAGTCCTGCGGGTTGCACGAGCAGGCCGTTCGTCGTGATGTTCGGGCCGTAGTCGCCCTCGCCCTGCGGGCCGTGGCATTTCGCGCACACGCCCACCCACTCGTTGCGGCCGAGGTCGGGGCCCGCCTTCGCGGACACCCACGACTGGTAGTCGGCGAGTGAGTGCGCGAGGACCTGTGCCTTCATCGCGGCATGGAAGATGCCGCAGAACTCGCCGCAGCGGCCGTGGTACGTTCCTGTTTCGTTGGCCTGGAACCACGTGTGCGTGTGCCGGCCGGGGATCGCGTCGAACTTGCCGCCGAGCTCGGGGATCCACCAGCTGTGGTCGACGTCCTGCGAGTAGATGTCCACGCGCACGACGCGGTGCGTCGGGACGTGCATCTCGTCGATCGAGACCGCGCCGTTCGGATAGGTGAACTGCCAGTAGAACTGGTGCGCGTCGATGCGGATGTCGAGCGGGCCGCCCTGCGCCTTCGCCGCGGGGACGTCCTTGATCCCCGGGAGCTCGTAGAAGATGAAGCCGGCGATCGCCGCGAGGATCAGAACGGGGATCGCTGTCCAGATCAGCTCGAGGCGCGTCGCGCCGTGGACCTGGGGGCCTTCGACCGTGCGCGCACGCCCGCGGCGGCGATAGCGGATCACGAACCAGAGCAGCGTCCCCTCGACGATGACGAAGATCGCACCCGTGAACAGCGCGATCCACTTGTAGGAACTGTTGATCCGGCTCGCGTTGGGAGAGTGCGGGGTCTCCGGCCCGAACCCGCCGTTGCCCGCGTAGGCGACGGCGACGAACGCCAGCGCGGCGCCGACGAGCACAGCGAGGACGAGGATCTTCCTCCGCACGGGCAGTGGCATCCTACGAGAGGTGGCGGGCTCGCGTGTTCAACTACCACCCCGCGTCGGAGATCGTTACGAGGTGTACGTGAACGGGGTCCCGCAACAGCCGGGCCGGGACTTCGACCGGATCGGGAGCGAGCTCGTCTTCCACCGCGTTCTGGCGCAGGAGGGACGGCTCGGGCCGATCCGCTGGCTCTCGATGCTGCTCGGGATCGCCGGCACCTACCGCAAGCACGAGACCGTTGACGTCGTCTACGAAGTGGACGGCCGCCGCACCGTCGTGTCTCTGACGCCAATTTAGACGTGTCTTAGGGACAGTCCCTAAGACACGTCCCCGCCGACCTTCGCGACGGGCTCGAGCCGGTAACCGACCCCGTAACGGGTCTGGATGAAGGTGTGCCTCGTGGCGCGGCGGTCGATCTTGTCGCGCAGGCGGCGGACGAAGACGTCGACCGTCCGATCGCGATGGGCCTCGCGTCGTCCCCAGATCTTCTGCAGGAGCTCGTCGCGCGTCACCACGCGGCCCCGCTCGAGCGCGAGCTGGTACAGCAGGCGAAACTCCGTCGGCGTCAGCTCGGCGCTCTCACCGTCGACGAAGACGAGGTAGTCGTCCGCGCCGATCTCGAGCGCGTGGACGCGGTCGTGCTCGGTGCCGCGTGCCGAGACGACGACGATCGGCGTCGCGATCCCTTCCGAGCGCGCCTCCTCGATCACGCTCCAGCCGTCTCGCTCCGGGAGCATGAGGTCGAGCACCACGACGTCCGGTCGCTCGAAGCGCAGGCGCGCGAGGCCCTGCTCGCCCCTGCCGACGACGACCGGGTCGAAGCCGGCGCTCGAGAGATGCCGCGCCATGCCTTCCGCGATGACGCGGTCGTCTTCGACGATCAGGACTTTGGCCATACTCGCCCTGAATGATGGAGGACGCGCGCACGTACGAGGAGCTGCGAGTCGGTTTCACCGCAGCGGTCTCCCACGAGCTGCGGACGCCGCTGGCACGTCTGCTCGCGATCCTGGAGTCGGCCGAGCTGCCTGGGGCGGATCGCGACGCCCTGCTTGCCGAGGCACGGGAGCAGGTCGAGGAGATGAGCGAGCTGATCGACGATGTGCTCTTCCTCTCCGAGCTCGAGAGCGGGCGGCAGGTGGTGGCGCTCGGCGGCATCTCGGCGCTGCCGGTGCTCGAGGAGACTCGCGACAGGCTCGCCGACAGCGCCGAGCGCGCCGACGTGAAGATCCGCGTCGATGCCGCACCGGACGTCGAGATCCCCTTGCGTCGCCGCATGCTCCAAATCGTCGTCGAGAACCTCGCGGTCAACTCGATCCGCTACGCCGGCCCCGGCGCCACGTTGCTGCTGGCGGCGCGTCCGGGCGAGCTCGAGGTCTCCGACGACGGCCGCGGAGTCGAGGAGGGCGACCTCTCGCGTCTCTTCGAGCGGTTCTATCGCAGCGACCGTGCGCGCGCCTCGCGCGGGACGGGTCTGGGTCTCGCGATCGTCAAGCACGTCGTCGCCTCCGCGGGGGGTCGGGTCGAGGCATCGGGTGGCCCGGGGCGGGGGCTGCGCATCGTTTGCAGCTTCCCCGCCCCGTAGCGGCCTCGTCGATCAGCTGTGGATCAGTGCGGTTGTCTTGAGCGATGCCCTGAGGACGACCTTCGGGATCGGCTGGAACAGCAGTTTCGGCCCCGAAGCCTGCCCTTTCGTCAACGCCCACTTCACGAACTTCTTCAGCTCGGCGGCCTTGGCCGTCTGCTTCGGGATGATCACGTACGTGAACGTGCAGATCGGGTAGGCGAGCTTCTGGGTCTTTGCCGGGTTCACGCTTGAAGTGGTTCGCGAGCGTGTAGGCGACGTCGACGTAGGTGATGCCGCCCTGGGTCGACTTGAGCGCGGCGGCGACGCCGGAGCTGCCGCGGGCGCCGATGCCCGTCGGCCAGTTCACGGCCACGCCCTTGCCCGGGCCGCTCTTCCACGTCGGGCTGACGTGCGACAGATAGTCGGTCAGGTTGTAGGTCGTGCCGCTGTTGTCCGACCGGTGAACGACGGTGATGGCGAGGTCGGGCAGTGACTTCCCCTTGTTCAGCTTCTTGATCGCCGGGTCGTTCCACTTCTTGATCCGGCCCTGGAAGATGCCTGCGACAACCTGGCCCGTCATGTGCACGTGATTCGGCAGCGCGTCACCGTTGTAAGCGATCGCGGTTGCCGAGAGCGCCCACGGGATCTGGACGCAGCCCTTGCAGGCGGCGAACTGATCCGGGGTCAGCGGCGCGTCGCTGGCGCCGAAGTCGACGGTTCGGTTGGTGATGGCATTGATGCCGCCGCCCGAGCCGATCGGCCCGTAGGTGATCTTGAGGCCGAGCGCCGAGTCGACCTTGCTCGTCCATGCCGCCACCAGCGGCGCGACGAACGAGCTGCCGGCACCGGTCAGATCCGTTGCCTGAGGCCGCGCCTGGGCTGTCCCCGCCACGCCGGAAACTGCGATTGCCGCGAGTGCCGCAAGCACGCCGAGCAGCAGCGTGATGGTTTTCCTGCTCAAGATGCTTCCCCCTTCTTGTCCCGTTTTGGAGTCAACCGAGGCGAACGATGCGCGTGGTGGAAGGCGGGGTGGGCAGACGCAAGGTGAACGTGTGGTGACAGGCTGGTGACCGCGCGCCTAACCGCGCAGTTACCGGTTTAGGGTGCCGTTCCGATGAGCGTCGCCCCGTCCGAATACTCGATCCGCACCACGACCCGTCGCCTCGGCGACCGCCTCGGCGATCTCGGGCTCCGCGCTGTCACGTTCCTCGCGGCGGCGGCAGCGGTCGTCCTGCTCGGCGCGATCCTCTGGAAGGTCCTCCACCTCGCATGGCCGGCGATCCAGCACTACGGCCTGTCGTTCATCACCGCGAAGACATGGGACCCGGTCAAGGGGGTCTTCGGAGCGTTGCCCTTCATCTACGGGACGGCGATGAGCTCGCTCATCGCCCTCGTCATCGCGACTCCGCTGGCGATCGCGATCGCGCTCTGGCTGAGCGAGCTCGCGCCGGGCGGTGTGCGCGGCATCGTCGGCTCGCTGGTCGAGATGCTCGCGGCCATTCCGAGCGTCGTCCTCGGGCTCTGGGGCATCCTGGTTCTCGGGCCGTTCCTCGCCAACCACCTCGAGCCGTGGCTGCATGACCACCTCGGCTTCATCCCGCTCTTCGGCGCGCCCTCGCCGACGGGCACGGGTCTCTTCACGGCCGGGCTGATCCTCACGATCATGGTTGTCCCGATCATCGCGAGCATCTGCCGGGAGCTCTTCCTCCAGGTGCCGGACGAGCTGGAGGAGGGCGCGCTCGCGCTGGGCGCGACCCGGTGGGAGATGGTGCGCGGCGTGATCCTGCCCTCGACGAGGACGGGGATCGCCGCGGCGATCATCCTCGGTCTCGGGCGTGCGCTCGGCGAGGCGATCGCCGTCACCCAGGTGATCGGCGGCGGCACGACGATCTCCGCGAACATCTTCGGCCCGATCGACACGCTCGCCAGCAAGATCGCCGCGAGCTATCAGGGAGCCGGGTCCGGCCTCGAGCAGTCGTCGCTGCTCTATCTCGCGGCGATTCTGATGGTGATCGGTCTCCTCACGAACCTGGCGGCGCAGGTGATCGTCCGCGTCTTCGATCCGTTGAAAGGAGCGCGCTGATGTCGGCCGTGACCCCGGCCGTGTCGCTCAAGCCCTCGGGCGGTCTCCGCCGCCGGCTCATCGTCAGCAGGTTGATGGAGATCCTGGGCTGGGCGTCGGCGCTCGCTGCCGTCGCCGTGCTGTTTCTCGTGCTCGTCTCCGTCGCGGTGCGGGCCTGGCCGGCCCTGAGCTGGGACTTCCTCACGCAGCCGCCGGCGCTCTTCGGCCAGCCTGGGGGCGGGATCTCGAGCGCGATCGTGGGCTCGGCGATCATCGTGGGGATGGCCACGGCGCTCGCGCTCCCGGTCGGCGTCCTCATCGGGATCTACCTCACCGAGTTCGCGCCGCGCGCGATCGCGCAGCCGGTCCAGCTCGTGCTCGACATCCTGAACGGCCTGCCGACGATCGTCACCGGCATCTTCGTGTACGGACTGCTCGTC